>DATCUT010000047.1:0-2189 GCA_036561785.1 Rhodanobacter sp.
GCACTGTGGCAGGCGCAACGCCGGCGCGAGGCGCTGGCGCTGCTGTATCGCGGCTGCGTGGAACACACCGCGCAGCTGTTGCAACTGCCGCTGGCGGCGGAGGCGACCGAGGCGGACTGGTTGCGCCAGGCCGCGGCGATCGAGGACCCTGCACGTGCGCAACGCGTCATCGCGATCGTGCGCACCTGGCAGTTCGCCGCGTATGCGGGCCGCTATCCGGACGATGCCGCGATCGAACGCCTGCTGAGCGGCTGGCCGGCACAGGCGGGGGCGTCGGCATGAATCGCAAGACGCTCCTGGTGAGCCTGCTGGTGCCGGGCGCGCTGCTGCTCCTGGTCGGCGGCTTCTTCGCCACGTTCGAGCGCAAGGACGTCACCGAGCCGGTGGCCGCGCATGGCGAGGCGCACTACAACCGCTTCTTCGCGCTGGACTGGACGTTGAACCGGCTGAACCTGCCGACGCGCTCGCTGACCACACTGGACCCGCAGAAGATGCCGCTGAAGCCCGGCGACACCCTGCTGCTCGGCGACGACGTGGCGCGGGTCGACGTGGACGATGCCGCGCGGATCGCCGCGTGGGTGCGTGGCGGTGGCCATCTGCTGCTGTCGCCGGGATCCACCGCCGCGGCCGTGCACACGCCCTTGTTCGAGGCGCTGGGCCTGCTCGACCCGCGCGCGGCAGATTATGTCTGTCGCGCGCTCCGCGTAACGGCGGCCGCGGACGACAAGGATGGCGTTTCACTCTGCGGCCAGCGCTTCCGGATCGAGCCGGCGGGCGCGACAGTGGATGCGGCGATCGGCGACGCGGAGGACGGCTATCTGTTCGCGCGCACCCGGCTGGGCAAGGGCACGGTCAGCGTGTTGAGCAGCTTCAACGCGCTCTCGCGCAACCAGCTGAAACGGGCCGCGGCACAGCAGTTCGCCTGGCGCCTGCTGGCGCCAAACCGCGGACACGGGGTGATCTATCTGGTCTACGCACTGGACGGCCCCGCCTTCCTGACATGGCTGTCGATCAAGGGCTGGCCCGCGCTGCTGGCACTGGCCGTGCTACTGGCCGCGTGGATGGCGATGCGCAGCGCGCGGCTGGGTCCGCTGATGCCGGCGCCAGCATTGCATCGGCGCGCGCTGCTCGAACACGTGCAGGCCGCCGGCGAGTTCCTGTATCGCCGCGACGGCGGCCGCAGCTTGCAAAACCTGGCCTGCCAGACAGTACTGGCGCGCCTGCGCCGACGCGATCCGGCCTGCGCGATGCTCAACGGCGATGCCCTTTACGCACGCCTGGCCGAGCGCAGCGAACTCGACGCTGCGCAGATCGCCCAGGCCTTCCAATCACCCGCGAACGCGCAGGCGTTTCGCGCTTCCATCATCACCCTGGCCCGACTCAGGAGCCGCCCATGAGCACCGAGACCCTCGCCGCCCCGGCCACGCCGCCGGCACCGCTTTCGATCGCCGAACTCGGCGAGCACGCCCGTGCCTTGCGCACGCAGGTGGCGCACGCCTTCATCGGCCAGACCGAGGTGTTCGACCAGGTGCTGCTGGCCTTGCTGGCGGCCGGCCATGTGCTGATCGAAGGCGTGCCCGGGCTGGGCAAGACCCTGCTGGTGCGTGCGCTGGCCGCGTCGGTCGGCTGCAGCTTCGGCCGCGTGCAGTTCACTCCCGACCTGATGCCGGCCGACGTCACCGGCCACGCGATCTACGACCCGAAGACCGAGCGCTTCCAGATCCGCCGCGGCCCGGTGTTCGCGAACCTGCTGCTGGCCGACGAGATCAACCGCGCGCCGGCGAAGACCCAGGCCGCGCTGCTCGAGTCGATGCAGGAAGGGCAGGTGACCATCGAGGGCCGCCGCTTCCCGTTGCCGGCGCCGTTCATGGTGGTGGCCACGCAGAACCCGATCGAGCAGGAAGGCACCTATCCGCTGCCCGAGGCGCAGCTCGACCGCTTCCTGATCAAGGTGACGATCGGCTATCCCACCCTGGAAGACGAGCGCCGCATGGTCGCCGGCGTGGTCAACGGCAAGGTCGCTTCCGACCTCGACGTGGCGCAGGTGAAACCGGTGCTGGACCAGGCCGGGCTGGTGGCCCTGCAGCAGGGCGTCGCCGCGATCCGCATGGACGCGGCGGTGACCGACTACGCCGTGCGCATCGTGCGCACCACGCGCGAATGGCCGGGCGTGATCGGCGGCGCCGGCC
>DATCUT010000048.1:0-2379 GCA_036561785.1 Rhodanobacter sp.
GAGCCGGAGCTGGAACCGGTGCGGGGGCCGCCGCTGCGGGCTTGGCCGCGGCCGGTTCGGCAGCCGCGCCGTCGGTCTCGATGACGGCGATCACCGCGCCTTCGGAAACCTCGTCGCCGACCTTCAGCTTCACTTCCTTCACCGTGCCGGCGAACGGCGCGGGGACTTCCATGGTCGCCTTGTCCGACTCCAGCGTGATCAGGCTCTGTTCCTTTTCCACCCGGTCGCCGACCTTGACCAGCACTTCGATGACGGGGACGTCGGCGTGGCCGATATCGGGAACGCGGGCTTCTTTGAGGTCGGCCATGGTGACTCCTGCTGGCGATGGCGTGCCGCTCGGGGATGGCGGTCGCATACAAGACCTCAATCATAGCGAAGGCACGCCCATTCCGTATGCCCGGATCGGGTGATTCCGCCGATTTTCCGGCCACCATGCGCCAGCGTATGCATGACCTTGAGCGCACGCGCGACCCCAGTCCTTACCGTAGTCTGACCCGCATGACCATGCCGCGCGGGCGGCGCCGGAAGATGTCCATGCTGACGATTCGCGACCTGTCGAAGACCTATGCCAACGGCGTGAAGGCGCTGCGCGGCGTGTCGCTGGACATTCCCAACGGCATGTTCGGCCTGCTCGGCCCGAACGGTGCGGGCAAGTCGTCGCTGATGCGCACGATCGCCACGCTGCAGGACCCGGACGCAGGCACGATCAAGCTGGACGAGATGGACCTGCTCGCCGACAAGCAGGCCACCCGCCGCCTGCTCGGCTACCTGCCGCAGGAGTTCGGCGTGTATCCGAAGGTCTCGGCCGAGGCGATGCTGGAGCACTTCGCCGTGCTCAAAGGCGTCACCGTGAAGGGCGAACGGCGCGAACTGGTCGAGTCGCTGCTGCGCCAGGTGAACCTGTGGGACGTGCGCAAGCGCAAGCTCGGCACCTATTCCGGCGGCATGCGCCAGCGCTTCGGCATCGCGCAGGCGCTGATCGGCGATCCGCGCCTGGTGATCGTCGATGAACCCACCGCGGGTCTCGATCCGGAAGAGCGCAACCGCTTCCTCAACCTGCTGGCCGAGATCGGCGAGCGCGTGGTGGTGATCCTGTCCACGCACATCGTGGAAGACGTCACCGACCTGTGCTCGCACATGGCGATCATCGGCCAGGGCCAGGTACTGCTGAGCGGCGAGCCGGCCGAGGCGATCCGCTCGCTGGAAGGCCGCGTGTGGCGGCGCACGATCGACAAGGCCGAGCTGGACGGCTACCGCGCCCGCATGAACATCCTGTCCACCCGCCTCGCCGGCGGCCGCACCTTGCTGCACGTGCTGGCCGATTCGCTGCCCGAGGCCGGCTTCGAACCCGTCGTGCCCGACCTGGAAGACGTCTACTTCGGCCGCCTGCGCGCGCAGGCCACCGCCCGCGCCGCCTGAGCGTGCCGATATCCTGCAGTAGGAGCCCGCTCGCGGGCGATGCGGTTGCTTTGATGCCTCGATGAAAGATCAGAGCAAGAGCATCGCCCGCGAGCGGGCTCCTACGACGACCAGACAGGGACCACCGATGTTCTCGCAGTCGACATTCTTCGAAATACTCCGTTTTGAACTGCGCCAGCAGCTGAAGGCGCCGCTGTTCTGGATCGTCGCGGCGGTGTTCGGCGCGCTGGCGTTCGCACTGGCCAGCACCGACGCGGTGATCGTCGGTGGCGCCAGCGGCAACGTGTTGCGCAACGCGCCGCTGGTGATCGCGCGGCTGCTCGGCGTGCTCACCGTGCTCAGCATCTTTCTGGTGACGGTGTTCGTGGCCGGCGCGGCGCTGCGTGATTTCGACAACCGCACCGCGGAGCTGTTCTTCACCACGCCGATGAGCCGTGGCGCCTACCTCGGCGGCCGCTTCGCCGCCGGCTATCTCGCCGCGCTGGCGGTCATGCTGGCCTGCGCGCTGGGTGTGGCCGTCGGCGGACTCATGCCGTGGATCGACGCAACGCGGCTGGGTCCGGCGAGCTGGCATGGCTACGCGTGGGCGTTCGGCGTGATGGTGGTGCCGGACCTGCTGTTCATCGCCGCGCTGCTGTTCCTGCTCGCCACCACCACGCGTTCGCTGCTGGCCACCTATATCGGCCTGATCGTCTACTTCGTGCTGAACTCCGTCGTGGGCCTGCTGACCCGCGACGTCAACAATCATTTCATCGCCGCCATGCTCGATCCGTTCGGCGGCCGCACCCTGGCCCTGGTCACGCGCTACTGGTCGGCGGACCAGGCCAACCATGACCTTCCCGCGCTGAGCGGCGTGCTGCTGTTCAACCGGGTGCTGTGGAGCGCGGTCGGCGCGGCCATGCTGGGCGCCGCGATGGCGCTGTTCCGGCCGAATCGCGAGGGCCTGCAGCTGCCGCGGCG
>DATCUT010000049.1:0-3008 GCA_036561785.1 Rhodanobacter sp.
CGTGGTCGCGCCGGCCGCGCCGCCACGCTGGCTGCGGCTGGGCTGGCTGTTCGGGCTGGCGTTCTACGGGTTGCTGCTGGTGGTCGATGGCCGCTACCGGGATTTTCCGCTGGGCCTGTTCTGGCTGCCGTGCGTCGGCTATGCGCTGCTCGGCTGGCTGGGCGATCGGCACGCGCCGACGATGCCGTGGCTGGAGGAACGCTTCCTCGCGCCCTGGCTGCCGCTGCTGGCGGCGGCCGTGCTGGTGCAGGAGGCCGGGCTCACCGCGGTGGCGTGGTTATGGCTGGGGATGAACCTGCTGCTGGCCGTGCCGGTGCTCACCGACGGGTACCGCGCGCGTCGCCTGCAGCCGCAGCAGGCGTAGGCAGCCGATCAGCACGGCCAGCGCGCCGCTCTCGAAGCAGTACAGCTGCAGGGCGATGACGCCGAGCGCGGCGGCCAGCCAAGCCAGCCAGACGCGTTTCCACAGCAGCGCCAGCGCGGTCGCCAGCAGCGCAGCGATGCCGTAGACGTCATGCAGGAAACCCAGCACCAGCCATTGCCGCCAGCGGCACCACCACGGCGCGTGACCGCCGCCGCATTGTTGCGCCATCGTGGCGGGCTCGATCAGGCCGTAGCGCAAGCACGCCGCGAGCAGCGCCACCAGCAGCAACAACAGCCATGGCCATGCCCGCTGCCACGTCGTCGCGGTCATCACCGGCGGCGCCCCGGTGAGGCCTTGCCGCCGACAGCCGCCGGTAGCCGGATCTCCGCCGCCAGTGGCAGGTGGTCGGAGAACGCCTGCGGCAGCGCCCAGGTCTTCTCCAGCTGGATCGCCGGCGAGGTGAGGATGTGGTCCAGCGCGCGCCGCGGCTTCCAGCTGGGGAAGGTCGGCGTCGGCTGTGCCGGCGGCTGCAGGGTGGACTTGGCGAACAATTGCTGCATCTCGGCACTGCCCGGTTCGGTGTTGAGGTCGCCCATCAGCACCGCGTGCGGGAAATCCTGCAGCAGCTCGGCGATGAAGCCGAGTTGGCGCGCGCGCGCCGGTGCGCTCAGCGACAGGTGCGCGATCATCACCGCCAGCGCGTTGTCGCCTTCGCCGAACTGGGCCAGCAGCGCGCCGCGGCCGGGGATCCGGCTGGGCAGCGGGTAATCCAGCACCGAATGCGGCTCCAGCCGGCTGATCAGGCCGTTCGCCGAGTGCGCCAGCCTGGCCATCGCGCGGTTCGGCTGGTGGCTCCAGAACGGCAGGCCGGCGGTTTCGGCGAGGTAGCGGGTCTGGTTGAGGAAGCCCGAGCGCAGGCTGCCGGCATCGGCCTCCTGCAGGCCGATCACGTCGAACTGCGACAGCACCTCGGCGAGCCGGTCGAGGTTGTCCATCTTGCTGCGCCCCGGCAACACCGCGTTGATGCTGCGGGTGACGTATTCGTGGTAGCGCTGCACGCTGGCGC
Organism: Rhodanobacter sp.; assembly: GCA_036561785.1. Lineage (GTDB taxonomy): Bacteria > Pseudomonadota > Gammaproteobacteria > Xanthomonadales > Rhodanobacteraceae > Rhodanobacter. The sequence goes on from DATCUT010000049.1 coordinate 1,431, forward strand.
CGGCCAGGATGTTGCAGCTCAGCAGGCGCAGGCGGCGCTCGGCAGGGGCGGCTTGGGAGGTGGCGGCGCGGGTCATTGCAACACACTACATGGGAAGGGGATGCTGGCGCCCATGTGCATGGATTATGTTCATGCGCCGGATGCGGCGGCCAGCATGATCCACCGGACGTGAATGGTGCGCCAGCCGCGTTGCCGGGCGCCGCGTGCGCCGCCTACTTGCCGGCCAGCTCGCGCTTGACCAGCCATTGCGTCACCGCGACCATCTCGTCGAACGAGTGCACCGTGGCCACGCGGTACTTGCCGTTGACCACGATGGTCGGGGTGCCGTCCACCTGCCACTTCTGGATCAGCGCGAGATCTTCCTTCAGCTTCGCGGTGGCCTCGGACGACGTGGCGACGCGCATGAATTCCGCGCGGTCGACGCCCTCGCGGGCGTAGAAGTCGGCCAGCTCGTCCATCGAACTGATCGGGTAGTGCTGGGCGAACTTGGCGTCGAACAGTTTCAGGTGGGTACGCTCGACCGCGCCAAGCTGCTTCGCCGCGTAGTACGCACGCGCGTACGGCAGCCACTCGGCGCTGAACGGCGCCGGCAGCAGCTTGAACTCCGCACCCGCCGGCAGCTGCTTGCGCAACTTCTCGGCGGCCGGCGCGAACTGCGCGCAGTGGATGCAACCGTAGGAAAACACCTCGACCACTTCCACCTTGCCCTCGCTGCTGTAGCGCTGGTATGGGGCGGGCAGGGTGACGTATTCGTTGCCCTCGGTGTACGGCGCCGGCGCACCGGATTGCGCGGTGCAGGCGCTGGCCAGCAGCAGGCCGGCGAGCAGGGTGAGTACACGCAGGTGGGCGAATCGCTTGAACATGGGGTCTCTCTTCGCGTGGTGGCGGTGGGTCGCCGTGCAGGTCAGATTAACCGAACCGGCTTACTTGCCGACGGCTTCCTTGGCCACCAGCCACTGGGTCAGCTCGATCGACTGCGCGTAGCCGCCGGCAGAGCTTGCCGTGAAACGGTACTTGCCGTTGACGATCATGGTCGGCGTGCTGTCCACCCCGTAGGCCTTCATCAGGTCGTCGGCACGTTTCATCTTGGTGTTGACGGTGAACGAGTTGGCGACGCCGACGAATTCCTGCGGGTCGACGCCGTACTTGGCGTAGAACTTTGCCGCGTCCTCGATCGTGGGCCATGCCGAATGCTGCTTCAGTCCGCTGGCTTTCAGGTTGTAGGTGGACAGCTCGCCGCTCTTCCACACCGCGTCGAACATTGCGTCGTGGGTCTTGCCGACCAGGTCCAGCGCCTGCGCCGCGTAGAACGCGCGCTGGTACATCGGCCAGTTCTCGTCCGGGCGGAACGAGGCGGCCAGGTAGTTCATCACCGCATTCGGCGGCAGGCTCTTGGCGATCTGCTCGGCGGTGGAGTGGAAGCCGTTGCAGGCCGGGCAGCCGTAGGAGAACACCTCGGTCACCTCGATCTTGCCGGGGTGGCTGGTCGGCTGCGCCGGATCGATCAGGAAGTAGTTCTTGCCCTCGACCCACTTGCCGTTGTCGACGAACGGCGCCGCGGCCACGGCCGGAGCAGGC
>DATCUT010000050.1:0-8048 GCA_036561785.1 Rhodanobacter sp.
GGCAGCAGGGTCGGCGTGGTGACCGGCGGCGCGGCGACGTTGCCTTCGGTACTGGGCACGACGGCCGGCGGGTTGGCCGGCAACGGCCGCAGGTGCGCGACAGGCGCGGTGGGTGGATGCGGCAAGGGCGTCATCTCGACCGGCGGCGGAGGAGGCAGCAGCGGTTTTGGTTCGACGAAACGGATCGTGGGTATCGGGTTGATCTGTTCGATCGCGTGAAAAAACGCCGGGCCGGTCGGTCGCAAGGCGATCACGATCACGGCAAGGTTGAGTGCGATCGCGGCGCTGATGGCGGCGATGCGTGCACGGTCGGGGTGGGTACGATGAGCAACGGCCAGGCTTGCGGACGACATGGCGACCTCCTGACTTCGGTGGGGATGTTGCGGCGGTCACGCTGCGCGAGCAGGGGGATCGTGCCGTCGCGACTGCAGCGTATGCCCCGGCAAGGCGGTTGCGCAAGCAGACGGCTGGATGGCCAAATGCCGGATGGTGGCGTGGTGGCCGCAGCGGGCAAAAAAAGCCCCGCGGGGAGGCGGGGCGGTAATGCGGATGGTAGGGGGAATGCTCGCACCCGCAACGACAGCTTGCGCTGCGGCTGCGGCGATCCGGCGTGGATTCTTTGTGAAGGCGGTTTTCACGCCGGTTCACGCCGTGAGCGCCGCCGTCCTGCAACAATCGGTCCCTGGCAACGGGCCGGCAGGCGATGAGGAACGACGATGAACCTGATCAAGTGGGTGGGCGTGGTGGGCCTGGCATGCGGCGGCCTGCTGCTGGGCACGCCGGCGCGGGCCGGTGATATTTCCTGCAAGATGAGTTTCCAGTTGTCCGGCTGGTCGGTGTTCTACAAGACCGCCAGCGGCAGCGGCACGGTCCGCTGCAGCAACGGCCAGAGCCTGCACGTGAAACTGCGCGCCAAGGGCGGCGGGCTGACCTTCGGCAAGACGAAGATCACCGACGGCGTGGGCAAGTTCAGCGGCGTCAGCAACGTGCGCGACGTGCTGGGCCACTATGCCAACGCCGAGGCGCATGCCGGCGCGGAGAAGTCGGCCGCGGCGCAGGTGCTGACCAAGGGCAACGTCTCGCTGGCGCTCAGCGGCAAGGGCGAGGGCTGGAACCTGGGCGTGGCGTTCGGCGCATTCATCATCGAATAACGTGACGGGGTGCCGGCGCGGCCATGCGCCACGATAGGCGGGCGCGGGCACACCCGGTTAAGGTATGCCCACGCGCCTCGCCTTCCCCAGGAGTCCCGCATGTCCGCCACATCCGGTGCGGTGATCCCGCGCTACAGCTTCGGCGACGAGCTTGCCAGCAGCATCATCCACGGCCTCGGCATCGTGCTCAGCATCGCCGGACTGGCGACGCTGGTGGCGTTTGCGGCCCTGCATGGCAACGCGCTGACCGTGGTGGCCTGCGCGGTGTTCGGCACCTCGCTGGTGCTGCTGTACACCGCGTCCACGCTGTACCACTCGATTTCCGTGGTGGCCGCCAAACCGGCGTTGCGCACGCTCGACCACATCGCGATCTACGTGCTGATTGCCGGCACCTATACCCCGTTCACCCTGGTCGCCCTGCCCGGGGCATGGGGCTGGAGTCTGTTCGTGGCCGTGTGGGCGCTGGCGCTGGCCGGCACCGCGCTGGAGCTGGGTCTGCTCAGGCGTTATCACAAGCTGGCGGTGCTCCTGTACGTGGGCATGGGCTGGATCGGCATGGTCGCGTTCGAGCCGCTCAGCCAGCACCTGCAAACCGGCGGCACCGTGCTGCTGCTCGCCGGCGGCCTGGCCTATACGCTGGGCGTGCCGTTCTACCTGTGGCGGCGGCTGCCGTATCACCACGCGTTGTGGCACGTGTTCGTGCTGGCCGGCAGCGTGCTGCATTTCCTGGCCGTGCTGCTGTACGTGATTCCCGACGCGCCGGCATGAGCGTGCCGGCGAGCCTCGCGGCCCTGCGCCGCGAACTGGAGGATGCGGCCACCCACCTGGGCCGGCCGCACGAGTTGCGCTTCAAGCCGATGTTCGGCGGGCTGATGGCGTATCTCGATGAAAAGCCGTGTGCGTGGCTGACGCCGGGCGGGCTGGCCTTGAAGCTGGCACCGGCCGAGCAGCCGGCGCTGCTGCGGCTTGAAGGCACGGCACGGCTGGTCGCCAAGCCCGGTGCGGCACCGAGCCGGCATTACATCGTGCTGCCCGCCGCACTCAGCCGCGACACCGTGCAGCTCGCCGCCTGGCTGGCGAAGAGTGCACGGCGCTGACGGTCACGGTTTCTGTCGGGCCGGAATGAACTGCGTGCGCACCGCTTCGGCCAATTGCTCCGGCGGCAGCAGGCCCTGGCCGATCACGAAGTCGTTGAACGCCAGCCGGTCGAACTTCGGGCCCAGCGCCAGTTCGGTCTGCAGGCGCAGCTGCTGCAGTCGCAGGTAGCCGTAGAAGTAGGCGGTGGCCTGGCCGGGGGAGTCGAAGGTATAGCGGTCGATTTCCTGCCGCGCCATCGCCTCGGACAGGCCGACGTCGTGGACCAGCACCGCATGCGCGCGCTCCGGCGTGATCAGGCCCAGGTTGAGCATCGGGTCGAGCCAGGCGCGGGCGGCGCGCATCAGCCGCGCCTGCAGTGCGGCGAACTGGCCGGCCGGCGGCTCGTACGGCAGCATCTCCGCTTCGGCATACAGCGCCCAGCCTTCCACGTTGACGCTGTTGAACGCGAACAGGCTGCGCGCCAGCGACACGCCGCGCTCGACCATCGCCGCGAACTGCAGTTCGTGGCCGGGCCGGCCCTCGTGTGCGGTCAGCGTCCACGCGGCGGCCTTGAAGGTGAAATCGTCGTAGGCCTGGCTGGTGTCGCCGGCCTTGCCCGGGTTGCCCATGGTCAGCACGAAGGTGCCCTGTTCGCCATGGTTGTTGACGAACGGCGGCGGGTCCATGTGCGGTGCCGGCACCTGCGCCGCCTCGGCTTCCGAGGCCAGGCGCATCTGCATCTTGCGCTGCGGCAGGGTGACGATGCGCTCGCGCCGGATGATGTCCTCGATGTGGCCGAGCACCTCGTGATACCACGGCACCACCTGATCCTTGCCGAGCTGTTGCTGCTTCAGCGCCTTCATCACGTCGCGATAGTCGGTGGCATGGATGCCTTCGTCCTTCGCCACCACCGGCGCCAGCACCTGCAGCATGCCGCGCAGTTCGACGAACTCCAACTGCGCCTGCTGGATCAGCTGCTGCGGCGGGATGTCGATGCCGACCCGGCGCAGGTTGTACGCATACAGCGGCTCGGGCAGGCGGAAGTCGGCGCGTGCGCGCGGCAGCACGGTGCTGCGCACCCAGCCGTCGTAGGCCTTCAGCTGCGCGTCGAGCGCATCCAGTGCGGCCTTGCCGTCGGCGTTGTCCAGCTTGTACTTGGCGAACAGCTGGCGGATGCCGTCGGCGTAGCGCTGGCTGTTCGCCAGCTTCTGCTCGACCTCGCCCTTGTACGGGCCGAGCAGCGCCTTGTTGCCGAGCCTCTCGATGGTCTGCGCCTTCGCCAGTTCGGTGATCGGCGTGCAGCCGGGTGCCTTGCCCACGTAGCACTGCAACCGCTTCACCGCCGACGGGTGCCGCGCGGCGGCGACGTCGTCCTTCAGCAACCCGAACTCGCCGCTGAAAACCAGCTGGCCGACATCGGTGTACGGCAGCAAGTACTGGCGGTTGAGGTCGATGCCCTCGATCTGTTCGCTGGCGGCCTTGATCAGGATCTGCAGGTCCTGCCGCACGTTGGCGTCTTTCTCGGTGGCCAGCAGCGCCTGCAGCTTCGCCTTCGCCGCGACCGTGCCGGCGCGCGAGCGTTCGTCCGCGCCGGGCCTGAGGTCGGCGACCTTGTCGTCGTAGCCGGCCACGCCCAGTTGCGAGGCCGATTCCGGGCTGAAGCGGACGATCTCGTCGAGCAGGATCTGCGAATCGGCATTGCTGCGCGCGATCCATGGCGGCGGCGTGGTCTGTGCATGCAGCGAACCGGCCGCGGCCAGCGTGGCGGCAAGGGCGAGGGTAAGGCGTCTGGACATGCGTGTTCTCCGGGGATGGCCCAGCCTAGGCCGGATCCGCCGGGCCGCCATGTGCCGGAAGCTCAGCCGAACAGCATCGCCAGCCCGAACAGGCCGACCATCACGAACGAGAGCACCAGCTTGACCAGGGTGCCGAACAGCAGGCCCAGCCAGGTGCCGATGCCGACATGGGTCGAGCGCAGCACGCTGGTGCCGGAGGCCAGCTCGCCGGCGAGCGCGCCGAGGAACGGCCCGAGCAGCAGGCCCGGGATGCCGAAGAACATGCCCAGCAGGGTGCCCAGCGCCGCACCCCACAGGGCCAGCTTGCTGGCGCCCACCCGTTTGGCGCCGAGCGTGCTGGCGACGAAGTCGACGATCACCCCGAGCGTGCCGAGCGCGCCGATGATCAGCAGCCACCACACGCCCAGGTGCCGGTAGCCGTCCACCGCGGCGGCCAGCCAGATGCCGCCGAACAGCATCGGGATGCCGGGCAGGGCCGGCAGCACGGCGCCGGCCAGGCCGCCGACGATCAGCAGCGCGGCGAGTGCGTACAACGCGATGTCGAGCATGGACGTTCCGGTGAACAAGGGCGAACAATGAAGGGCGATGCTTCAGCTCCGAGCTTCCATTGTGCATCCAGAGCGACAGCATCCATCGCTCGCGGGCGGGCGTTCAGAGCAAAGGCATCGCCCGCGAGCGGGCTCCTACTTCTCCACGAACGCCCGTTCGACCACGTAGTCGCCCGGTTCGCGCGTGCGCGGCGAAGCCTGGAAGCCGCGGCCGTCGAGCAGGGCGCACAGGTCGTCCAGCATCGCCGGGCTGCCGCACAGCATCACGCGGTCGACTGCCGGATTCAGCGGCGGCAGGCCGGTCGCCGCGCTCATCGCGCCGTCGACGATCGCATCGGTGATGCGGCCGTGGTGGCGGAACGGCTCGCGCGTCACGGTGGGGTAGTAGATCAGCTTCTCGCGCACCAGCTCGCCCAGGTAGTCGTGCTGCGGCAGCTGGTTTTCGAGGTAGTCGGCGTAGGCCAGGTCGTCGATCCGGCGCACGCCGTGGGCGAGCACGATCTTGTCGAAGCGCTCGTAGGTGTCCGGATCGCGGATGATGCTCATGAACGGCGCCAGCCCGGTGCCGGTGCCGAGCAGGTACAGGTGCTTGCCGGGCTTGAGGTCGGTCAGCACCAGGGTGCCGGTGGGCTTGCGCGTGACGATCAGCGGGTCGCCGGGTTGCAGGTGTTGCAGGCGCGAGGTGAGCGGGCCGTCGGGCACCTTGATCGAGAAGAACTCCAGGTGTTCCTCCCAACTCGCGCTGGCGATCGAATACGCGCGCATCAGCGGACGGCCGTCCGTTTCCAGCCCGATCATCACGAACTGGCCGCTGTCGAAGCGGAAGCCGGGATCGCGGGTGGTGCGGAAGGAGAACAGGCTGTCGTTCCAGTGCCGCACGTCGATCACGTGCTCGGTTGCCATTGCCACCATGGTCGGTCGTCTCGCGTTGTTGCGGTATCGGTGCCGGGGAGTCGCACGCCGGGCCATCCGGCAGGCCGGAGATGGGGACTCGCGGGGAGGGCGGCCATGGCCGCGGTGCCTTGCGAGCGCCGGGATGGACGCGGCGACAGGTGCCTAGGATACGCGAGCCGTCGTGAACACGCCCGTGCCCGGACGCGAGCGTGAAGGCGATGCGGCATCGTGCCGCGCCACCAGCCATCGTCGGGAGTCGGGTAGCGCGGCGAAGTGCCGGTTTTGTGACCGGCAGCCGTTCCTGGCGCAGACAAGGCGATGTACTACGCCGGTCAGCGTTCCGGTACTACGTCGACAACGGCCAGGGATGACAGCAAGAACAGCCTTGGACTGCAGCGCCGAAACTGCGCATACTCCATCGTCGCCGATGATCCAGTGCTCCAGGGCCGGATCGCGACAAGTACCAGGGGGATTTCGTTGCGCGCCGATACTGGCGTGCCAGGGTTCTTGCTGGTCACTTCGGGGACGGATGATGCCGGTGATGCTCGGCCAATCCAAGGCGATCCAGGCGGTGCGGGCGCAATTGCAGCGCTATGCCGGCTGCGATGTGCAGGTACTGATCGAAGGCGAGACCGGCACCGGCAAGGAACTGGCGGCGCGGGAGATCCACTACGCCAGCGCGCGCCGCGACCACCCGTTCGTGCCGGTCAACTGCGGCGCGATCCCCGACAGCCTGATCGAGAACGAACTGTTCGGGCATGACCGCGGCGCCTTCACCGACGCGAAGGGTGCCCAGCCCGGGCTGATCGACCATGCGCGCGGCGGCACGCTGTTCCTCGACGAGGTCGACACGCTCTCGGACAAGGGCCAGGTGACCCTGCTGCGCTTCCTGCAGGACAACGAATACCGGCCGGTGGGCGGCGGCTCGGCGCGGGTGTCGGACGCGCGCATCATCGCTGCCACCAATGCCAGCCTGGAGCGCCAGGTGGCGGCCGGGCACTTCCGCCGTGACCTGCACTACCGGCTCAACGCCTTGTATCTTCGGCTGCCGCCGTTGCGCGAACGCGACGACGATGTGGCCCTGCTGGCCGGCCATTTCGTCGGTGCCGTCGCGGTGCGGCTGCGGGGGCCGGCCAAACAGTGGGGGGAAGATGCCTTGCAGGCGCTGCTTGCGTATGCCTGGCCGGGCAACGTGCGCGAACTGGACAACATCGTGTTGCGTGCCTACATGTGCAGCGAGGGGCCGATCATCGGCCTCGCCGAACTGGCGGCGGCCGAGCCGGCCTTTGCCGGCGCGGGCGCGATGCCCAGGCGCCGCGCCAACGAGCCGGACCTCGGCTTCAGCGCGGCCAAGCTGCATGCCATCCGCAAGTTCGAGCACGACTATCTCACTCACCTGATGCAGCAGGCCTGCGGCAATATCAGCGCCGCCGCCCGCCTGTCCGGCACCGAGCGCCGCCAGCTCGGCAAGCTGCTGCTGAAGCACGGCATCGAGACCAAGCAGTTCCGGCCGCACTGATTCCCGATGCCGGACCGGCCGCCTGGCCCGGGTGCAATCCCTCCCACTGCGCCGGCAAAGCGGGTCATCACTGACCCGGTGGCCTCGACGCCGGGCGTCGCAAGTCCAGCAGCTGGGCCATTCGATGGGCTTCCGCCCGTGGCATGCATGTTGCCTCGGTCCACACGCATGTGTGCAGAAGAGTGCCATGACGAAACCTCAGGGCAAAAGCACGGCAGGCGAGGGCGAGATGGAGGTCGAGCGTTCGGTACTCGCGTATCTGCATAGTCACCCGCAGGCGGCGGATACCCTCCGCGGCATCGTCAACTGGTGGTTGCCGCGGCAGCGCTATGAAATCAGCTGCCAGCGTATCGAGCATGTCCTGGGTCGCCTGGTGACCGAGGGGCTGCTGCATCGCGACGAGTTGCCCGACGGCGAAGTGCTGTATGCGTTGAACGACCACACGAAACCGCCGCGGCCGCATTGACCGCGACACGGGTTTTCACGACGGAGGATCGATCCCATGCCATCAGCGCTCACCTATCCGGGCGTCTACATCGAGGAAATTCCCAGCGGCGTCCGCACCATCACCGGGGTGGCCACCTCGATCACCGCCTTCGTCGGCCGCGCCGCACGCGGACCGGCCGACGCCGACACGGAAAGCCCGGTCGTCATCAACAGCTACGGCGATTTCGAGCGCAACTTCGGCAGCCTCGACCCGGCCTATCCGATGGGCTATGCCGTGCGCGATTTCTACCTCAACGGCGGTGCCCAGGCGGCGATCGTGCGGCTGTACAAGGCCAGCGGCGGCAAGCCGGCCAAGGCCGCGATCAAGATCGCCAACCTGCCGCTGGAGGCCTCCTCGGGCGGCAGTTGGGGCAACCAGCTGCGCGCGCGCGTCGACGGCAACGTATCCGCCGACATCGCCGCGCGCTACGGACTGGCGACCACCGACCTGTTCAACCTGACCGTGCGCGACCTGGCCAGCGGCACCCAGGAAAGCTTCCTCAACCTCAGCGTAAAGGAAAGCCCGCGCCGCGCCGACCGCGTGCTGAAGGCGGGCTCGTCGCTGGCGCGCGTGGCG
>DATCUT010000051.1:0-24342 GCA_036561785.1 Rhodanobacter sp.
GGCGCCGCAAGGCGGCGGCCAGCGCCGCGGCGAGGGCTCGCTGCTTGGCGGCCTGGGCGACATCATCGGCGGCGACCGCAATTTCTGATCCGCCAATCGCCTGTAGGAACGCACCCTGTGCGCGACGCTTTTCGGCAAAGAACATTCGCGCACAGGGTGCGCTCCTACGGAGGCCAGTGTCAGGCGGTGGTCAGCGGCAAGGTCGGCGCGCGACGCGACAGCGCGAGCAGCACCAGCCCGATCGCGATCAGCGGCAGCGACTGCATCTGCCCCATCGTCACCCACTGCGTGCCGAACAGGTAGCCGAGCTGTGGGTCGGGCACGCGCACGAACTCCACCGCGAAGCGGAAGCAGCCATACAGCAATGCGAACAGGCCGGATACCAGGTAGCGCGGCCGCGGTTTCAGCGAGACCAGCCACAGCACCACGAACATCACCACGCCCTCCAGCAGCATTTCGTACAGCTGCGAGGGATGCCGCGGCAACCGATCCGGCGCCTGCGGGAAGATCATCGCCCACGACACGTCGCTGGGCTTGCCCCACAGCTCGCCGTTGATGAAATTGCCGAGCCGGCCCAGGCCCAGCCCGATCGGCACCAACGGCGCCACGAAGTCGACGGTGTCGAAGAAGTGCAGCTTCTGTTTGCGCGACCACCACCAGCCCGCGGCCAGCACGCCGAGCAGGCCGCCGTGGAAGCTCATGCCGCCGTCCCACACCTTGAACAGGGTCTGCGGCGCAGTCCATATCCAGTCGATGTCGGCGTAGAACAGCATGTACCACACGCGCCCACCGACGATCACGCCGAGCATGCCGTAGAACAGCAGGTCGCCCAGCGCATCGCGGCTGACCGGCAGGCGCCCACGCCGGCGGCGGTATTCGCCCAGCACCGCCACGAAGAAAAAGCCGAGCAGGTACATCAGTCCGTACCAGTGCACCTGGATCGGACCGAGGTGGAAGGCGACGGGATCGAAATCGACAATGTAGGGCTGGGACATGGCGACCGTACTGGCAGGCAAAGGCCAAGTGTAGCGGGACGCCGGAGCGGGCGGCGCCGGCAGCCTCTTCCGCCCGGGCTTTCGCAAGAACTAGAATCCCTCCCGATACCGTCCACACCAGGGGGCTGGACGAGGACCGCGCCACTACTTTGCCAGGGATGTCCGCATCCAGCCGGACCGTCTTGCTCCAGACAGCCGGACTTATCGCACGGAGCTTCAGGGGAGAAGACCGATGCCCAGTCGTCTTGCGCGGACCATGCTGTCCGCGGCCTGCCTGTTGTTGCCCGCCGCCGCCGTGGCCGCCGACCTGGTGCCAGTGGAGGACTTCGCGCGCCACGCGCAGCTCTCCATGCCGCGGCTGTCGCCGGACGGCAGACACCTCGCCGTCAACATGAACGATACCGACGGCGATTCGCATGCGCTGGCCGTCTACGACGTGGCCGACATGAGCAAGCCGGTCAGCCTGCTGCGCCTGCCCAAGTACGAATTGGCCGTCGGCATCACCTGGGTCGACAACACCCGGCTGGTGGTGGAAAAGGGCAAGCAACTGGGCTCAATCGACAAACCCGTTGCCACCGGCGAGGTGATCGCCACCGATTTCGACGGCACGCATCAGCACCCTGTACGACGTTGACGCCGGCAAGAACACGCGCCGCCTGATCGGCCAGATCAAGGTAGGTGGGCTGAGCTTCATGGTCGGCGCGGACGGCAAGGCCCACTACGCCTACGGCCGCAACGACAACTGGGACTACGTGGTCTACCACCAGCAGGCCGGCAGCTGGGCGCAGATGGCCACTGCCCAGATCGGTGGCAGTTTCACCCCCATCTTCTTCACGCCTGATCGGCAACGCGTCTACGCCAGCTACAACGCAGGCGGCGGCCCGACCGCCCTGGTCGAACAGGACGAGAATGGCGGCAACCGCAAGGTACTAGCCAGCGACGGCTTCAGCAGCATCGGCGACATCGAATGGACGGCGTTGCCGTATCAGCCGTTTGCCACGGCGCTGGCCACGGGCGTACCGCAGACAAGCTATATCGACGCCACCACGCCAACGGCAAAACTGCACCGTGCGTTGAGCCAGAAGTTTGCCGGCCATGTCCAGTTCGTCGACTTCAGCGAGGATGGCAGCAAACTGATGTTCTGGGTCAGCAGCGACCGCGACCCGGGCACCTGCTACCTGATCGACACGCATAACTACAAGGTGAGCAAGCTGTTCGCAGTGGCACCCTGGATCGATCCGGCGAAGATGGCCGAGCGGCGCCCCCTGCGCTTCAGGACCAGCGACGGCATGGAGCTGGAAGCGATCCTCACGATTCCCAAGGGCGCTATCGAGAGCAACCTGCCCATGGTGCTGCTGCCGCACGGCGGTCCGATCGGCGTGCAGGACAACTGGTACTTCGATAACGATGCGCAGTTCCTGGCCAGCCGCGGCTATCTCGTGCTGCAGGTGAACTACCGCGGCTCCGGCGGTCGCGGTGTCGATTTCCAGGAAGCCGGCTACCTGAAGTGGGGCACACGCATCCAGCAGGACCTGATCGACGGCGTGAAGTGGGCGATCGCGGAAAACTATGCCGACCCGAAGCGCGTCTGCGTCTACGGCGGCAGCTTCGGCGGCTACTCGGCGATGATGGCCACGATCCGCGCGCCGGGCATGTTCAAGTGCGCGGTCGGCTACGCCGGCATCTACGACCTGAAGATGATGTACAAGAAGGGCGACATCCGCGAGAACAAGTCCGGCCGCAGCTACCTGAACACGGTCATCGGCAAGAACGATGCCGACCTCGATGCGAACTCGCCCGCCAGGCTGGCCGACAAGATCGACGTACCGGTGCTGCTGATCCACGGTGAAGACGACAAACGCGCGCCGTTCGCGCAGGCCAAGGCGATGCGGGCCGCGCTGGATGCCGCGCACAAGCCGTACGAATGGCTGAGCAAGCCGGGCGAAGGCCACGGCTTCTACGACGAGAAGAATAACATCGAGTTCTACAACCGGCTGCAGAGTTTCATCGCCAAGCACATCGGCCCGGGCGCCACCGCCCCCTGATCATTCAAGGCAGGCCGGATTGGGAAGGCGCTTCGGCGCCTTCCTTGTTTCTCGGGCACGCGCCGGATTGCTCGGGATACTCGGCAACAAGACTATTTGCGAAACGCCCCTTTCTCAGAGCAGCACCGGCCGATCGGGCAGCTCGTCGGGATTGGCCTTGCCCTCGCCGGGGAAATGCCGCACCAGCAACGCGTTCGCGGCGGCGATGCCGGCGAGACTGCCCTCGCGCCACTCTCCGCGTGCATAGCATTCGCGCATGCGTGCGCAGATCGCATCCCACTCGTCCGCCGCCACCTTCGCCGCGATGCCGCGATCGGCGACGATCTCGATGCGGTGCTCGGCCATCAGCACGTAGAACAGCACGCCACTGTTGCGTTCGGTATCCCACACCCGCAATTGGGCAAATACCTGGTGCGCGCGGGTCGTGGCGTCGAAGCCATCCAGCACGGCCAGCGGCGGCAGCCGTGATTCGACCGCGAAGCGGATCTCGCCCAGGTGATGGCGTTCGCCCGCGGCGATCGTTGCGGCCATCTCGTCCAGCAGCGCGGCCGGAAAACGCCGCGACAACTGGAACCAGCCGCCGAACAGATTCGTCCACAGTCGCTGCATGCGCGCCATCACCAGCTCCCCGAAGAACCGCCGCCGCCGAAGCTGCCGCCGCCACCGCTGAAGCCGCCGCCGCCAAAACTTCCGCCGCCGCTGCCGCCACCCCAGCCGCCTCCACCGAAGCCACCCCAGCCACCGCCGCCGATCGAGCGGCCGGTGCCGCCGGGCATCAGCATCAGCACGCCGCCGATCAACGCACCGAGGATGCCGGCGCCCATCGAGATCAACAGCCACAGCAACCCGCCGACCAGCACGGCACCCAGCGGCGCGCGGAGCCAACTCTTGGCCCGCCCGAAGATACCGCGCAGGAACAGCGCCACGAACACGGCGATCATCAGCCCCTGCTCCAGCCCGAGGCCGGAACGCCCCTCACCGGGCGAACCCTGCACCGGCGGCGGCAGCGGCTCGCCGTCGATCAGCTGGGTCAAGGCGCCGACCGCGTCGCTGATGCCGCCGAAATAATCGTTGCTGCGGAACTTCGGCGCGATGTACTCGCGGGTGATGCGCGCGGTGGCGGCGTCGGGAATTGCACCCTCCAGGCCATAGCCCACCTCGATGCGCACGCGGCGGTCGTCCTTCGCGATCAGCAGCAGCAGGCCGTCGTCGACGCCCTTGCGGCCCACCTTGTTCGCCTCGGCCACCGCCAGCGAATAGCCCTCGATGTCCTGCCCGCCGGTGCTGCCGACCATAAGCACCACCAGTTGCGCGCCCTTGGCCTGTTCCAGCGCCGTCAGCTGCGCGTCCAGCTGGTCGACCTGCTGCGTGGTCAGCGTGCCGGTGAGGTCGGTGACGTGGCGTGCCAGTTTCGGCACGGCACCGGCCGCGTGCAGCAGCACCGGCAGCAGCAGCGCCAGCAGCAGCCAGCGGCGCGGGAGGCGCCGGGGCATCATCATCAATGCGTCGCGGCAGGTGCCGGCGCGGCGGTGCCGAAGTCCACCTTCGGCGCGGTGGAGATCGCCTTCTCGTTGTCCACGCTGAAGTTCGGCTTCACCTTGTAGCCGAAGATCTTCGCGGTCATGTTGTTCGGGAAGGTGCGGATCATCCCGTTGTATTCCTGCACCGCCTGCACGTAGCGGTTGCGCGCCACGGTGACCCGGTTCTCGGTGCCTTCCAGCTGCGCCTGCAGGTTCTGGAACAGGCCGTCGGCCTTCAGCTGCGGATAGTTCTCGCTGACCACCATCAGCCGCGACAGCGCACTGCCCAGCTCGCCCTGCGCAGCCTGGAACTGCTGCAGCTTCTGCGGATCGTTCAGCGAATCGGCGTTGATTTGCAGGCTGCCGACCTTGGCGCGGGCTTCGGTCACCTCGACGAAGACCTTCTCCTCGTGCTGGGCGTAGCCCTTGACCGTGTTGACCAGGTTCGGCACCAGGTCGGCGCGGCGCTGGTACTGGTTCAGCACTTCGGACCAGGCTGCCTTGACCGCTTCGTCCTGCTTCTGGATGGCGTTGTAGCCGCAGCCGCTCAGGCCGAAGGCGAGCAGCAACAGCACGAGATGGCGCAGAAGTTTCATGGAGTCGCTCCGATCCGGTGGAAGGCCATTCCATCATCCCACGCCACTTGCCGCAATCGTGTCAGCACGGGGTGAACGCGCGCGCTAACCGAACAGGCGCGGCCCGAGGATCAGCGCCCAGCTCAGCACCACCAGCACCAGCAGCACGAATACCGCGGCCGAGCCCATGTCCTTGGCGCGCCCGGCCAGCTCGTTGAATTCCGGGCTGACCTTGTCGACCACCGCCTCGATCGCCGAATTCAGCAGCTCGGCCGACAGCACCAGCATCGGCGCCAGGATCAGCACGAATTTCTCCACCCCGCCGTGGCCCAGCCACAATCCGAGCGGGATCAGCACCACCGCCAGACAGGCTTCCAGCCGGAACGAGGCCTCGTGCCGCCAGCCGGCCCGGAGCCCCTTCATCGACCACAGGAACGCATTCCAGACCTGCTTGGGACCGCGAAAACCTTCGGCGGCCATCAGCGACGCCGTCCGGCCGGCCGCAGGTGCTCCGGCGATATCAATGCGATGGGCATGGACGGCAAACTCCCTGGAATCAGGCCGGTTCAAGCGGCCGATGATGCCACAAGCGCCGGCCGCGGGCGCCCGTCGCGGGTTTGGCGTCTTGTCGCAGTGCAGCTACGCCGTGATGGCGAATGGGTTACGCTTCGTCGGTTGTGGCCCATTCATGGGCCGCATGGCACTGGCGCGTGTCCGCACGTCGCCACGGTTTGAATCTCGTACGGAAAACCTATGGCAACCCAGAACCCGCCCGTCTCGCAGACGCGGTCATTCAGCACCGTCTTCCTGATCGAAATGTGGGAGCGCTTCGGCTTCTACGGCATGCAGGTGTTGATGGTCACCTACATGGTGAAGAAGCTCGGCTTCGTCGACAGCAAGGCCAACCTGATCTGGGGTGCCGCCGCGGCGCTGATCTACGCCACGCCGGCGATCGGCGGCTGGGTCGGCGACAAGCTGATCGGCACCCGCCGCACCATGCTGCTCGGTGCCGTGGTGCTGACGCTGGGTTACGCGATGCTGTGGATTCCCACCAACAACGCCTATTTCCTGTACATCGCACTCGGCGTGATCATCGTCGGCAACGGCTTCTTCAAGCCGAACGCCGGCAACCTGGTGCGCAAGATCTACGAGGGCGACGACACCAAGATCGACAGCGCGTTCACCATCTACTACATGGCGGTGAACATCGGCTCGACCATCTCGATGCTGCTGACCCCGTGGATCCGCGACTACGTGGGCGCGAAGTACGGCGACGCCTGGGGCTGGCATACCGCGTTCGGCGTCTGCGCGATCGGCCTGATCCTCGGCCTGATCAACTACACGCTGATGCATCGCACGCTGGCGCACGTCGGCTCGCCGGCCGACGACAAGCCGGTGGACGTCAAGCGCCTCGGCATGGTGCTGCTGGCCGCGATCGGCATGGTGTTCGTCTCCGCCTTCATCCTGCAGGACCAGACGGTCGCGAAATGGTGCGTGTACGCCGCCGGCGTGGTGATCCTGGGCATCTTCGTGCACCTGATCCGCAGCAGCGAGCAGCATGAGCGCGCCGGCCTGATCGCGGCGCTGGTGCTGACCGCGCAGACGATCTTCTTCTTCATCTTCTACCAGCAGATGTCGACCTCGCTGAACCTGTTCGCGCAGCGCAACGTCGACCTCTCGTTCGACCTGTTCGGCCTGCACCTGTTCAACTGGATCCCCGAGCAGTTCCAGTCGCTCAACGCGATCTGGATCGTGCTGCTGAGCCCGGTGCTGGTGCTCGCCTACAACACCATGGGCAAGGTCGGCAAGAATCCGTCGGTGGCGGCCAAGTTCGCCTGGGGCTTCGCCGCGGTGGCGATCGGCTTCTTCATCTACGGCGTCGGCGCCCGCTTCGCGGTGAACGGCCAGGTCTCGTCGTGGATCATGGTGTGGGGCTACGGCCTGTATTCGCTGGGCGAGCTGCTAGTCAGCGGCCTGGGCCTGGCGATGATCGCGCGCTACGTGCCGGCGCGGATGGGCGGCTTCATGATGGGCGCCTACTACGTGGCCTCGGGCATCTCGCAGTACCTGGGCAGCGTGGTGGCGAACTTCGCCAGCATCCCGACCGACATCAAGGACCCGCTGGTGTCGCTGCCGATCTATACCGCGCTGTTCAACAAGCTCGGCTTTGCCGGCGTCGCCTGCACGGTGATCGCACTGGCGATGCTGCCGCTGATGAAGAAGCTGTCGAGCAGCCATTCCGACTCCGTCGCCAACAACCCGCTGCCACCCGTGCGCAGCGAGGAATTCAACACGCCGTCGTGATCCGCCGGGCCCGTCGCGCACTGCGCGCCGGGCCCACCGGTTTCAGCAAGCCCGGATGATCGCCATGCCGCACCGGCCCACCCAACGCATCGGCCCGTTTGCACTGACGCGCACGCTGGCCTGGCTGCGAATCTGCGCCATCGCCGGCCAGAGCGCCGCCGTGCTGGTGTGCGCCTGGTGGATGCGCCTGGACATCCCGCTGCTGCCGCTGCTGCTCGGCATCGGCGTGCTCGCGGTGTTCTCGGTGTTCGCCGCATGGCGGCTGACCCAGCCGTGGCCGCTGCGCGAGTGGGAAGCGGTCGGCCACATCGCCTTCGATACGCTGGTGCTGGGTTACCTGCTGTACTTCACCGGCGGCGCCAGCAACCCGTTCATCACCCTGCTGCTGGTGCCGATCGCGCTCAGCGCGGCGGCGCTGTCGGGCCGGTCGGTACTGGCGGTGGCGGCGCTGGCCGGCGTCGCCTACGTGATCCTGCTGTACTCGCACGTGCCGCTGCCGATGCCGCTGCACGAGAACTCGCCCAACCGCTTCTCGTTGCACGTGGCCGGCATGGGGGTGAACTTCGTGATCATGGCGCTGCTGCTGAGTTTCTTCATCAGCCGCCTGGCCCACGTGCTGCGCCTGCAGCAGCTCGAAGTGCAGCGGGTACGCGAACGCGCGCTGCGCGACGAGGGCATCCTGGCCATCGCCACCCAGGCCGCCGGCGCGGCGCACGAGCTCAACACGCCTCTGTCGACCATGCGCACCCTGCTGCCCGAGCTGCGCCGCGAGCACCTCGGCGACACCTCGCTGGCCGAGGATCTGGAGCTGCTGGAAGGCCAGGTCGACCGCTGCCGCACGATCCTTCGCGAGATGGTTGCATTCGGCAAGGCGCAGCTGTCGCAGGAGCCGGAACGGCTCACGGTGGCCGCGTTCATCCGCAGCTGCCTGGAGCGCTTCCAACTGCTGCGGCCCGAGGCGGAGCTGGCCCTGACGCTGGATCAGGACATCGCACAAACCGTGCTGCGCACCCCGCCGGGCCTGCGCCACGCGCTGCTCAACCTGCTCAACAACGCCGCCGACGCCTCGGCCGTCAACCACTCGCACGCGGTGGCGCTGCAGGTCTCGCGCGACGGCGGGTGGCTGCAGTTGAGCGTGCGTGACCACGGCCCCGGTTTCGGCGCCGACAGCGAACTCACCCTGCTCGGCTATTCGCAGAAACAGACCGGGCTGGGCATCGGCCTGGCCCTGGCCGAAGCCACCGCCGAACGACTCAACGGCGAACTGATCGCGCGCAATGCCGAACACGGCGCCGAGGTCCGCCTGCGCCTGCCGCTGGCGGTGATCGCCGAAAAATAGCTCGCCGGACGTGCAAGTCCCGCCGCTTCCGGCAAGAATGCGTCATTGATCCACTTCCAGGAAACACCGCCGATGACCGAGTTGCCCCATGCCGCCACGGCGCGCCCGCTGCTGCTGGTCGACGACGATGCCACCTTCCTGCGCGTGCTGGCGCGTGCGCTCGGCTCGCGCGGTTTCGAGGTCATCACGGCCACCAACTTCGACGAAGCCCGCGCGCTGACGCGCCGGCACAATCCGCGCTACTGCGTGCTCGACCTCAAGCTGGGCGAGGAGAACGGCCTGCGCCTGATCCCCGAGCTGCATACCCTGGTGCCGGACCTGCGCGTGCTGCTGCTCACCGGCTACGCCTCGATCGCCACCGCGGTGGAGGCGATCAAGCGCGGCGCCCACGACTACCTGGCCAAGCCGGTCGACGCCGACGCCGTGGTGCGCGCCCTGCTCGACGGCGACAACGACGGCGACGACAGCGACCTGCCGGACGCCCCCGAACAGCCGCTGGCGCTGCGCCGGCTGGAATGGGAGCACATCCAGCGCGTGCTGACCGAATGCGACGGCAACATCTCCGAGACCGCCCGCCGCCTCGGCATGCACCGCCGCACCCTGCAACGCAAGCTGAGCAAGCACCCGGTGCGCGAACGTCCCGACCGCGAAGAGTAACCAACACCCCCGCGTGTAGGAGCGCACCCTGTGCGCGATGGCTTTCCGTCACGTGACGAAGAGCATTCGCGCACAGGGTGCGCTCCTACACGCATCCCCACCCGGGCACCTTTCGCCGTGCCCGCGCATCCCATCGCCGAACCCCGCTGCGACAACGCGCCATCTGTCGCGTGCACGGCAGCGGACTATCCTTGCAACCCTAGACCCCCATCCAGAGTGTCGCTTGAACGCCCTCCCGCTCGGCCTTTGCGCAATAGCGCTTGCAGTCGCCAGCCACCCGCTGCTGGCCGCCGATGAACCAGCTCCCCCCACCACCACCCTCGCCCCGGTCTCGGTGCACGCCAGCGACACCATGGTGATGGAAACGCCCAGCGTGCAGGTGCGCGTCACGCGCCAGAAACTACAGCAGCAGAACGTCATCGAAAGCGCCGATGCGCTGAAGTACGCGCCGAACATGATGGTGCGCAAGCGCTACATCGGCGATCCGAACGCGGTGATCAGCGGCCGCAATGCCGGCACCCTGCAGAGCGCGCGCAGCCTGGTCTATGCCGACGGCCTGCTGCTTTCCAACCTGATGACCAACGGCTGGGACGGCGCGCCGCGCTGGGGCATGGTGGCGCCCGAGGAAATCGGCGCGGTCGACATCCTGTACGGCCCCTACTCCGCGCTGTATCCGGGCAACTCGCTGGGCAGCACCGTGCTGATCCACACCGTGCTGCCGCAGCAGCTGACCGCCAGCGTGAGCACCCAGCTCTTCAGCCAGGACTACCGCGACGCGTATGGCGCCGGCGGCCACTACAACGGCCACCAGGCCGCTGCCACGCTGGGCAACAAGCAGGGTCGCTGGAGCTGGCTGCTGGCATTCAGCCGGCTCGACAACCACGGCCAGCCGATGCAGTACGCCACCGCGAAGGCCGGCGGCGATGCGGCCGCGGCAGTGCCGGTCAGCGGCGCCGTGCTGGACCGCAACCCGAACGGCTCGCCGCGGCTGGTGTACGGTGCCAACAGCATCGAGCACACGGTGCAGGACCAGGCCAAGCTGAAGGTCGGTGTGGATATCACCGATCACGTCGCCGCGCTGTTCACCGTCGGCTGGTGGCACAACCGCGCAGAGGACCGCACCCGCAGCCTGATCCGCGACGCCGCCGGCAACCCGGTCGCCGGCGGCGTGATCGGCGCGGCCGGGCGGACCTGGACCCTGCCGGCCAGCGGCCTGGCACCCTCCTCGGCCAGCGATACCCACCTGCTGTACGGCATCGAGTTGAACGGCCGCCTCGACAACGGCTGGCGCTGGACCGCGGTGGCCAGCCACTACGACTTCCAGCGCTCGCAGGCTGCCACGGCCAACCTGGCCGAACCCGGCGCGCCCAGCGGCGGCCCCGGCACGATCGCCGACAAGGCCGGTTCCGGCTGGGACACTTTCGACCTGCGCAGTTCCGGCCCGCTCGGCGAGCGCCACATGCTGTACGCCGGCGTGCACGGCGACCGCTACGTGCTGGACAGCCGCGTACGCAACGCCAGCAACTGGCGCGGCGATGCCGACGGCGCGCAGGTCAGCGCGTTCGCCGGCCGCACGCAGACGCGCGCGTTGTACCTGCAGGACGTGTGGAGCTTCGCCGACGCCTGGGCGCTGACCCTGGGCGGCCGACTGGAACAGTGGCGAGCCTACGGCGGCCTGCGCGCGAATGCGGTCGACACGCTGCACTACGCCGACCGCCGGCGCACCGACTTCTCGCCCAAAGCGGCGCTGAGCTGGGATCTCGCCGACGGCTGGGAACTGCGCCTGGCCCACGGCAAGGCGGTGCGCTATCCCACCGTGACCGAACTGTTCCAGGGCAGCCTGTCGGCCAACGCCATCGTCAACAACAACCCCGCGCTGAGGCCCGAGACCGACGAGTCCACCGACCTCACGCTGACCCGCCACCTGGAGCACGGCCACTGGCGCGTCTCGCTGTACCAGGACCGCATCGCCGACTCGCTGTACTCGCAGACCGACATCACCGTCACCCCCACCGTCACCAGCGTGCAGAACATCGACAAGATGCGCAGCCGCGGCATCGAGGGTGAGATCAACCTCACCGACCTCTGGCTGGACGGCCTCGACCTGCAGGCCAGCCTCGCCTTCAATGACGCGAAGACGCTGGAAGATCGCCAGTACCCGTTGGCCGACGGCAAAACCTTCCCGCGCATTCCGAAAATCCGCGCCAGCATGTTCGCCGACTACCGCTTCGCGCCGCAGTGGGACGCCTCGCTCGGCATCCGCCACTCCGGCCGCCAGTACGGCACGCTGGACAACAGCGACTACGTGGACAGCTACGGCGCGGTGAGCCGCTTCACCGTGGCCGACGCGAAACTGCGCTGGAAGTTCGCACCGGGCTGGACCGCCGCGCTCGGCGTCGACAACCTCACCGATGAACACTACTGGGTCTACCATCCCTACGCCGGCCGCACCTGGTTCGGCGAGCTGCGCTGGGAGTTGTGAAAAGCACTCCCGCCAAGCGCGCACGGCTCCCTCCCCTGCTTGCAGGGGAGGGTTGGGGAGGGGTCGCTCTTGGCCATGAAGTCAAAAGCTTTACCCCCTCTCGACCTCCCCCCGACTGCAGGGAGAGGAGCAGAGCCTGGTACCTCGAGGAATCCTGATGCGCCACCTGCTGATCATCCTGCTCTGCCTGCTCTCGCCTGCGCTGCTCGCGCACGACGGCATGCGTATGGAGATGCCGAAAGGTCCCGAGCTGGGCGCCAGCGCGGCGTTCGACAGCCACGGCCGGCTGTGGCTGGTGGACGCCGCGGACGGCCACGTGCGGCTGCGCCATTCCGACGATGACGGCCGCACGCTGAGCGCACCGATCGAGGTGAATGCCACGGCCGAGCGGATCTACGCCGAAGGCGAGAACCGCCCGAAGATCGCATTCGGTCCGAACGACGAAGTCTACGTGAGCTGGTCGCAGCCGCGCGCCGCACCGTGGACCGGTTTCGTGCGCTTCGCCCGCTCGCTGGATCGTGGCGAACACTTCAGCGATCCGCTGACCGTGCACCACGACCGCGCCGAGATCACCCACCGCTTCGATGCGCTGGCGGTGGACGGCCATGGCCGCATCGTGATCGCCTGGATCGACAAGCGCGACCTGCTCGCCGCCGACGCCGCCGGCAAGCCGTACCTGGGCGCCGCGATCTACTACAGCTGGTCGGACGACGGCGCCAGCTTCGTGCCCGAGCGCAAGCTGGTCGACCAGAGCTGCGAGTGCTGCCGCATCGCGCTGGCCCGTACGCCCGATGGCGAAGTTGCCGCGTTCTTCCGCAGCATCCATGGCGACAACATCCGCGACCACGCGTATGCCGTGTTGCGTACGGACGGCCAGACCAGCCGGGTCGCACGCGCCAGCTTCAGCGACTGGCAGATCGCCGGCTGCCCGCACCACGGCCCCGGCCTGGCGATCGGCCACGACGGCATCCGCCACGCCGTATGGTACGAAGCCAAGGGCCAACCAACGATCTGGTACGGCCAGCTCGATCCCGACCACGCACCGAAACATCCGCTGGTGATCGCCGGCACCGGTGCCAGCCACGCCGACGTGGCCGTGCACGGGCGGACCGTGTGGGTGGCATGGAACCAGGTCGGTGCCGACGGCTACGCGCTGATGCTGCGCCGCTCGACCGACAACGGCGCCAGCTTCGACGCCCCACGCGAAATCGCCCGCAGCAGCGGTGCGACAGGCTCGCCGCAACTGCTGCTGAAACAGGGCCGCGCGTTCGTGGCCTGGAACACTGCCATCGGCTTCCGCCTGATCGAGGTGCCGCGATGAAGCGCCTGCTGCTCGCTTTCGCCCTGCTGCTGCCGACGCTGGCCTGTGCCGGCTCGCTGCAGCCGCTGGCCGCCGCCGACGTTCCCGCCCTGTTGCAGCCGCCGGCACACGGCGCACGCATCCTCGCGCTGTGGTCGCTCGATTGCGCCTACTGCGAACCGAACCTCGAAGCGCTGGCCAGGGTACAACGCGCCGATCCTGGCAACATCGAACTGGTCACCGTGACCACGGACAGCATCGAGCTGCGCCAGGCGATCGAAACACGCCTGCACGGCATGAAGATGGACGGCTATCCCGCGCGCGCCTACGCCGAAGCCTCGCCCGAACGCATCAACTTCCTGCTCGACCCGGACTGGGGCGGCGAAACCCCGCGTGTGCTGGTGATCCGCGCCGACGGCAGCCGGCTGGGCATCAGCGGTGCACTGACACCCGCGCAACTGCAAAAACTCTTGTAGGAGCGCACCCTGTGCGCGACGGCTCTTCGTTACGTGACGAAAAGCAACGCGCACAGGGTGCGCTCCTACAAAAGCAGAGGCGCCCTCTACGGCTGCGCGGCGCTTTCTGCCGGCGCCGGAACCGGCAACTCCGCGGTGCCGTCGTCCTCGTCGCCGTAGAGCGCCACGTGCGGCACGCCGTCGGCGCCGATCCAGCCGCGATACATGCCGTCGGTGTTGAACGGGATCGAGATGTGGCCTTCCGCGTCCAGTGCGATCGCGCCGCCGCTGCCGCCCATCGAGGGAATTTCCTGGTTGATCACCTCGGCGGCGGCGCGCTTCAGCGGCACGCGCATCCGGGTGACCTTCATGCAGATTTCGTGCGCGGCCACGGTGCGGATGTAGAACTCGCCCCAGCCGGTGCCGGAGACCGCGCAGCCGCTGTTGGCGTAGGTGCCGGCGCCGATGATCGGCGAATCGCCGATGCGGCCCCAGCGCTTGTCGGTCATCCCGCCGGTGGAGGTGCCGGCGGCGAGGCGGCCTTGCGCATCCAGCGCCACCGCACCGACCGTGCCGAAGTGTTTGGCCGTCTCGACGTCCGCATGCGGCTGCTTCGCCGCGTCCTCCTTCAGCGCCTTCTGCAGCTGTTGCCAACGCTCCTCAGTGCGGAAGTACGACGGATCGACCAAGGCCATGCCCTGCTCCTTCGCAAAGGCCTCGGCGCCCGCGCCGGACAGCATCACGTGCGGCGACTGCTCCATCACCGCGCGCGCCAGCAGGATCGGGTTCTTCACGCGCTGCACTCCAGCCACCGCGCCGGCACGCAGCGTGTTGCCGTCCATGATCGCCGCGTCCAGCTCGTTGGTGCCGTCATGAGTGAACACCGCACCCTTGCCGGCGTTGAAATTCGGATCGTCCTCCAGCACGGTGATCGCCGCGGCCACCGCATCCAGCGCGCTCTTGCCCGCCTTGAGCCGGGCGTAACCATCCTGCAGCGCCTGGGTCATCGCCGTGCGCACCGCCTGCTCCTTCGCCGGCGTCATGTCGCGCTTGATCACGCCGGCGCCGCCATGGATCACCAGCACGGGCGAGACGGCGGCGTGGCTCATGGCGCTGATTCCGAAGGTGGCGAGGGCTATGAACAGGCGATGCGGTTTCACGCGGGCTCTCTCTCCCTGGCTAACGGGAACGAGTATACCGGGACCTCGGCCCTCACTTGGGCGCGAAACGCACCTGTTTGTCATCCAGCACCAGCTTCATGCCGGCAAGGTCGGCCACCCGCTGCATCGCCGTGCCTGCCGGCATGTCGTTGAATGACAGCGTGACGGGAGCGTCGCCCAGCGCGCGCGGATTGGCGAGCTTCCAGCCCGCTTTCGCCGCTATCGATGCCGCCACTTCACGCGCCGTGCCATTCGTGACGTGCTCGGTGACCCTGACAGGAGAGGCCTCGGCAATCACGCGCGCCGGGCAACCTGCCTGCGGCGTGACGTCGATGGCATACGCAGGCTTCCCATCCGCTCCCGTGCCAGCAGCATGCAGCGTCCTGCCAGGCGCACCGTGCAACTGACTGTGCGCAAGCGGCGAGGTGCCTGCGTTGGTCACGGCAAGGTCGATGCGTACCTGCCCATCATCGACGGGCACGGTGGTCGCCTCCACCTTCACGGCACCCACGCTTGCCATCGCGGCCTTGCCTGGCGCCATGCACAGCGCGAAATCCGCAGTCTCCGTATGGCGTTTGCGACCATGGTCGGTCGTCAGCTCGACCTGCATGTCCAACTGGTATTCCGGGCCGTGGGCTTTCCGGGCATCGCGCGGTTCCTGAGGCGTACCGGCGGCATAAGCCGAGCCGACCACGACAATGGCGAGTGCGAAGCCGGCGAGCATTCCGGCGTTTCGGCGACAGCGGTTCGGTGAAGGCAGTTTCAACATGGCGATACGCTCCGTGACGGGATGACGGGGTGACCAGGGGCAACCCACCGGCAGCGCGAACGCGGACGACTGGGTCTTCAACATCGCACTCGCATAACTGCGCCGCTGTGTACCGTGCTCGCGCAACACCGCGGCGTCGCAGGCCAGTTCCTGATCGTGGCGCAGCGCGGCCAGCGCCCACCACGCCAGCGGGTGGAACCAGAACAGCGCGGCAAGCATTCGCGCGAGCAGGCACCACCAGCCATCGCCACGGCGCGCATGGGCAACTTCGTGGGCGAGAACCAGTGCCTGCTCCATGGCGTCGTAGCGCTGTTCGAAATCGGCGGGCAGCACGATCCGGCTGCGCCAGGCGCCAACCAGTGCCGGCCCGACATCCGTGCCGCTGGCACGCAGTACCAGACGGGGAGAGCGCAACCCATCCACCACCGAAGCACCGCGCAGGCGGGTGCGATAGCGCGACTGCGCGACTGCGGCCAGCCAGAGGCTGACGAGCATGCCCGACAACCAGAGCAGCGCCGCACAGATGCGCCAGTCGATCACGCTTGCTGCCGTGGTGTACGCCGGCAACGTGGCTGCCGCCGAAGTAATCGCGAACACCACCTGCGGCAACACCGTGCTCGGCGCGTCGGCCGCATGCGGCAGCTGGCTGGCCAGCAGCGCCAGCGGCGGCAGCAGCCATAGCTGGAACGCGCGTTCGGTGCCGAACAGGCGGCGGCACGGCTGGCGCAGCGCGGCCACCACCAGCACCGTGGCCGTGAAGGCGAGGATCAGCAGCCAGCCGCGCCCGAGCCAGTCGATCCCGATCCCATCCATTCCGGCCAGCTCAATGCTGTTCATCGTCGAGCTCCTTGAGCAGCTTGCGCAGCCAGCGGCGCAGGCTGACGCGCACCTGTGCGTCCAGCGCGCCGAACGGTTCATCCAGCAGAAGCAGGTCGGGCTCCACCGCCAGCGCGCGGGCCAGCGCCACGCGCTGGCGCTGGCCGCCGGACAGCTGCGCAGGATAGCGGCTGCCGAGGCCGTCCAGCTGCACGCGTTGCAACAGGCGCTCCACCCGCGCGGCGATCTCGGCACGCGCCGGACGCGAGCGCCGCGGCCGCACGCGCGGGCCGAATGCGATGTTCTCGGTCACGCTCAGGTGGCGGAACAGCGCGTAATGCTGGAACACCAGGCCGACGCCGCGCTCGCGCGCGTGCATCGCGAGGAAATCCTCGCCGCCACGCCGTACGCCGCCGCTGGCGGGATAATCCTGCCCGGCCAGGATGCGCAGCAAGGTGGTCTTGCCGGAACCGGACGGCCCCAGCAGGGCGAGGAACTCGCCCGCCGCGATGGTCAGGCTGACATCGTCCAGCGCGGCAAAATCGCTGTAGCGGCGTCGCAGACGGGAAAGTTCCAGGGTCATGCGGCGTCCCTCAGTGACCACCCGGCGCATGGGCGGCGATCTCGTTGCCATAGCGCCATTCCAGCAGGGTCTTCACGGCCAGCGTGACGAGCGCCAGCAAGGCGAGCAGCGAGGCCACCGCGAAGGCGCCGGCAAAGTCGTATTCGTTGTAGCGCATCTCCACCTCCAGCGGCATCGTGGTGGTCAGCCCGCGGATGTGGCCGGACACCACCGACACCGCACCAAACTCGCCCATCGCGCGGGCATTGCACAGCAGCACGCCGTACAGCAGCACCCAGCGGATATTCGGCAAAGTGACCCGGAAAAACATCTGCCAGCCATTTGCGCCGAGCACCCGCGCGGCCTGTTCCTCCTCGCTGCCCTGCGCCTGCATCAGCGGGATCAGTTCGCGCGCCACGAACGGCAGCGTGATGAACATCGTCGCCAGCACCAGCCCCGGCACGGCACGGCACGGCACGGCACGGCGAAGATGATGCGCACCCCGTGCGCGCCGAGCCACGGCCCGAACCAGCCCTGCGCACCGAACAGCAGCACGTAGACCAGGCCGGCGATCACCGGCGATACCGAGAACGGCAGGTCGATAAGCGCGCCCAGCAGCGCCTTGCCGCGAAACTCGAAACGCGCCATCAGCCATGCCGCCGCCACGCCGAAGACCAGGTTGAGCGGCACCGCGACCGCCACCAGCAGGGTCAGCCTGATCGCCGCCAGCGTCTCGCGCTGGCCGATGCTGGCCAGACATGCGCGCACGCCGGCGCGCAACGCCTCGCCGAACACCGTCGCCAGCGGCAACAACAGGAACAGCACCATGAAGCCGATCGCCGCCAGCATCAGCGCGCTGCGCAGCGGTTGTCGCCAACCGTCCGGCCGACGCGCACTCACCGTGCCGGCTCCGTCCAGCGGCCGCTCCAGCGCTGCAGCAGCGCGATCGCCAGCAGCAGCACGAACGAGGCCAGCAGCATCACCACACCGAGCGCGGCGGCACCGGCGTAATCGAACTGTTCAAGCTTCTGCACGATCAGCAGCGGCGCGATCTCCGAGCGCAGCGGGATGTTGCCGGCGATGAAGATGACCGAACCGTACTCGCCCACCGCGCGCGCCAGCGCCAGCGCAAAGCCGGTCAGCAGGGTCGGCAGCTGCAGCGGCGAGTACAGGAATTTCAGGTACGCCTCGGCGATCGCACGCGTACCATGCTTGTCGGCGTTCCGGTCGACCACCGCCACCGGCGGCTCGGCCAGAATGCTTGCTGACGGCACCACGATCTCGAACGTGCCCTTGCCCAGATGCTGTTGCGCCAGCAGCGCTTCGTTCTCCCACGCCAGCAGCACGTCGCCGACGCCGCGTTGCGCGAAGGTATTGGTGGCGCCGCGCGCACCGGTGTCGAGCACCGGCACATGCCGGAACAGTTCATGCACGTACGCGCCTTCGCCTCGCTGCCGCCCGGCTGCTTCAGCGCGTAGCCCCACGCCGCCAGGAAATTCCAGCGCGCGCCGCCGGAGGTCTTCGGGTTCGGCGTGATCACCCGCACGCCGGGCCTGATCAGGCCGGGCCAGTCCCTGATGCCTTTCGGATTGCCCTTGCGCACCAGGAACACGATGGTCGAAGTGTACGGCGAGGCGTTCTGCGGCAGCCGCCGCTGCCAGTCCTTCGCCAGCAGGCCGCGATCGGCGATGGCGTCGATGTCCCCGGCCAGCGCCAGCGTGACCACGTCGGCCGGCAGGCCGTCGGCCACCGAGAGCGCCTGCTTGCCCGAACCGCCATGCGACATCTCGATGGTGAGGTTGTCGCCGTGCTGCGCCTTCCACTGCGCGGCAAAAGCCGCATTCACGTCGCGATAGAGCTCGCGGGCGGGGTCGTACGACACGTTCAGCAGGGTCACGTCCCGGGCGATCGCCGTCGTCGTCACCAGGGTTGCCGCGAGTGCCAGCCATGCAGGGAGCTTGATCATCGCCGTCTCCGGTCCGGTCGGGGAAGATCAGCCTATCGACTTGGCACGGCGCTGCGAACTTGCGAAATGGCATAAGGTTATGAGCGCTCGTGCATGCCGGCGCAGCGGCCCTGCGACCTTGGTACAAGGCCGGCCGCGGCCAATCCGTCGTATCCTTGGCAGCTGACTCTCCCTGAGGAAGGCACGGCAATGGACAAGGTTTACCCCAGCGCGGCGAAAGCCCTTGATGGCCTGTTGTTCGATGGCATGACGATCGCCGCCGGCGGCTTCGGCCTGTGCGGCATCCCCGAGAACCTGATCGGCGCGCTGCTGGAAGCCGGCACCAAGGGGCTGACCATCGTGGGCAACAACGCCGGCGTGGACGATTTCGGCATGGGTCCGTTGCTGAAGACGCATCAGGTGAAGCGCGTATTCGCGTCCTACGTGGGCGAGAACAAGGAATTCGAGCGCCAGGTGCTGGCCGGCGAACTGGAATTGCACCTGACCCCGCAGGGCACGCTGGCCGAGAAGCTGCGCGCCGGCGGCGCCGGCATCCCCGGCTTCTACACGCGCACCGCGTTCGGCACCAAGCTGGCCGAGGGCAAGGAAACCAAGCGCTTCGGCGACAAGGAATACGTGCTGGAAGAGGCGATCCATGCCGACGTGTCCATCGTCAAGGCATGGAAGGGCGACGCCCACGGCAACCTGGTGTTCCGCGAGACCGCGCGCAACTTCAACCCGATGATCGCCACCTGCGGCAAGGCCTGCGTGGCCGAGGTGGAACATCTGGTGCCGGTGGGCGAGCTGGATCCGAACAACATCCACGTGCCGGGCATCTACGTCGACCGCATCGTGCAGGGGGCGAAGTACGAGAAGCGGATCGAGTTCCGCACCATCGCCGGCGTGGCGGCAGGCAAGGAAAGCCCACTGCGCGTGGCGATGGCGAAGCGCGCCGCGCAGGAACTGCGCGACGGCTTCTACGTGAACCTGGGCATCGGCATTCCCACCATGGTGGCGAACTATATTCCCGACGGCGTAAGCGTCACCCTGCAATCGGAGAACGGCCTGCTCGGCATCGGCCCGTTCCCGACCGAGGAGCAGATCGACCCCGACCTGATCAACGCCGGCAAGCAGACCATCACCACCCTGCCCGGTTCCAGTTTCTTCTCCAGCGCCGAGTCGTTCGCGATGATCCGCGGCGGCCATATCGACCTGTCGATCCTCGGCGGGCTGGAAGTGTCCGGCCATGGCGACCTGGCGAACTGGATGGTGCCGGGCAAGATGGTCAAGGGCCCGGGCGGCGCGATGGACCTGGTCAGCGGCGTCAAGCGCGTGGTGGTGCTGATGGAGCACTGCGCGAAAGACGGCAGCCCGAAGATCAAGACCGAGTGCGACCTGCCGCTGACCGGCAAGCAGGTGGTGGACCTGATCATCACCGACCTGTGCGTGTTCGAGGTGGAGAAAGGCAAGGGCCTGACCCTGATCGAACTCAACGACGGCGTCAGTCTCGACGACGTGAAGGCGAAGACCGGCTGTGCATTCGCGGTGGCCCCGGCGCTGCAAGCTGGCTGATGCGAAGTCTTGCGTAGGGCGGGCATGGCCCGCCGGTCGTCCCGCCGCACGGCAAGGACGGCGGGACGGCCCGCCCTACAAAGCGGATTCTGCCGGCGCGTCGGCCGGCAGGGGATGCGGAAAGCGGATGCGGGCGATGTTTTCCTGTCCGTAGCCCGTCTGCAGTTCCAGCGGCCATGCGAAGCGGTCGCTGATCCGCTGGGCAATGGCCAGCTCGAAACCGTGCCGGTCGGCGCCATGAACACGCAGCGGGCGGCCGTCGTCGCCAGGTAGCTGCGATGTCGTCCGGTTGCGCACGCTGACCACGCCGGGCAGCACGCTGATCACCACGCTGCCCTGCTCGGTCTGCTGGCAGGCGTTGCGAATCAGTTGCCAGCACAGTACCGAGAACGCCTGCGGCGAGCCCTGCAGCGCAAAGCGGGCCGGCTCCTCCAGCAGCAGCTCGATCGGCCGGCCGGCCAGCAGTTCGCGGGCAGACTCCAGTTCCTTGCGCAGCGCGTCGTTGACGACGAAATACTGGTCGTCGGCCGAACCGTCCGTCTCGCGCGCGAGGATCAGCAGCGCCTCCACCAGCACTTCCATCTCGCGGGCGGCACGCTTGATCCGACGCACCGAGCGCACGCCGAAATCGCTGAGGCCGTCCTCTTCGCCGAGCATGTCGACGGACATCTTGATCACGGTGAGCGGGCTGCGCAGCTCGTGGCTGGCATCGCGGGTGAAGCTGCGCTCGCGCTGGTTGTAACTGGCCAGGCGCATGGCAAAACCGTGCAACCCATGTGCCAGCGAAGCCACGTCGGCGTCGGTGTGGGTGGACAACTGCTCCAGGTTCAGCGACTCCGGATCCGGCGACTGGCCGTCCCAGCGGTTCACCAGCCGGGCCAAGGCACGCACCGGCCGCCATTCGCGCCGGGTGGCCAGCCAGGCGAGGCCGGTGGTGATCACGATCGCCGCAATCACGATGATCGTGGGAACGACGTCGTAGATGCCCAGGATGCAGACGACGGCGACGATCAGGAACTGCAGTGCGAACACCCGCGCAATGCGTCGGCGGAAGGCACCCACACGAAATGTGATTGCTTTGACCCTGCTATCCATTACCTGTGTGCGCCTACCTGTATGCGCCGTGATCGATGTCAGGCCGTCTGGGGCGAAGAGGCCACTTCCGATTCGAGATCCGCGAGGCGATAACCGGCCGAGTGGATCGTGTGTAGCAGGGGCCGCGCGAAGGGTTTGTCGATGACCCGGCGCAGGTTGTACAAGTGCGAGCGCAAGGTGTCCGAGTCGGGTAGCGTATCACCCCATATCTCGCGCTCGATGTCGCGCCGGCTGACCACCCGCGGCGACTCGCGCATCAGGATTGCCAGCAGCTTCAGGCCGATCGGCGACACGGTCAGTTCCTGGCCGTCGCGGGTGAGGCGCAGCGTGGCGGTATCCAGGGTCATGTCGCCGACGCTGAGCACCTCGGTGGAGACCTGGCGGCGGTCGCGGCGGATCAACGCGCGCAGCCGTGCTTCCAGCTCGCGTACCTCGAAGGGCTTCACCAGGTAATCGTCGGCACCGGCCTCGAGCCCGGCCAGCTTGTCCTCCAGCGTGTCGCGGGCGGTCAGCATCAGCACCGGAGTGGACTTCTTGGCCTCTCGGCGCAGCTTGCGGCAGACCTCCAGCCCGTCCAGGCCTGGCAGCATCAGGTCCAGCACCAGCACGTCGTAGCTGTTGGACACTGCCAGGTGCAGGCCGCTGACTCCGTCAGCGGCATAGTCGACCGAATAACCGCGCCGCTCCAGGAATTCGCCCACCATTTCGGCAATCTGGCGGTTGTCCTCGACCAGCAGAATCAATCCCGCTTGTTCGTCATGTACGGTCATATCGTCCTCCTTGCCATGATTTCACATACGTGAAGATCTAAGCGGCGACCCGGTGAGGGTAGCGTGAAACAGGAAAACGAGGTTCAGAGCAGGTTCTGTTTGCCGCTCAATGCAGCAGCGGCTGCAGCGGCTTCCAGACGATGTCCAGCACCCGCGGCTGGGCGCTGGCGACCGGATGCAGGCCATCGTCCTGCATCAGCGCGGGATTGAGTGCGATTCCCTCGAGCAGGAACGGCACCAGTGCGGTACGGCGGGTCCGCGCCAGGTCGGCATAGACCGCGCGCAGGCCGTCGCGGTACTGCGGCCCGTAGTTCACCGGCAGCTCGATGCCGACCAGCAGCACGCGCACCTTCGCTTTTTGCGCCGCCGCGATCATCGCATCCAGGTTCGCGCGCAGGGCCGGCAGCGGCAGGCCGCGCAGGCCGTCGTTGGCGCCCAGTTCCAGCACCAGCACCTCCGGGCGATACTTCGCCAGCAGCGCGGGCAGGCGGTTGCGACCGCTCAGCGAGGTCCCGCCGCTGATGCTGGCATTGATCGCGGTCCACTTCGGCACCATCTTGCCAAGACGCGCATCCAGCAGATGCACCCAGCCGGACTCGACCGGGATGTTGTGCGCGGCAGACAACGAGTCACCCAGCACCAGCACGGTTTTCGGCGCCGCCGCCTGGGCGCTGCCGACGCCGCACAGAAAAACCAGCAACCACAGGCATTGACGCATGAGTGATTCTTCCCGGCCTCTTCTTGAAGCCTGCGATGTTAGCAAGTCGGTCAACGGCCCCGAGGGGAGACTGGAGATCCTCAGCAAGGTCAGCCTGCAGATCCAGCCGGGCGAGAGCTTCGCCATCGTCGGCGCTTCCGGCTCCGGCAAGACCACCCTGCTCGGCCTGCTGGCCGGACTGGACACGCCGGACGACGGCAGCATTGCGCTGGACGGCCATGCCTTGCAGCAGCTGGACGAGGAGGCCCGCGCCGACCTGCGCCGGCGCCTGGTCGGCTTCGTGTTCCAGTCGTTCCATCTGCTGCCCGCGCTGACTGCCGAGGAGAACGTGATGCTGCCGCTGGAGCTGGAAGGCAGCAGCTCGGCGCGCCAACGCGCACGCGATGCGCTGGAAGCGGTCGGACTGACCTCGCGGCGACGGCACTACCCGGCCCAGCTTTCCGGCGGCGAACAGCAGCGAGTGGCGATCGCCCGCGCGTTCGTGCACGGCCCGCGCGTGCTGTTCGCCGACGAACCCACCGGCAACCTCGACCAGCGCACCGGCCATCACATCTGCGACCTGCTGTTCGCGCTGAACCGCGACCACCACACCACCCTGGTGCTGGTCACCCACGATGCGACCCTGGCCGCGCGTTGCGATCGCCGGATCGAGCTGGAGGAAGGCCGCGTCGTAGCGTCCGCCACGGACGCACAGGCATGAAGATGCTGCTGCTCGCCCTGCGCAGCCTGCGCCGCGAATGGCACCTGCCGGAACTGCGCACGCTGGCCGCCTCGCTGGTACTGGCGGTGGTCGCACTGGGCGTGGTCTCGACGCTGGCGACGCGGATCGAGCGCGGCATGCTGGCCAGCGCCGCCGAACTGATCGGCGGCGACATCGGCGTGTCCTCGCCGCAGGCCCTGCCGCAGGCATTCGTCGACAAGGCACGCCAGGACGGCCTGCAACTCGCGCGTACCGCCGGCTTCCCCAGCGTGGCGTTCGCGCATGAGCAGACCCAACTGCTCGACGTGCAGGCGGTCGATGCGCGCTATCCCCTGCGCGGCAAACTGGAACTGCGCGATGCCGTCGGCCGCACGCGCAACGGCAACGCCCCGGCCGCGGGCGAGGTCTATCTCGACCATCGCGCCCTGGTCGCGCTGGGCCTCCAGGTCGGCCAACCGTTGCAACTCGGCGGGCGCGACCTGACCATTGCGGCCGAACTGCTGCGCCAGCCCGATGGCGGCGAGCTGCTGGCGCTGGCGCCGCGTGCGCTGATGAGCCTGGCC
>DATCUT010000052.1:0-6816 GCA_036561785.1 Rhodanobacter sp.
GCGCCCGTTGATTATCCATCACCAGGTTTAAACCACCGGCTTTAGCCGGTCAGCTTTAGCTACGACAATGGCTGCGACCGAGGAGGGGTGGCCATGGAGTACAGATACGGTAGTCATACGGTGTATGCGATCGAGTATCACCTTGTGTGGGTGACGAAGTATCGCTACAAGGTGTTGGTGGGTGACATAGCGGAACGGGTGCGGGAATTAGTGCGGGAGACCTGCGAGGCGTTCGAGATCAGGATTGCGAAAGGGGTGGTGAGCAAGGATCACGTCCGCATTCTGGTGAGTTGTCCGCCCAACATGGCGCCGAGCGAGATCATGAGACGGATCAAGGGGCGGACGTCAAGCAAGCTGTTCGAGGAATTTCCCCATGTGAAGAAGCGGAGCATCACCTTGAGCCGAGGCCGAACGATGATTTCAAGATGGAGCCCGGCTAGAACGCGTCGTTCAGGCGACGCGTATCCGGACTTTCAGTCCGCAATACCAACCCACCGGCTTTAGCCGGTGGTTGTTGAGTTCCAGCTCCAGCGCTACGCCGTCGTAGTCCAGCGCCATGTCGCTGGGATTCTGCACCCGCAGTTTCACCGCCATGCGCAGCTACAGCCCTTCGTCGGGCAGCGGTCGGATGCCGGCCACCTGTACGTTCAGCGGGTCGCGCTTGAAGAAAGCCGCGCAGGCAGCGAGGGCCAGTGTCAGCAGGCAGACCGACAGCAGGCGAACAACGGGTACGGCTGAGCGCAGCGGCATAAAAGTCTCTACTCATTTTTCTTGGCGAGCTTGCCCAGGCCTTGGAGCAGTTCCATGGGCAGCGGGAAGACGATGGTGGAGTTCTTGTCGCCCGCGATGTTGCTCAGCGTCTGCATGTAGCGCAGTTGCATGGCGCCTGATTGACGCCCGAGCATCTCGGCGGCCTGCATGAGCTTTTCCGAGGCCTGCAGTTCACCTTCTGCATGAATGACCTTGGCCCGCCGCTCGCGTTCCGCCTCGGCCTGGCGGGCGATGGCGCGGATCATCGATTCGTCGAGGTCCACATGCTTGATTTCGACGTTGGCGACCTTGATGCCCCAGGCGTCGGTCTGCGCGTCGAGCACCTGCTGAATGTCGTTGTTGAGCTGTTCGCGTTCGGCCAGCATGTCGTCCAGATCATGCTTGCCGAGCACCGCCCGCAGCGTCGTCTGCGCCAGCTGGCTGGTGGCCGAGTGGTAATCCTCGACCTGGATGATCGCCTTTTCAGCATCCAGCACCCGGTAGTAGACCACCGCGTTGACCTTCACCGAGACGTTGTCGCGGGAGATCACGTCCTGGGTCGGAACGTCCAGCACCAAGGTGCGCAGGTCGACCCGGACCATCTGCTGGATGCCCGGGATGACCAGAATCAGCCCCGGCCCCTTGACCTTCCAGAAGCGGCCCAGCTGAAATACCACGCCGCGCTCGTACTCGCGCAAGATGCGGAACGTCGAGGCCAGCAGTGCAATCAGCAGCACCGCGACGGCGACAAAACTGATTTCAAGACCCATGTTTCACCTCTTCTCGGTTGACGGCTCGTCGGCCGCAGTCACATCCAGTTGCAAACCATGCCGCGCCACCACGCGGACCTGCTGGCCCACCTGTAATGGCCCGGTCCCATGCACCTGCCAATGCTCACCGTGCAGCTGCACCCAACCGGTGCCCGGCTCATCTGCCTTGATGCCGGTAATCGGAGCCAGTGTGCCGATCAGTTCGGCATCGCCGCTGACCATCGGGCGCCGCCGGGCTTTCAGCGCCATGCTGACGATGGCAAAGACCAGCAACGCGCTGATGACGGCAAGCGTGCCGATCAGCGCCAGCGGGATGCCGAAGC
Organism: Rhodanobacter sp.; assembly: GCA_036561785.1. Classification (GTDB taxonomy): domain Bacteria; phylum Pseudomonadota; class Gammaproteobacteria; order Xanthomonadales; family Rhodanobacteraceae; genus Rhodanobacter. Next base: position 1,844 of record DATCUT010000052.1, read on the forward strand.
CCGGCACTTCGGTGTCGATCAGAATCACCGCGCCGGCGACGAAGGCGGCCACGCCGCCGAGGCCGAGCACGCCGAAGCTGGGAACGAAGGCCTCGGCGACCATGAACGCCAGGCCCAGCAGGATCAGCGCGACGCCCGCGTAGTTGACCGGCAGCATCTGCAGCGAAAACATCGCCAGCAGCAGGCAGATTCCGCCGATGACGCCACCACCACCGGTGCCCGGGTTGGAAAATTCGAAGACCAGTCCATAGATGCCGATCATCATCAGGATCAGCGCGACGCTGGGGTTGGTGATCACCGCCAGCAGGCGCACCCGCCAGTCCGGGTCATGGCGCTCGAGCGCGGCGTCGGCAGTCTGCAGCGTGCGCGTGCCAGCGCGGGTCTCGACGGTCTTGCCATTCAGCTGGGTCAGCAGGTCATCGAGATCGCTGGCCAGGTAGTCGACTACGTTCTGCTCCAGCGCCTCGGCTGCCGGGAGGCTGACGGCCTCTCGCACCGCCCGCTCGGCCCATTCGGCATTGCGCTCGCGCAGTTGCGCCAGGCCGCGAATGTACGCTGCTGCGTCGTTGACCTGTTTGCGGCTCATGGCGTCGCCGCTGTTGTCATTTTCCTTTTCGGCATCCGGTGAAGGCGCCGGTGGCCCCCCGCCGCCTCCGATCTGCACCGGAGTCGCGGCGCCGAGGTTGGTGCCGGGGGTCATGGCGGCGATGTGGCTGGCATAGAGCAGGTAGGTGCCGGCGCTGGCCGCCCGCGAGCCGCTGGGCGTGACATAGGTGGCTATCGGCACCGGGCTGGCGAGGATCTTCTTGATCATGGCGCGCATCGAGCTATCCAGCCCGCCGGGCGTGTCCAGCTCCAGCACCAGCAGCTGCGCATCAGCCTCCTGCGCCCTTTGGATGCCGCGGATGACGTAGTCGGCGCTGGCCGGGCCGATAACCCCGTCTACTCGCAGCACCATGACCGGGTCGGCCGCATGTGCAGCACTGGCGAAGGCCAGCAACACGCCGAGCAGCCAGGCGAGTCGATGAGTGAAGCAACGGTGCATCAGCTGTGACTCCCGGGTCGACGGCAAGACGGTGATTGATCGAGGCAGTCCTCAGAGGATAGTCCAGCCGGCCGCATGTTCCTGTCCATCGTGCCGGGCCTTGATTCATATCATCGGTCAATGGCGCCGACACCTGAACTGTACGCGGTAGGCGAGCCTCACATATACGAGGCTGAACAGGGGCTCGACGGCGCAGCGTTCCGTTGCGTGATGCTCCCCCTGAGGGGCCAGACCCCGCAGGGCTGCGCACGGCCCGCTGTCGGGAATCGGTGTGAAATGCCCGCCGATTGTCAGGATCGGCGGCCTCATCGTGCCGAAATCCCACGCGCGGACGCGCGATCGGTGCCCAGACCGGCGCTTGCGTGACCGCAGCCTATCCGCCAGACTTTCCAAAGAGGGCGTTTGAATTTCCTATACTCGGCGCCCGTTTCGTCCGGCGGCTCGCGCCGCAGCTGCGCAAGCTGCCGCTGCGCTGCTTCGGTCTCGGCGCGTTCGCGCGCCTTCTGCGCGCCGGTGCGCCCAAAGCGCACGCGGTTTTCGGCGGCTTGCTGCGCGGCGACCGCGCGCGCCTTGCGTTTGCGCACCTTGTTGAGATTGACCACCTTGCCCATCGCGAACTCGCTGCATTTTCGGAAGTCGCATGGGAGCGGTCTTCTGCACAGGACCGACAGCCAGCGTATCCACGAACAGCGGTTTGACGGCCCGCCGGGAGCGAGGGCGCGCCGTGCGCCGTTGTCATCGGCGCTTCCCGCGGCATGGCGCTTTGCGCACGCAAGCAACAGGAGAAGACCATGGCTTTCGATGTGAAGTCGCGTGGCTGGTGGCGCGAGCCGATCCTCAATCGCCGCGCCTGGACCTGGCAGGATGCCAAAGCCGCACACCGCAGCGGCGAGTGGTGGCAGAACGCGGTGATCTATCAAGTGGCGCCCTGGAGTTTCCAGGACAGCGACGGCGACGGCACGGGCGATCTCGGCGGCGTCATCGATCGTCTCGACTACATCGGCTCGCTCGGCGTGGACGCGCTCTGGCTCACGCCGATCTACGAGTCGCCGATGGAAGACTTCGGTTACGACCTGGTCGATCTCTACAGCATCGGGCGGACCTTCGGCACCATGGACCAGTTCGACCGTCTCGTGGCGCTCGTGCATCAGCGCGGCATCAAGATCGTGCTCGACATGGTCTGGAACCACACCTCCGACCGTCACCGCTGGTTCCAGGAGAGCGCGTCGAGCCGCGACAATCCCAAGGCGGACTGGTACGTCTGGGCCGACCCCGGCCCCGGCGGCGGGCCGCCGAACAACTGGCGCAGCGCCTTCAACGGCGCCTCGGCCTGGAAGTTCTCCGAGGCGCGCGGCCAGTACTACTTCTTCAACTTTCTCGAAAGCCAGCCGGATCTGAACTGGCACAACCCGCAGGTGCGCCGGATGGCGTTGGAGTGCGCGCGCTTCTGGCTCGACCGCGGCATCGACGGCATGCGCCTCGACGCCGTGAATTTCTACTGCCACGACCCGCAACTGCGCGACAACCCGGTACGCGACAAGAACGCCAAGATGCCCGACGGCATCGCGCCGGAGAATCCGGCGGCCGAGCATCTCTTCGTCAACAGCTTCTGCCGCAGCGAGACGCTGGACTATCTGCGCCCGCTGCGCGAGCTCTGCGACGAGTATCCCGGCACGATGATGCTCGGCGAGGTCACGCTCTGCGAGGACACGTTGGAACAGGCCGCGCTCTACGTGCAGGGTCAGCACCGCCTGCATCTGGCCTACCACAGCGCGCTGCATTTCCACGAGCCGATGTCCGCGCCCCGGCTGCGCGCGCTGGTCGAAAAGGCGCTGAAGAACTTCGGCGAGGGTGGCATCTGCTGGATCGTCGGCAACCACGACTACGGGCGCACGCGCAGCTACTGGGGCGGGCGCGAGCAGGATCTGCCGGATGACTTCTATCGCATGGTGGCGGCGCTGCTGATCTCGCTGCCCGGTGCGCTCTGCCTCTGGCAGGGCGACGAACTGGGCCTGCCGGAGGCGCGCATCCCGGAGGACATTGCGCAGGAGCAGATTCGCGATCCGTTCGGCAAATCCCTCTATCCCCGCGTCAAGGGCCGCGACGGCTCGCGCACGCCGATGCCCTGGGCGCACGACGCGCCCAGCGCCGGCTTCACCACCGCCGGCAAGACCTGGCTGCCGATCCCCCCCTCGCACCTGCCGCGCGCCGTGGACCTGCAGACCGGCGATCCGCGCTCGCTGCTCAACCACTGGCGCACGCTGCTGCACTGGCGCATCTCGCAGCCAGCGCTGCAGGCCGGCGCAACCGAGCTGATGGACTTCGGGCAGTGCCTGCTGGCGATGGTGCGTGAATACCGGGAACAGTGCCTGCTATGCTTGTTCAACATCAGTGGCGAGCCGAACCGCGCCGATCTGTCGCGCTTTTCCGTCGTGCGTCCTGCCGTCGGCCTCGGCGGCGAGGCCTTGTTCGACGCGCAGACGATGCAGGTGGAACTGCCGCCCTGGGGGACGTTCTTCGCCGACCTGCGCGAGGCCGAGCAGATGCGCCACTGGCAGCCGATGCCCTGACGCAGGCACCAGACGCAACAGGAACAGACCAACGGAGGTTTCCGGTGAGCGGGCTATGGTGGCAGGACGCCGTCATCTACCAGATCTACCCCCGCAGCTTTCGTGACGCTGACGGCGATGGCGTGGGCGATCTCAACGGCATTCGCGACAAGCTCGGCTACGTCGCCGAGCTCGGCGCGGACGCGGTCTGGATCTGCCCGTTCGTGCGCTCGCCGATGCACGACTTCGGCTACGACGTCTCGGATTTCACCGCGGTCGAGCCGATGTTCGGCACGCTGGAGGACTTCGATGCGCTCGTGCGCCAGGCGCATGCGCTCGGCCTGCGCGTGATCACCGACCAGGTCTGGAACCACACCTCCGACCAGCACCCGTGGTTTCTGGAGAGCCGCCAGAGCCGTGACAACCCCAAGGCGGACTGGTACGTCTGGGCGGACCCGGCGCCGCACGGCGGGCCGCCCAACAACTGGCGCTCCACCTTCGGCGGCGCCGCCTGGAGTTGGGAGCCGAGGCGCGGGCAGTACTACCTGCACAACTTCCTCGCGCAGCAGCCGGACCTGAACTGGTACAACCCCCAGGTGCGCGCGGCGCTGCTGGACGTGGCGCGCTTCTGGCTCGACCGCGGCGTGGACGGCTTTCGTCTGGACGTGGTGAACTTCTACGCCCACGACACCGCGCTGCGCGACAATCCCAGACGCCCGCCCGGCGCGCCGCGGCCGGACGGCGCGGCGCCCGACGACCCGTATTTCGACGACATCAACCGCGGCACGGTGAGCCGCCCGGAGACGCTGGAATTCCTCGCCGAAGTGCGCGCGCTGATGGACGAGTATCCCGGCACGTTCACGCTCGGCGAGATCTCCAGCGCCGAGGACGCGCTCGCCACGGCGGCGGATTTCGTGCGCGGCTCGCATCGCCTGCACACGGTCTACAACGCCTCGCTGATCAGCCACGAGCCGTTCACGCAGCAAACGCTGCGTGCGCTGCTGCGTCGGGTCGACGCGCTGTTCGAGGATCACCGCATCTGCTGGACGTTCGGCACGCACGACTTCCCGCGGCTCAAGGGCCGCTGGGCGCGACACCGGCGTCACGGCGAGGAGGTCGAGCACCGCCTGGACCGCCTGCTGATCGCCATGCTCGTCTGCCTGCCCGGCAGCGCCTGCATCTATCAGGGCGACGAGCTGGGCCTGACGCAGGCGCAGCTCACGTTCGAGCAGCTGCGCGACCCCTACGGCATCGCCAACTATCCCAACATCCTCGGCCGCGACGGCTGCCGCACGCCGATGCCGTGGACGGACCAGCCGCCGTCGGCGGGCTTCAGCGACTCGGCCTCGCCCTGGCTGCCGGTGCCCGCCGAGCACCTC
>DATCUT010000053.1:0-1600 GCA_036561785.1 Rhodanobacter sp.
TCCACGATCAGCAGCAACAGCAGGCTGCCGACCAGCAAGGCCCGCTCCACGGCGGTGCGCCCCAGCCACAGCCCGACTGGCGTCAGTACCGCCACGATCAGCAGCTCCTGGCGAAACGCCTCCTCGCCGGCGAAGGCCGCCCGCAGGCCCTTGGCCGAGTAATACGCCGCACGCCCGATCCTGGCCAGACCCATCCGCCACCCCCGGAACGCAAACGCCCCGAACGGGTCGGGGCGTTTGCAGCCAAACCACCCGGTGGCGTCACCACCACCGGTCACGGACCTGCTGTCAGGCCTGCATCTCCAGGTCCATGCCGAAGCCGGTGGCCTCGACGCCATGACCCCACACGTCGGCCACGTAGTACTCGGACTGGTGTGTGGCCTTGCGCGCGCCCCAGCCGTACTCCCACAGCCAGCCGGACGGGTTGCCCATGTAGAAGGACCACATCTGGTCGTTGCTGTGCTTGCCCGGCTGGATGGCGACCGGAATCTTGCGCTTGCGCACGATGTCGAAGGTGTAGCCGACGTCGTCCATGTTCTCCACCTCGATCATCAGGTGGTTGATGCGCTTTTCCATCGGCGCACCCAGGAAGGCCACCGAGTGGTCGCGCTCGTTGCAGTGCATGAACACCGGCGAGGCGGTCATGTCGGTGCCGGGAATCGGCAGGTTGTACTCGACCGAACCGCGCATGCCCAGCACGTCGGTGTAGAAGCGGTAGGCCTTCTGCACGTCGTCCTGGCGCAGGATGCAGTGACCCACGCCCTCGGCACCGGCCAGGAAGCGCCCGTACATGCGCCGGCCGGGATGAAACGGCAGGAAGGTCTCGATCCGCGGGCCGTGGTAGATCTCGGTCGGGTTGCCGCCCGGGTCCTTGAACTTGAGCAGGTCCAGCACCATGCGCTCCTTGCGCTCCTCGCCGTCGGCCTGCTTCCAGTCCACGCCGGCGGCGTCGAGCTGGCGCTTCATCTCGTCGAACTCCTCCGGTCCGGCCACGCGCCAGCCGATGAAGTCCATGTCGTCGTCGCCGTGCAGGTTCACGACGATGCGGTGATGTTGGTTGTCCATGCGCAGGTAGAAGCGATCGCCGTCGCCCTCGTCCAGCACTTCCATGCCCACCACCTGGCTGGCGAATTCACGCCAGGCATCGCCGTCCTTGACTCCAATGCCCAGGTACCCGAATTCAGTCACTTTCGCCATGTTGAACTCCTCAAGCTCGGTGGGGAATGCCGCGTTCCAAACAAACGGGCATGAACCGGCATGATAACCAAAAAACCTGTCCGGCGACGGCCCGGACCCGCTGCGCCGTGTCCTCGCGCGTGAAGGTGCATTACCATCCGGCCGCTGATCGAAGTGCGCCAAAGCACCCTTGCGACAGGAGGAGCCGTGTCGATACCGGCGATTGAGTTGTTGCCCGCGCAGCTGCCGCCGGCGTGCGATGCGTTGCGACGCGAGGTCCGGGCCTTCCTGGCCGACGAACTGGCGGCCGGTCGCTTCGAGCCGGCCTGCGACAACTGGCTCGGCGGCTTCGATGCCGACTTCAGCCGCCGCCTGGCAGCGCGCGGCTGGCTGGGCATGACCCTGCCGCGCGAGTACGGCGGCC
>DATCUT010000054.1:0-2463 GCA_036561785.1 Rhodanobacter sp.
GCCCGTGCGGTAGCCGGCCGGTCGAGCCTCGACGTGAGGCTTTGAGGAGCGCATGTCCGAATGGACCAAGAAAGGCCTGGTGTTCGACACCGCGCGGCAGGGCGTGGGCGGCTGGATGCGCCACTCGGCGCTCACGCCGACCCCGTACCGCCTCGACGATGACCTTATCCGCGTCTACGCGGGGTTTCGCGATGCCGACGGCGTCAGCCGGATCGGCTACGTCGACGTGCGGGCGGACGACCCCGCGACGATCGTGCGGGTCAGCGCCGAGCCGGTGCTCGACATCGGCCGGGCCGGCTGTTTCGACGACAACGGCATGATCCTGGGCGACCTCGTCGACGCGCCCGGCGGCCTGCACATGTTCTATGTCGGCTTCCAGCGCGTGGCCAGGGCCAAGTTCCTGGCCTTCAGCGGCCTGGCCATTTCCCGCGACGGCGGCAACAGCTTCCGGCGCACCCAGGAAACCCCCATCCTGGATCGCGCGCCCGGCCGCAGCACCATCGGCGCGGTGCATTCGGCCATGTACGAAAACGGCCGCTGGCGCCTGTGGTACGCCGTGGGCGACGACTGGGAAACCATCGGCGGCCAGCCGTTTCCGCGCTATCACATCCGCCATGCGGAGACGGCCGACCTCGCGGCGATCCCGCGCGAAGACCATGTCTGCCTGCGCCCGCGGGGCAGCGAATACCGCATCGGTCGGCCGCGCGTATACCGCCGCGGCAGCCGCTACGTCATGTACTTCACGCGCGGCAATCGCACCGGCGAATATTTTCCCGGTGTCGCCTTGAGCGACGACGGCATCACGTGGGAGCGCCACGACGAGACGCTGGGCATCGCGCTGTCGGCCAGCGGCTGGGACTCGCGCACGCTCTGCTATCCCGCCCTGATCCGCCGGCGCGACAAGCTGCTGATGTTCTACAACGGCAACGACATGGGCGTGGACGGCTTCGGCGTGGCCGAAGCCGACTATGGCGACGGTGATGGCGATGTGCAGCGTTAGGCCCTACGCCCCCGCCGACGTGAACACCTGGGATGCGCTGGTCGGGCGTTCCCGCAACGGCAACCTGCTGCATCGGCGCGGCTACATGGATTACCACGCCGATCGTTTCGTCGACCAGTCGCTGATCGTCGAGCGGCACGGCGAGGCCGTGGCGGTGTTTCCCGCGAACATCCGGGACAAGGTGGTGACCAGCCACGGCGGCCTTACTTATGCCGGGCTGATCACCACGCACGCCCTGCGCGCCGAATCGACGCTGGCCGTGTTCGAGCAGATCGCCAGCCACTACCGCGCGCTCGGCGTGGAGCGGGTGCTCTACAAGGCGGTGCCGCACATTTTCCATGCCTATCCGGCCGAGGAGGATCTGTATGCCCTGCATCGGCTGGGCGCGCGGCTGCAGCGCCGCGACCTCTCCTCGGCCATCGCGCTGCGCGAGGCGTTCCACTTCACGCAAGGCCGCCAGCGCGCCGTCAACAAGGCCAGGAAGGCCGGCATCGGCCTGCGGACCAGCGCCGATCCGGCGGATTTCCACGCGCTGCTGGCGGACGTGTTGCGCAAGCACGACACCGTGCCGACCCACAGCCTGGCGGAGCTGCGCCTGCTGCAGTCGCGCTTCCCGCAGCACATCGTGCTGCACGAGGCGCGCCGCGAGGGCGCCCTGCTGGCGGGCGTGCTCGTCTACGACCTGGGCAAGGCCGTGCACACCCAGTACATGGCTGTCTCGGAGGAAGGGCGGCAGCTGGGTGCGCTCAGCCTGCTGCTGGCGGAATTGATCGGTGGCGTCTATGCGAACCGAGCGTACTTCAGCTTCGGCGTCTCGACCGAGCAGGAGGGGCGGGTACTCAACGGCGGTCTGGTCACCCAGAAGGAATACTTCGGCGCCCGCGCCGTGGTGCACGATTTCTACGAGTGGCCGCTGTGATGGGTAGCGTGCCGATGGAGACCGGATTGATGGACGTCCCGTTCCTCGACGTCAGGGCGATCAACGCGCGCCATGCCGACGAACTGAAGGCGGCCGCCGCGCGGGTGATCGACTCGGGCTGGTACATCCTGGGCGAGGAACTCGCGGCTTTCGAGCGCGAGTTCGCCGCCTATGGCGGTGTGTCCCACGCCGTGGGCGTGGGCAACGGGCTGGACGCGCTGTCGCTGATCCTGCGCGGCTACAGGCAGCTCGGCGCGCTCGGCGAGGGCGACGAGGTCATCGTGCCCGGCAACACTTTTATCGCCAGTTTTCTCGCGATCAGCGAAAACCGGCTGGTGCCGGTGCCGGTGGAGCCCGATCCGCTGAGTTTCAATCTCGACCCGGCCTGCGTGGAGGCGGCGATCGGGCCGCGCACGCGCGCGATCATGGCGGTGCACCTGTACGGCCAACTGGCCGACATGCCGGCGCTGGCGGCGCTGGCCCGGCGGCACAAGCTGCTGCTGATCGAGGATGCGGCGCAGGCGCACGGCGCGATGCGCGACGG
>DATCUT010000055.1:0-9160 GCA_036561785.1 Rhodanobacter sp.
CCGTAGGGCGGGCACCGCCCGCCGGCTCCTGCTTCATGCCGCGACGCAAAACGGCGGGCGGTGCCCGCCCTGCGCGTTGCCACGCCCGAGCCTGCGCAGGCCCGGTGCGGGCGTTAAACTGGTCCATCCGCACACCCGAGATCCTCCCATGAGCGAGCAGCGCAACCCGAACGACGTGACCCGCGAACAGGCAGAGGAAGCCGTGCGCACGCTGCTGCGCTGGGCTGGCGAGGATCCGGCGCGCGAGGGTCTGCTCGACACGCCGAAGCGGGTGGTGAAGGCGTACCGCGACTGGTTCTCCGGTTACGAATCCGACCCGGGCGACTACCTGCGCCGTACCTTCAAGGAAGTGGCCGGCTACGACGAAATGGTGGTATTGCGCGACATCGAGTTCGAGAGCCATTGCGAGCATCACATGGCGCCGATCATCGGCCGTGCGCACGTCGGTTACATGCCGACCAACCGGGTCGTCGGCATCAGCAAGCTGGCCCGCGTGGTAGACGGTTTCGCGCGCCGCTTCCAGGTGCAGGAGAAACTCACCGCGGAAATCGCCCAGTGCATCCAGGAAACCCTGCAGCCGGCCGGCGTGGCGGTGGTGGTCGACGCCAGCCACGAATGCATGACCACCCGTGGCGTACACAAGCGCGGCGTGTCGATGATGACCAGCCAGATGCTCGGCACCTTCCGCGACGACGCACGCACCCGTGCGGAGTTCCTGCAGTTCATCGGCATCCACGGCAGCAGCCGCTGAACACGCGACTGGCCGGAATCGCGCTGGCCCTGCTGCTGGCCTCGCCGGCCGCGCTGGCGCAGGACACCCGTGCCGCCTACCTGCAGATGTTCGACAGTGACGGCGACGGCCGTGTCAGCGAGGCCGAATACCTGGCGTACATGGGCCGCGGCTTCCGGAGCATGGACAGCAACGGCGACGGCATCATCAGCACCGACGAGCTGCCCGGCGGTCGCGGCCAGCCGATCACGCTGAACGAATATCAGGGCAACCTGCGCCGGCAGTTCCACAAACTGGATCGCAACCACGACGGCTACCTCAACGCGCGCGAACTGACCGCCCCGCCGCGCTGACACCCCCGAAGACGTGTAGGAGCGCACCCTGTGCGCGATGCTTTTCGTGGCGTGACGAAGAGGCATCGCGCACAGGGTGCGCTCCTACACACGGTCGTGGCCTCAGGTGGAAATCGCCAGCTTCTCGGAGCGGTACAGCTGGATCGTCGCCAGCACCGCGAGCAATGCCGCCGCCAAGCTGCCGGCCAGGCACAGGACGAGCTGCTCGCCGGTGACGCCGTCGCCACGCAGCAGCTGCATGATGCCGAGATTCTGGCCCAGCAGCGGCACGGCGTACATCCACGCCTGCGCCTTGATCGGCATGAACGACAGCAGCGCGCTGGGAATCAGCGGCACCAGCATCAGCAACGAGATGTAGGTCTGCGCCTCGCGGTAACTCTTGGCGAACGCCGCCACCATCGACTGCAGCACGGCCAGCAGCAGTACCAGCGGCAGCATCAGCAGCGACACGTAAGTCGCGAAATGCAGGCCCAGGTCCAACTCCATGCCGATCTTCTCGGCGGGGATGAACTGCCCCACCACGGCGAACGCCAGCAGGGTGATCAGCAGGCTGGCGGCGGAGAACGCGCAGATCGCCGCCAGCTTGCCGCACAGGATCTTCCAGCGCGCTACCGGGTTGGCGAACAGTGGTTCCAGCGACTGCCGCTCGCGCTCGCCGGCGGTGAGGTCGATCGCCAGATACATGCCGCCCATGAAGATGGTGATCACGAAGAAGTACGGCAGCATCGCGAACATCAGCACCGCGCGCGACTGCGGCGTGGCCTGGTCGCGCCTGGCCACCTGCAGCGGCCAGGCCGTGCCCGGCGACATGCCGCGCGCGACCAGCCGCATCGCACCCTGCTGCCGCGCATAGCCTTCGACCAGCCTGGTCACCCGCTCCACCGAGGTATTGGCGTCGCGTTGCGAAGAGTCGTAGAACAATTCGACCTGCACCGGCTCGCCCTTGCGCCAGGCCTTGCCGTAGTCGGCGGCGATGCGCAGCACCACGTCGGCGTCCTGCTTGCGCACGGTCTGCTCGGGATCGGCCACCGCCGCACCCGGCACCACGCCGCCGGCCTTCAGCGCGTCGAGCAGGTTCGGTGCGAACTCGGCGCCGATCACCGGCACCGGCAGCGGCTTCTCGGCCTTCTCCAGCTCGCGGTTGAGGGTGAGGTTGATCAGCATCACGAACAGCAACGGCCCCAGCAACGGACCGGTCAGGAACGCGCTCATCAGGGTGCGCCGGTCGCGCAGGTTCTCCTTCACCTCTTTCAGGAACACGGTAAGGAAGGCGCGGCTACGCAGGGTTTTCGGGGCTGCCTTGTTCATGCCGCCAGTCCCTCGTCGGTGCCGATGATCTTCACGAACGCATCCTCCAGGTTGGCCGCGCCGGTCTGCGCGCGCAGCGCATCCGGCGATTCGTCGGCCACCACGCGGCCATGCGCGATCACCACGATGCGGTCGCACAGCGCGGCGACCTCCTGCATGATGTGGCTGGAAAACAGCACGCAGCGGCCTTCGCCCTTCAGCCGCAGCATGAACTGGCGCAGTGCGCGCGTGGCCATCACGTCGAGGCCGTTGGTCGGCTCGTCGAGGATCACGTTGCGCGGGTCGTGCACCAGCGCGCGGGCGATCGCGGTCTTCACCCGCTGGCCCTGCGAGAAACCCTCGGTGCGCCGGTCGGCGATGTCGTCCATCTCCAGCGCCTTGACCAGCGCCTCGCGCCGGCTCGCCAGCAGGTCCTCCGGCAAGCCGTGCAGGCGCCCGAAATAGTCGATGTTCTCGCGCGCGCTGAGCCGCTTGTACAGGCCGCGCGCATCCGGCAGCACGCCGAGCTGGCGGCGCACGCCGAGCGGATCGACCGCCGCGTCGATGCCGTCGACCAGCACCTGGCCGCGGTCCGGCGCCATCAGCGTGTAGAGCATGCGCAAGGTGGTCGTCTTGCCCGCACCGTTGGGGCCGAGCAGGCCGGTGATCTCGCCGTCGCGGGCGCTGAAGCTGACGCCGTCGACGGCCTTCACCGCGCCGAACGCCTTGTGCAAATCCCTTACCTCGATCATGGCGCCGCTCCTTAAGGGGTTGAACCGTTGAAGTCGATGAAGATCGGCGTGGGTTGCAGGCGGTCCAGGCAGCTCGCGTCCAGCGTCTTCGGGTCGAGCTTCTCGACGAAATGCTGGATCAGTTGTGGTGCGCAGCCGGCCGACATCACGCCGTGCGCCTGACCCTTGAACACCAGCACGCGCGCGTTCGGCAGGCCCTTCGCCACCTCGTCGGCGTAGCGCGGCGGGGTCACCGGGTCGTACTGGCCGGCGAGCAGCAGCATCGGCTTGTCCGTCTTCAGCGGCTGATGGAAATCGGCCGGGCGCGTGCCCTTGGGCCATACCGTGCAGACCGCTTTCAACGCGTCGACCATGCGCGTACCCAGGATGGTCTGCGCATCCTGCGGGCGCGCCATGAGCAGGTCGGCGTCCTCGCTGCAGATCACCGAATACTGCATGCCGCTGCCCATCAGTTCGGACAACTCGCCGGACAGCAATTTGGCCTGGCCCAGCAGCGGGCCGACGTCGCCGTGCGCGGCCGCGTCGATCGACAGCGGCAGCAGCGCGGCAGTGGCCGGCGTGTACGCGAACATGCGCACCACGCTGGCCAGCGAGTCCTCGTCCAGCATCCGCTTCACCGTCTGGTAGTTCTGCGGATCGCGGAAGCTGACCTCGTGCGGGTTCGCGCGCAGCGCGTCGCGCAGCTGGTACAGGGTCTGGTCCGGATCGCCGAACTGCTTCTTGCAGGCCGGCTCGGCGGTGCAGCGGGCGAACTGCGCCTTCAACGCGTCGTCCAGGTTGCGCGCGAAATCCTCGCCCAGCGCCAGCGAATTCGGCACCGCGCTGTCCAGCACCACGCTGCGCACGGCATCCGGGAAACGCCTCAGGTACTGCTGTGCCATACGCGTGCCGTACGACACGCCGACCAGGTCGAGCGGCGGCGAGCCCAGCGCCTTGCGCACATCCTCCAGGTCCTGCGCTGCGATCGTGGTGGTGTAGTAGCGCGGGTCGGCGCGGCCGGCCAGTTGCCGCAGGCAGTCGGCGGCGGCGGCACGCAACTTGTTGGCGTCGAACGTGCTGTCATCGGCAGGCGTCACCGTCTCGGCGGACTCCTTGCAACCGAGCGCATTCGAACCGCCGGTGCCGCGCTGGTCCAGCAGCACGACATGGCGATGCGCCAGCAGCGGCTTCAGCACCGACGCCACCAGACCCGCCGAGTCGGTCGCTGCCTGGCCGGGGCCGCCGGCGAGGAACGCCAGCATGTCGGGACTCGCCACCTGCGCGCGCGAACGCAGCACCGCCAGTTTCAGCTTGATCGTGCGGCTGTGCGGATCGGCGCGGTTTTCCGGCACCGGGAAGTCGGCGCACCACGCCGCCGTGCTGAGCCCGCTGTTCGGCTGCGCCAGTTCGCACGCGGTCAGCGTCAGCAAGCCCAGCCGCCAGGTCGCCGCCTTCGCTGGCGGCTGCGGCTTGGCCGCGACCGCCGGTGCGGCAGGTGCCGCGGCCGGTTCCCTGCTGCGCATCTGGTTCCACGCCAGGAAACCCAGGCCAACGACCACCGCACCGATGCGGATCGCGGTACGTCCATTCAATGCCATGCCTTATTCCTCACCCGGTACGAAAATCGATTCAATGGGACGGTCAAACAATTTCGCGATCCTGAACGCCAGCGGCAGGCTGGGATCGTACTTGCCGGTCTCGATCGCATTGACGGTCTGCCGCGAGACGTCCAGCCGCTCGGCCAGATCCGCCTGCGACCAGCCGTGTTCGCCGCGCAGCTCGCGTACGTGATTGTTCATTGACAGCGCCGCGTGACCAGCGCCCGCGCCACACCAGCAGCACAGGCGGCATGTCCACCCTCAACCACATGATCAAGATCGACAATCGTGCAACCGGGCATGGCGGGAACGGACTCGCGCGGATGGCGCGTGGTCAGCGGGTTCATCCTCACGGCAGTTCCTCGCCGTGAGGATGGCGCCGACGCCAGCGCGCGACGCCAAATATCAGGCCAAGCACGGCAAATCCCCCGGCGATACCGCACAGCGTGCCCAGGCTGCTGTCGTCCAGCGATCGTCGAAACCACAGCGCAGGCACGCCCAGCATGATGGCCATCAGCAGGAAGCGTTGATACAGCGGCATGCGGCTTTCATCATCGCAGGACAGGCTCACGCCATAGCGGCGCGCCACCCACCAGCGCGTGATGCCGTAGCAGAACAACAGCCCCGGAAAGACCCAGATCAGGATCGTGCCATCCACATGTCAGACCTGGGCCGAAGCGAGAAATCCGCCGATCATGCTGAGCGCACCCACCAGGCCCGTGGCCGCGCCCAGCGCGATCAGGTGCGTACGCTGCTCCAGCTCGTCGCTGTCACGGATGCGCCGCGCCATCAGCCCGATCAAGTAGAGCATCGGCAACACCGGCACCAGCGCCAGCAGCATCTTCAGTGGCAGCCCGGTCACCGTGCGCACCAACGGCCATACCCCCAGCATGACGGCGACGTAGGCCGTCATCGCCAGCATGGACTGCCGCTGGTACTGCTTGTCGGAAAGACGAGGCATCGCGTACTCCTTCAGAACGATTTCAGAAAGTCATCCAGCGCCGGCTGGAATTTCGCCGGCTGGTCACCGCGGTCGCCTCATGGGCAGCACGGCAGCACCGCCGCCCAGCGCCAGGCCCAACGCCAGCCACGGGAAAATCAGATGCGGCCGCGTATTCATGGCGACTCTCCCCGTCTGTAAATGTCAAGCAAGCTTGACAAATGAAAGGTAGAGGGAGGCATCGCCATGTGTCAAGTGAGCTTGACTAAATTCGTGAAAAGCGCGTGATATGCTCGTCCGAATAGAGTGACGTAGTTCGCACTTTCTGGTGCCGAAATTTGTCAGGGATTGCCTACACGTAACGTGTAATCGTTGCCCTGTCTCAATCTTCATCCTGCTGTGACCGGCCTAGTGTCTAAAGTAATCGTTTACACGCATTATTTGGCATGAGCATTGCTTAAGATCGACCAGCCGCAACGGAATCCGCGGCAGACATTCCGTCCGGGGGGACTTCTCAAGGCGCGACACGCGCCGGGCCACAGCCTGTCGACCCAGGCGACCGCCCATCTCCCCCGCCAGCAGCGCAAGCCATCACCCACCAAACACTCATCAAGGACACCGCAATGAACAAGACCCTGCTTTCCACTGCGCTGGTCGCCATCATGGCCGCCGCCGGCTTCGCCCCGACCGCCCAGGCCGTCGACGGCACCATCAACATCACCGGCCAGGTGGTGGGCCAGACCTGCAAGGTCGAGGGCACGGCCTATGGCACCCAGGCCACCAAGAACGTGACCCTGCCGCTGGTGCTGGCGCCGGTGCTCGGCACGGCGGGCAACACTGCCAACAAGACCCCGTTCACCCTCAACATCACCGGCTGTGATTCGGCCCTGAGCACGGTGCAGACCCAGTTCTCCGGCGCCAACATCGATGCCACCACCGGCAACCTGAAGCTCACCGGCGTCGGCGCAGCCACCAACGTGGAGATCCAGCTGCTGAACGGCAGCGACGTCGTGATGCCGCTGAATGCAGCCAACGCCACGGCGCAGAACTCGCAGGTCGTCTCGCTCTCGGGCGGCGCTGCCACCATGAATTACTCGGCGCAGTACGTCGCCGTCGGCGGCGCGGCAGGCGCGGGTTCGGCGAACACCAGCGTCGAATTCACGATGAACTACCTGTAAGCCGCTTGCAGCCGTGGCCGGCAGCGCCGGTCGCGGCCTCACTCTCCGGATCCGCCTCTCCATGAACAAACTCGTCTGCGCTCTCGGCGCGGGGCTGCTGACGCTTTGCCTGGCCCTGACCAACGCCCACGCCAGTGTCGTGATCGCCGGTACCCGCGTGGTGTTCCCGGCCGCGAACGGCGAGGTCACCGTGCGCCTGAGCAACGATGGCGGCCAGCCGGCGCTGGTCGAGGCGTGGATCGACGACGGCGACCCGGCTTCGACGCCCGATACGGCGAACGTGCCGTTCCTCATCACGCCGCCGCTGTTCCGCATGAATGCAGGCAAGGGCCAGAGCCTGCGCATCGTCTACACCAGCCAGCCGTTGCCGAAGGATCGCGAATCGCTGTTCTGGCTGAACGTGCTGGAGATCCCGCCCAAGCCCGCGGCGAAACCGGGCGAGGCGCAGAACACGCTGCAGTTCGCCGTACGCTCGCGGCTGAAGCTGTTCTTCCGCCCGGCCGGACTGGCCGGTGATTCGCTCGACGCCGCCAAGCGGGTCACCTGGACCGTGGCCGCCGATGGCGCGGGCTACGCACTGGTGGCGCACAACCCCACGCCGTACCACATCACCTTCAGCCAGCTGTCGCTGAACGTCGACAACGTGGCGTACGCGCCCGGCAACGGCATGGTCGCGCCGCTGTCGACGCTGCGCCTGCCGATCAAGAACCTGCACCGCGCGCCGGCGGCCGGCACCGTGGTCGCCTACACCGTCCTCAACGATTTCGGTGCCGCGACCTCCTACCAGGGCACGATCGCGCCGTGAAGCCGGGGCGCGCCAGCGCCGCGCTTGCGGGCGGGCTCCAACCCGTCGCCCACCACCGGCTGCTGTCCGCAGTGATCGGCCTGGCGCTGTGCGGCTGGGGCGGCCATGTTGCCGCCGCCGCGACGGACGCGGATGCCAGCGTGCCCGCCGTCGACGCCATGGACGCCAGCTTCGACCGCAGCCTGCTCTCCGGCGCGGGCCAGAACACCACCGACCTGTCCCGCTTCGAACACGGCGATTTCATCCCCGCCGGCAGCTACAGCGTCGACCTCTTCCTCAATGGCGGCGCCGTCGGCCGCACCGACGTGCGCTTCGCCGCGGCATCGGCCGACGCCAGCGCCACGCCCTGCGTGACCCCGGCGCTGCTCGACCGGCTGGGGCTGCACCCGGACAAATTGTCGACGCGCGTCAGCGCCGACCTGGCCGACAACCGCGTCTGCGTCGACATCGCCAGCGTGATTCCCGGCGCCAGCATGAGCTTCGCGATGCCCGACCTGCGCCTGGACACCAGCGTGCCGCAGGCCTACCTGGGGCAGCAGGCGCGCGGCTACGTCGATCCGAAATACTGGGATGCCGGGGTGAACGCCGGCCTGCTCAACTACAACTTCAACAGCTACCGCACCCGCAGCGGAGGCCTGACGCAGACCTCGTCGTACCTCGGCCTGAACGCCGGGCTGAACCTGGGCCGCTGGCACCTGCGCCACAACTCCTCGCTGAGCTGGCAAACCGGCACCGGCGGCATGCGTTCCGGCCGCCACTGGCAGAACATCGCCACCTACGCGCAGCGCGACCTGCCGCGGCTGCGCGCGCAGCTGACCCTGGGCGACGCCTGGACCAACGGCGAGATCTTCGACAGCTTCGGCCTGCGCGGCGTGCAGCTGGCCACCGACGACCGCATGCTGCCGCAATCGCTGCGCGGCTACGCGCCCACCGTGCGCGGCGTCGCCGACAGCAATGCCAGGGTGACCGTGCGCCAGAACGGCATGGTGATCTACCAGACCACGGTGGCGCCCGGCCCCTTCGTCATCGACGACCTCTACGCCACCGGCTACGGCGGCGACCTCGAGGTCAGCGTGACCGAGGCGAACGGCCGCGTGCACGCCTTCTCGGTGCCATACGCCTCGGTGCCGCAGCTGCTGCGCCCGGGCGTGATGCGCTTCGACGTGGCCGCCGGCCAGCTGCGCGACGAGACGATCGAACACAAGCCGAACGTGGCGCAGGTCACCGTGCAGCGCGGCCTCTCCAACCTGCTGACCGGCTACGCCGGCGCGGTGGGCTCGGCGGGCTACGGCGCCCTGCTGCTGGGCAGCGCACTGAACACGCGCTATGGCGCGTTCGCCATGGACGTCACCACCGCACGCACGCGCATCCCCGGCCTGGACACGCTGTCCGGCCAGAGCGTGCGCCTGAGCTACAGCAAGACGCTGGCGCAGACCGGCACCTCGCTGAGCGTGGCCGCGTACCGCTACTCGACCAGCGGCTACCTCGCCCTGGGCGATGCCGCGCGGGCGCGCGACTACGCGCGCCGCGGCCTGCCG
>DATCUT010000056.1:0-3099 GCA_036561785.1 Rhodanobacter sp.
CAGACATGCCGTGCTCCTTGGTGGGTCGGGGAGCACGCATCCCGCAGGGGATGGGGTTCCCCTCGGGTGGTTGAGAAAAGTGCATCGTCGCCAGGCCGGCGAGCGTCCGCGGTGGGCGATGCGAAGCGGACTGGATCGGTCGACGCGGCGAACCGCGTTGCAGTCTTGAAGACCGAGACTGCCAGGGCATGCCGCTGACGACTGTCAGCAACGCATGGCGTGAGGATGGGCGCGAGGCATGGCTGCCGTCGCAGGGAAAACCGAATCGCGGACGGCCCGCTTTAGGGCAATGGCCCGCGTCACGGGACAAGGCAAAGACCAGGGCGCCGAAGGCCACACGGGCCTTCGGCTGAAGAGAAAGGAAAACCACCTGTGGGCTGCGTCAGCGCAGGCCGTCGTCAAAGCCGTTCGCTGCGTCAGCAATCGCACCCGGCCCGTTTCGTGGCTGGGGCCGGAAACCTCTGGCGTGCATCCACACACAAAGGGAGCCCGATGTTTCGCCGGCGGGCACCGGCACGGAATACCCTCGGCCCAAGGGGCCTCCTCACGGCTCGCGCGGCGGCAAGGCGTCAGGAAGCCCCTCATGACCGAGGCAAGGCACACCGATCAAGGGAATGGCGGCGGGCGCGATTCGTGGAGCAATGACCTTCTCGCCCCGTCGCCCGACGGCGGGCAGACGGGGCGCGCACACCGTTGCAGAAGGAGACGCGCGCTTTGGAGTCCCGCGCGGTGCGGGACGTTTGCCTCGCCGCCAGTGAAGTGGCCGGCGCGGCAGGGGGAAGCGAGGATCAGGACGTCTTGGAGGCAGCGCGCCGCTTGCGCGGTGCGCTGCGCCGGCCCGTCGGGGACTCGATCGGCAACGTGCCCTTGCAGTCCGGGTAGCGCGAGCAGGACCAGAACGCGCCGCTCTTGCCCGTGCGCTGCTGCATCGGTGCGCCGCACTGCGGGCAGGCCGGCGCCGGCGGCAGCTTGAGCGAGAGCGTTGCGCCGCGGTACTGCTGCACGAGCTGGCCGACCCACACGGACTGCTTCTCGATGAAGGTGTCCAGCGCCATCTGGCCGGCCTCGATCATGTCCAGCGCCTGCTCCCACACCGCCGTGGTGCCGGGGTCGGCGATGGCCGAGGGCACCGCGTCGATGAGCGTAAATGCCGCATCGGAAGCGCGGACGGCGCGGCCTTTCTTGACCAGGTAGCCGCGACCGATCAGACCGTTGATGGTGTTGGCGCGTGTCGCCTCGGTGCCGATGCCTGTGGTATCTCGCAGCTTCTGTTTCAGCCGCGGGTCGGTCACGAACTTGGCGACAGTCTTCATGGCCTTGATCAGCTCGCCCTGCGTGTAGGGCTTGGGCGGCAGCGTCTTCAGCGCCTTGAGATCCACCTTGCCGACCGGGCAGGACAGGCCCGCATGCAGCGCCGGCAGCACCTGGCTGCGCTGCGCATCCTCGCCGTCGGCATCGTCCGGCCCCGGCGTCGCCAGCACCTCGCGCCAGCCGGTGACGGCGATCTGCTTGCCCACGGCCGCCAGCGACTGACTGCCGCACGAGAACTGCGCTACCGTCCGGTCGAACTCATGGTGCGGGAGGAACTGCGCGAGGTAATGAGCGCGGATCAGCCGGTAGACGGCCAGTTCCTTCTCGTTCATGGCCGACAGGTTAGCGGGCTCCAGCGTCGGGATGATGCCGTGGTGAGCCGTCACCTTGCCGTCGTTCCAGGCGCGCGAACGCTGGTTGCGGTCGAGCTGGCCGATCAAGGGCCGCAGGCTGGGATCGGTGGCGAGCAGTGCATCGAGCACCGCCGGCACTTCCGCGAGCATGCTTTCGGGCAGGTATCCCGAGTCGCTGCGCGGATAGGTCGTCGCCTTGTGCGTCTCGTACAGCGCCTGCGCGATGTCCAGCGTCTCCTGCACGTCGAGGCCCAACTGCTTGGAGCACACCTCCTGCAGCGTGCCCAGGTCGAACGGCAGCGGCGGTGCCTCGCGCACGCGCTCGGTGTCCACCGACACGACCTGCGCATCGCGTGCGGCGCGAATGCAATCCGCAGCCTGCTGCGCCACCGGCTGCTGAAGGCAGCGACCCGCTGCATCCGTGCTGCCTTCGGGCGGTATCCAGCTCGCGGTGAAGGACCGGCCGGCATGGGATAGCAGCACGTCCACGGCCCAATACGGCACAGAGACGAAGCGCGCGATCTCGCGATCACGATCCACCACCAACTTCAGCGTCGGCGTCTGCACGCGCCCCACCGACAGCACGCCGGTGTAGCCGGCCTGCCGACCTAGAAGCGTAAACAGCCGGCTCAGGTTCATGCCGATCAGCCAGTCGGCACGCGAGCGGGCCAGGGCCGAGTAGTACAGCGGCAGCGTCTCGGCGGACGGCTTGAGCGCACCCAGCGCCTTGCGGATGGACGCATCGTTGAGCGCCGACAGCCACAGACGCTGAATCGGCCCGCAGTAGCCGCATAGCTCGATGATCTCACGGGCGATCATCTCGCCCTCGCGGTCGGCGTCGGTCGCAATCACCAGCTCGCCCGCCTTGGCGACGAGCTGCTGCACGACCTTGAATTGCGCCGCGGTCGCCGCCTTGGGCTCGACACGCCAACGCTCAGGAAGAATAGGCAGTTGCTCGATGGCCCAGCGCTTGTATTGATCGCCGTAGCCTTCGGGCGGAACCGCCTCCACCAGATGACCGATGCACCAGGTCACGACGACACCGGCGCCACTGTAGCAGCCGTTGCCGCGGTGGCCGGCACCCAGCACACGGGCGATGTCCTTGCCCTGGGACGGCTTCTCGCACAGGAACACGCGCATGAAGCCTCCTTGAAAATGTGCGGTTCATCGGATGGGCGTCAGCTTGGCGGGGCCAGGAGATGCCGGCAGCAAGGAAGCCGATTGATGCAGACACCGCTTTGTGATCGGCAGGCGGTCCGTTGCCGCAGCAGTGCGCATAGACCGCAGGAGCTGGCACAGCAAGAGCGTCGTTTCGGGAGGGCGGCTGGAACTCTGTGGACGACCTTGGAGCTATCCCCTGGGGATAGCTCGCTGGTGCATCGCGGGCGTATGACGGTTGCTACAGCCGCCCTCGGGGGAACGGCGATGGGCGAAT
>DATCUT010000057.1:0-56781 GCA_036561785.1 Rhodanobacter sp.
CCCACCGCGTCCATGTCTTGCCGGGCCAGGGCGACGCCGCGCGCCCGTCCGTGCGCCGGGTCGTAGATCGTGCGGCCGGTCGCGTACCACCCAGCCAGGGCGGCCCGATCATGGAGGAGCAGCGCACCGGCCAGCGCGGCCGATTTCAGCGCCGCCCGGTGCTCGGCCCGGTCGGGCCGATACTTGCTCGCCACCACGACGGGCACGTGCCCGTCGGCGCGGAGCCGGGCCAGCGTGCGCAAGCCGACGGCTTGCGCGACGCCATCGAGCGACACGGGCACGATGAGGATGTCCGCCTTCGGCGGCCACGGCCCATCGGCCGGGCCGTGATCGGTGAGAACGATGTTGTATCCCTCCGCATCGCCCCGGCCGACGGTGAACGGCAGCGGCGCGCCCTGCTCCGCTTCGCGTACCTGGTCGGCGAGATAAGCCCAGCCCAGGGCGGAGCCTTGCGGGTCGGCGTCGCGCAGCAGCAGACGCGCCCCGCGCGTCGCGAGGTAGTCCGCTAGGTGGACGGCGAGGGTCGTGCGGCCGGTGCCGCCCTTCGGGTTGTAGACGGAAATGGTGTGGGTGGTCATGACGTGTGCTCCGAAAGAGAAAGAGAAAGGGATGGGGTTATGCGCCGGGCTTGTCGATCGCGGCGCGGTCGCTGCGGATCGTTGCCTCGCTCACGCCGTGCCGGCGGGCCAGGTCGCCGTGTGTGAGCGATGGATCGGCGGCCAGGTCGGCCGCGATCTGCGCGCGGCGCTGCCGCACCACCTCACGCATCGCGGCGTTCCGAACGTCGATGTTTGTCCGCCGGGGCGACACCGGCCACCGGTTCGCCCGGCGCTGCGGCTGGACGCCCAAGCGCGCCAGGACTTCGCGGGCACGGGTGTCGCTGATACCCAGCGCCATCGCGATCTCGCTTGCGGTTCGCCCGGCGTTGTGGAGCGCGAGGACTTCGCGCTGCCGTGGAGTTTTCGGTGGTCTCATGGTCATTCTGTGATCCTCTACTGTGATTGATTGTGATCCTCCCTAATCCCATGGTGTGAGATTTCCGGGATTGCGCAAGGGGTCAAAGTGTGTCGACTACCGCCATTTCAGGATCGAAAGGCACAAAAAAGGCCGCGCGATGGCGGCCCGTTTTTGTGGTGTTCTGTGATCCTCACAGTGCGCGCCGTTGCGACGCGCCGGCCGGCGCGTCGTCGATGCCGACCACCTGGTGGAGAACCGCGCGATCGAGCACCACCGCCAGCGGTTGGGCGCGATCCGCAGCCAGCAGATCGACCAGCGCGACTCCCCGCACCTTTTTGCGCAGCAGCGACACGCCCGCCCGCGTGCCGCCGTCTAGGGCAAGACAGTGGTCAAGCGTGAAAGCCCCCTTGAACAGCGACCACGGCCAGGCGCGCGAGGGCGACCGGAGATGACTCGTGTAGTCGTCCCCGTTTTCAGCGTCGGATGGATACCAGCGCCCGGCCCCATCCTTCCGTCCTTCGGGGAACTCGTCTCCTGCCTTCCGCCGCTCGTAGCGCGCCAGGCCGGCCGCCGTGCCTGGGATGTCGTCGCGGGCGGCGATCAGGGCCGCCCGTGCGGCCGGGCTGGCCATCGCGACGTATTCCGCGACCGTGGTCGGTGCGGCCTTTGCCGCCCGCGCGCGGACAGGCTCGGAAATGGTCGGGAATGACGCGACAAGGTTGCTGGCTGCTTTGCTCATGATCTGTGCTCCAAGTGGTTTGTTTTTGCGTACCTCCATCCTGTGAGATTTCCGGGGTTCCGCAAGGGGGCAAAGCCCGTAAAACCGTGCCGAGCACCGCATTTTCAAACCTTCAACAAAAGAATAAAACGATACATATTCCGATCCATTCGGCGTCCTGTTGTGATCCCGATTTGCTCGTGTGCGCAAGCACGGATGACCGCTCCACGCCCTGGCCTTGGCTACTTCTTTTCCCCGGATAACCCGCTTTTTTGTTTGGACGTCCAAATGATTTATCCGTGCCACGCATAGGGTTGCGCATATGCGCGCACCCAGGCATGGGAGATGGAAAGCAAAAGGCGCAGGCCGCTGGACGCGGCCTGCCTACGGCCCGTGGGCCCAGGCCGTAGGCAGGCATCCGAGACCGCCCGCCCAGGCCGCCTCCCTCCTCTCCATCCCACAAAAGGAAACGGCCCGAAATGGGCCGTTTCATGCTTTCCGCCTTTGCGCCCCGCTCACATGAGCCGGCCACGCGCAGGCTCCACCTCTTGCTCCATCGAGTCGGCTCCGACGACCCGGCGCAGACGCACCCGATCCCGCAAGGCATCCGTGCGATCCATCGCGGCTTGGAGCACCCGTGCGGTCTCTGTGTGCCCGCACTGCTCCGCCACAACCGGCAGCGTGAGGCCTTCAACCTCCACCGGCGACAAATCAACCCCCACATCAATCAACACCCGCGCAACGTCGGTCTGGCCGTTGGCCGCCGCATTGAGCAGGATGTCATTGCGCATCCCGGCCAGGAACGCCAGCGCTTTCTCAGCGTGGTTCCACGCCTCCCGCACGACAGCCACATCGCCCGCCATCGCCGCCCACCGCACCGCGTCCATATCAATCATCACGGACACCGCCACCGGCCGCACCGCCTTGTGCGAGGCTTTGGCCTGGGCGCGCTTCCTAGTTTTGCCCTTGTTGCTCATGCCGCACCCCCTTCCCGCTTTACCGCCTCGGCCTCGATCAACACCCGCACAATCTCCGCATGACCGCCTTCCACCGCCAGATCACGCGCCGACTTTGCTCCGCGCCGGGTCTTGATCCGGGCGCTCGGATCAGCGCCATCTTTCAAAGCCTCCTGGACGCTGGCCAGATCGCCGCTGGCTGCGGCCCCCAGCAAGACTTCGTTGAGCGATTGCTTATTCATACATACCTCCACAATGCCGGCACGGAATGCGCCGGATTGTGGAAGATTTTCCCCGGGGTAGCCCACCGCCAGAGTGCGATAAGTGCGGCTCGCTGAACCAGCGCGAAACTACGGATCGCGGCGGGCAACACGCCGCAGGATGCGCCGATCCTTCTCGGCCCGTGCCACGCTTTCCAGGCGCTGGATTTCCGCGCCGATGGCGTCGAGGAAAGCGGCGACATCGGCCGCATCCGATCGCTCGGGATCGGACGGCGCGTCCGGCCGATAATCGAGCACGACACGCTCCTGGGCGATCGCCCCGATTGGCTCCATCGGCTCGATGCGCACGACATACCAGCCCGCCCGAATGTCGTCGATCGACACGCCGCGCGCGACGCCCTGGATGATTTCCGCGATGTTCAGCGCGGCGGCTTCCACCGGCACGTTCCAGATTTTCCGCACGGGATGGTCGATCATCCCGCGCGGGTTTCGACCGTCGTGGAGTTTTCCATCGCGCAAAGCGTTCGCGACCGACGCGGCCGATGCCCTTCTCCGGCTCGTCATGCGCGCGATCAACGCCGCGATTTCACCCGCTCCAAGGCTTTTCGCTCCGGGATAGATCCGCGCAATCTCGGCGCTGATCTTCTTCGCTTCGTCGATTACGGCTCTGCGTTGCGATGGAGTGGACATGGGCCAATCCTGCCCATGTGCGCACCTATGCGCAACAAAGCCGGCCACCGGGCCGGCTTGTGCTTGCTGTACCGCTGCGGGCTTACATCAGCCCGCGCGAGGCCATCGAGACGCACGTCTCGCCGACCACGATGTGGTCGAGCACCCGGACGCCGACCATTTTCAGGGCGGAGGAAAGTTCCTGGGTGATGAGCCGGTCGGCTGTTGAGGGCTCCGGGATGCCGCTGGGGTGGTTGTGGGCGAAGACCACGGCCGCTGCGTTGAACTTCAGCGCCGCCCGGACGATTTCGCGCGGGTGGACGCTGGCCCCGTCGATTGTGCCGGTCGCGTGGCACTCGCAAGCGATGATCCGGTGGCGGTTGTCCAGCCACATCGCGTGGAACTCTTCGTGGTCGAGGTGCGCCAAGCGCATCCGCAGGAAATCCTCGCTGTCGCGTGGGTTGCCGACGCTGCCAAGTCTTTCAAAGCGGCGGAGCAAGATCGCCTCGGCTTGCGCCAGGATCGCGTTCTCGTCCATCGCGTCGATGGCGTAGGTGGCTGCGCTGTCGTGTGCTTTTCTCATGCCGTTGCTCCCTGGCGACCCCGTGCCGCCGTGGGCCCAACCAACG
Organism: Rhodanobacter sp.; assembly: GCA_036561785.1. Classification (GTDB taxonomy): domain Bacteria; phylum Pseudomonadota; class Gammaproteobacteria; order Xanthomonadales; family Rhodanobacteraceae; genus Rhodanobacter. The sequence continues at coordinate 4,151 of DATCUT010000057.1, forward strand.
ACGCGCGATGAGCGCCGGCCGCACCGAAGGGCGAAACACCGTGGAGCAGTCCGCCAGGACTTGAGGCCGGCGCAGCGCGGCGTGTGCTCGCCCACAACTGGCGGGATGGGCTGCCAGGTGCGCGTGCGCATACACGACAAAGCCGCCTGTCGGCGGCTTGGAAAAGCGGTTGATGGAGAAGCAGGCGTTAGTCGTGATCGCTGCCTGCGGCCAGGATGCTGCGCACGTGGCCCAACCCGACGCCGACGCGTCGCGAGATTTCCGATGCGCTCAAGCCCCCGCCCGCGAGTTCCTTGATGCTGTCCGGGCCTCGCCGGACAGACAAGCCCAGCGTGATGCGATCCGATCGCACATCGGAGACAGCGAACCCCAGCGCCTCCGCGACATCGCTCGCGGTGGCGCTGGGATGCTGCCGCCAGTACGCCCCGACGGCCGCACGGCGGACGGCGACCCGTCGCTCAATGTCGTGCCGGCTCTCCCGGGACTGTGCTGCCTTGCCGCCTCGCTTGGCCGGCCAGGGCATCAGCCGCAAAGCGGCGCAGACCTTGCGCACACGATCCGCCGATATGTCGAGCGCCGCCGCCATGTCGGCCGTGCTGTACCGGCGTGCGTGGAGCGCACGCACCTGCCGCTGTGTTGGTCCATCCCTGTCGTCGATCACAGCAGCGCTCCTGGTGATCCAGCATGGACTTGGAGGTCTTGAAGCCCTTGCTGGATTTGCCCGCACGCATGAGCGATGCCGGGCGCCAGGGCGGCCAGGAAGGCCGCCAGCGCAAAAGCGGTGATGAGCGAGCGGAAGGAGCGGCGAGCGTACGCGGTCATGAAAGGTCTCCGATCAGCAGTGCGCGCGCCAGGCGCCGAGGTCTTCCAAAGCCATCGCCGCGCGATGCTGGTGGAGACGTTCGCAGATGTCGAGCAGCGTCTCGCCGCGCTCGTTGCGCGCTTCGTAGTCCGCGCTCGTCAGGCTCTTCTTCAAGCGAGCGATCGACTTGTGGATTTTGAAAGCAGCAATCGCGGAGCGGGCGGAGAAAGAAAGGCTGGCGTTCATGGCGTGATCCTCTGTGGTTTCTTGATACATACCAAGATAAGAGAAAACGCCGCCCTGGCAAGCCGCCGGAAGCCTTGATAGCGTGCGTGCCATCACTGTTTTTGAAGATAAGAAAAACGCACATCAATACGGACGTATAGGCGGCCAAACATGACCGCATCTATGTGCGTACATAGGCGCACGCCTGCGGACAACCGGTGCGGCGTGTACTCCCTGATCTGAGATCCCAACAAGAAACCGCCGAAAGGCGGTTTTTTGTTGTGTGTCGCACCTAACAGGATCATAAACGCAAAGTCATAGGATCGAACAATAAGCAAGAAACGCGGTTGACGATCAAATCTGATCGCATAGTTTGAGATGAATCCGGATCAATATGGATCATAAAACAAACTATTTAGGATCACAAAATGTCAACCGCAACCCGTCTCACCCTGGCCCTTCTGGCCACCCTGATGGCAGGAACGGCCATCGCCCATGCGCCCGAACTGCCCTACGAGCACATCGCGGATTACACAAGCAACCCTGGTGAAAGCGAGCACACCTTCCTGATCCGCATGGTTCCGGTGTTCCGAGCCTGGGCGGACGAGACCTCGATGGAGGCGTGCGCCGCGATTGGCACGGACGGCGCCGGACGCTACGGATTGGTGGTGGGGACCAGCCGCAGCCACCTGGGCTGCGTGGTGGACATGACCCGAGTACTTCCTGGTATGACGGACACCGGCGAAACCATCCACACGCACGGCCGGCCGGCACCCTTTGCCCCTAACCGGGCGGATATGGTTTTGATAGACCCCACTACCGCCGCCAGCGTGGACGCCGTCCGGGCCATGCGCCGGCCGCTTCTTGGCGGTCAGGTGCTGGACCGTTTCAGCGCAGCGGACTACGCCAGCGGACCAGGCTACCTAGCCACCCCCACCGGGCTGATCTATCAGCACGGGGAAGGCACCGCAGTGCCGGTGAACTAGCACCCCGGCGCGCGAGCAATCATCACGGCCGAACCTTGCGCCCCCAACGGACCGGCACCGCTCTCTCCCTTGATCGGGGCCCAACCGTGTACGCCGAGACCAAAGGAGCCACCAGCAACGTTCACGGTCATGGGCGCACTGTCGCAAGTGTCCTTGGTGCCTGTCCCCGCCGATGAGCACGAGACCGTGAACTGTTGCGTCTGACCCAGGTACGAGATTTCCACGGTGTAGTACGCGATGGTTGGTCCGACCATCGAGGTAACGACCATCGGCGGGGTGGAGGACACCCCCGGCCAACCACCACCAAAGGCGCCCACGCCCACGTTGATTATGATGGGGGTGAAGGTTGGGTTGGTCCCGTAGTAGATGGCACCGGCCGGGCACGTGCTGCCAGCGCATGTGTTGACGACGTTTCGCGTTGCGCCGGCCACATCGGCCCAGGCCGACCACGCCGACACAGTTGGGGCCGGCAGCGTCGTCGGCGCGGCGGAGCAATCGTAGGATGTCGATTGCGCGCGCTGTTGCTCCTGTTGCCACGTGTACGATCCCGTCTGCCCAGCCGGGCACGCTTGGGACTTGCCGACCCATTGGGTCTGTTGGACCAACTGGATCGACGGGCACGCCGCGCACGACCCCGTCGATCCGATCACCACGCCCGGCCCCCACACAGGCAACGCCGTGGCGCTGGCACACGTCGAAGACTTTTCCAGGGTCTGGATCGTCTGGCCGTACTGGCCGGTGGAGCACGCGACATTGCGCTGGCCGTCGGGCGCAGTGGATGGCCGGCACGTGCCGATCGGCGCGCACGACGATCCGGTGATGGTCTTCGCCCCAACCACACGGCTACCGCCGACGCACGTCGTTTCCTGGAACCAGGACACTTGCCCGAACGCCCCAGCCGGGCATGCGTCGCTTCCCTGGATCACACCCGGCGTACAAGCCGGCGGCGGCGGTGCGCACGACGACGAGACGGTGGTCCAGGGGCCCACGTGCTGCCCGCCGCTGGCGTCGCACGTGATCGCTTGTTGCTGGTCGATCCGCCCGACTTGCGGCGCCGCGCATCCGATCGAGCGCGCGACGACGCGCGGCGTACACGCGAGCGGCGGATCCTTTGGCGGCGGCGGCACAACCGGGACCACCGGCGCAGCCGGCGGCGCGCAGGAAGACGAGACCGTGGTCCAGGAGCCGACGATCGGCACCGGGCACGCGTCGGTCGAGCATGTATCCGACCGGGTCTGCGTGATCTGTCCGACCAGACCCGTCGCGCACGCGATCGTCTGGGTCTCGGTCTGCGGCGAACACGACACCGCGCACGCTGGGCCACGGGCAACGCTGTTGCCGGTCGCGCGCGGGCGGTAATACACAAGCACAACGCCGCCCGTGCCTTTCGTAAAAAATCCGCCCGCGCATGCTTGCGCGATCGCGGCGCCGTCCGGCACGCGGTGCGGTACGGCCTGAATGTTGCCGCCGCCGATCGTCGCGACCTGAGTCGTCTCGCCAGAAAGGGCCGGAATGACGGCCGCGCAGTTTTTCCGATCCAGTCCGCCGACGGTGATCGAAAACGCGTCGTTCGGCACGCGGACAGTGGCCGCGCGCAGCGTGAGCAAGTCGCCGCTGAACGCACTCACCGGCAAGCCGCTGGCGCGCAAAACGCCCGCTAGGCTGGCTTGCTTCGCAACCAGGCTCATATCCACGCCTTCGTATGAAGGTGAAGCGGCGTAGACGCCCCGCACCGCTTCGACCAGCGCGCTGATCGACCGTTGCTCTTTCTGCGCCTCGGCTTTGACGTCGGACATCGAGAAAAGGCGCAGCACGCCGATCGTGGCGCCGGCTAGGACAGCCAGGACGATCAGGATTTCCAGGAGGGTGTAAGCACGGGCGCGGCGGGGCATGGGATTTCTCGCACGATGGGGATGTGATCCATCGTGTTGAGAACCGGCAATGTGTAAACCTGCGCAAGGCGTTGCGTTCCGCGTTCTGCGGTACGTGCCACATGATCCGGGGCCGCCTCACGGCGGCCGGGTGATGGGGCTAAAGGCCGACGCTACCGCGCTCGACGTACCGCGCGGACGGTGCGCTCGGACAAACCCGTGCGGTCGGCGATGTCTCGGATCGACAAGCCTGCGCGGGACAAGCCGGTGATTGTCTTGCGACGTGCGCGGAGCCGACGATCCACGGTCCAGCCTTCCGCGCTGGCGATCCTGGCCGCGCGGGCGCGGGACACGCCGGCCAGGCGGCCCGCCGCTGCGGCGGACAGTCCTTGCTCGACGCCTGCTGCGATGATGCCGCGCCGTACCTGGGCGGCCGGCACAGCGAGCACGTCGGCGATGTCGGCGATGGACAGGCCATCGCGCCGCATCGACAGCGCGCCCATGTTCTCCGCGCGCCGCTCGCTTGCGCTTCGCTCACTCATTGTCCGCCTGCTCCCGCTCGATGATCTGCTTCGCTTCGTCGTCGGACAGACGCACGAACGCGATCATCGGATAAATCTCGTCAGGCTCGGCTAGTTTCTGCGCGCGGCCTTGCGCAGACCACCACCACGTTTTGCCCTCTTTGCTCTTGTTCCACGCATCGAACTGCCTTTGTGCGGCCTGCGCGCGCGCCCCGTGCGTGCTGCCCGACCACTTGTCTTGCGTTCCAGGGCGACGATAGCGCGGCGCGTTGACGCGCACGCTGTCCGCGTCGCCGATGGCCCGCCGGATGCGCTGCTTGTCGGACTCGGCCAGCCGATCGGCCATCCGCACCAGCACCGCCGCGATCGTCTTCACCCGCGCCTCGGTCTGCGCCCGCTCGATGCGCGCCAGGTCGCGGGCCGCTTCGTCGGCCTTCGCCTGGGCGACCTGGGCGCGCTGCCGCACGCTGGCCACCTTGCGGGCCGTTGGGCGTCTGGATGTCATGGTGTGCTCCTGCCGTTTTGGATCGTGCTCCAAAGCGTAGCGCCCGGCCTGCTCCACGTCGATCACTCCCGGAGCGTGCGGCGCGGATCAACCGCAAGCCGCGACAGCAACGCGCGCTGATAGCCGCCGACGGTCTTGTGCGCAGCAAAGCGGGCCACGGCTTCATCCATGGCAAGCGACAAGGCCGTGGGCGCGGGCTTGTCCAGCGTCGCGCGCGTGGCTTCGGCGTGGTCGATCGTGGGCTGGATTTCGGTGGTCATGGTGCGCTCCGATGGATGGGTATGTGATCCATCGTGGCCGCGCGGGCTGCTCTGTCCATCGGTGGGCCCCGGCGGTGAAGCGGCAGCGTGAGGTCGTCCGCAAATCCACGGGCCGGCCGGTGGAGTTCGTGGGCGGGCAGTGTGGAAAGAGTTTGATGAGAGCGGACTGCTCTCCACGCCGAGTTATGCGATCGCATAACCCGACTATTCGGGATCGTCGCGCAAATCCGACCGGCCATCGTCGCCCTTGCGCTCCGCATGCCGCACCAAGTCGTCCGGCGGCGTGTCGTCGTCGACGAATGCCTCATCGTCATAGTCCCAATCGGGATCAGGGCGACTGCGCAAGCGCGCGAGGATGCGAGCAATCCACGGGAAAAGACGAATGTTCATGGGGCGACCTCCTGGGTCGTGGTGGGGTTAGAAAGGAAGATCAGGGCCATCAATGACCGGCACGGGTGCCGCCGGCGCAGGCATATCGTCTTCGCGCAGATCGTCGCCAAGCGCGATCCGGTGGAGCGGCACCATCGTTCGTTTGCCTTTGGCCGTTTGCCCCGCCTCGTGCCGCTCCGGCTCTTTCGCCGACGCGCATTCCCCGGCGGACCAGAACGCGCGCCAGAAAACCGGCTCGGAAATCGGCTCGTGCTCGCCGTGGGCGGCGGCCCAAGTGCTGAATGCGTCGAAGATTTCCCGGCGGGTGTGGAGCACTCCGGCGCTGATCCCGATCCGCTCACTGTCGATCCAATCGGCAACGGGATTGCTTGCGCCTCGGATTTCACGCGCCCAGCGCCGCACCTGGGCCGGCCACTGACCCTCGGGCCGAAACTGTCCGCCGTGGTCGCGCACAATCCGCTGGACACCCGCCAGCAGCCAGTCCAGGACGATGTGCGCCTCGTCGCGCATGATCTCGTCTACCAGCCGGCTGTTGCGTTGTGCGCTCGCCACTGTACGCGCCCAACGCACCGGCGCGATGCGCCGGTGGACGGCGCCCGTCGGGTCGGTGATCCACGGATCGAGGTTGGAGCAAATGATCCACTTCGCATCGCTCGTGTACGAAATGACCGGCCGCCCCTTCCGATCGACTTGTACCTCGTCGCCGCCGGTCAGTTGCTTGAAAATGCCCTCGTTCCACTTGCCGCGCTCGACTTCCGTACACACGACCAGCGACGCGCCGATGATCTTCTCCAAGCGGAAGCCGTCCAGATTTTTCAAATCGAGTGCGACGGCGCGATGGTGAAACCGCTTGATGATCGCGGCCAGCGTGGACTTGCCTGATCCCTTGGCGCCGTACCACCACGCCGCGATCTGCGGCTGGCCCGGCATCAGTGTCAACGCCGCCTGCTCCTGGACAAACGCCAGCACATCGGAGTCGGTCTGCGCGTGCGCGAGGAACCGTCCGAACCGACTATCAGCGGGTACCGGAGCCGGCGTGTACTCCGCCCCGATGCGCACGCCCGGCGCTTCGGCGTCCACCAGGTAGCGCATGCCCGCGCTACGCTCGTGCGCTTCGGCGATGATCCGGCCATCTGATCCGACGCGCAGGTATGCGCTGCGGGTCGGGATAACGACACCCTCGCCTGCGTCGGGGGAAGGCACCTCCGGGCTGGATGCGGCCAGCAGTTTGCCAAAGGCCCAGGCCGCGCGCGCTCCACTGGCCGTAGCCTTATCGGCGTAGTTGTTGCGCAGCCAGGTTGCGGCCTGCCGCTCGCCGACCAAGTCCGGCACCGCTTGCCAGTGCGTGTCGGCCCAGGCGTACATGACGTCTTCGTCTGGGTCGAGTGCGTACCGCTCCTGACCCGGCACCAGCGCAGCCGACGCAAAAGCATCGTCCGGCGTGGCCGCGAGGTGCGGAGTAGCCGCCGGCACCAGTGCCGGATAAGCAAGGATGGTGGCGCTCGCGCCTTGCGCGTTCTTCGGTGGCGTGTATGCTGTTGCGGACATTGCTGATGTCTCCTTGATGACCCCCGGTTGCCGCCGGGGGTTTTTCTTTGTTCGTTAGGCGGCCTGGACCAGGCCCACCCGATCACCGTTCTCTGCTCGGCTTTGCCGAGCACGCAACCCTTCAAGGACAAGGACCCGCGCGAGCGCGGCGGGCGGAAGACCCAGGTCTTCCGCTGCGGTCATCAACGCGTCGTGGCCGTCGGTGTCGAGATGGATGCCCACCTGCGCCGGAAAGCGACGGCGACGGGGGGCGGTGGGGTTTGCGATCGTGGACATGGGCATGCGCTCCGGCTGGGGATATCCACCAGCCTATGGATCGCTGCGATTTGGCTAGTCCCGGCGCGCCGGGACTATTGGGGACTGCGATGTGCGGCACGGTTCGGCCTCCACGATCGGCAGAGTGCCGATGCTGTGGAGCCATCATCTTTTCTATCGAGCCGGCCGGAATGCGATCAAGTGCGGTTCGCTGAACCCTCGCCAACCCCTCAAGTGATCGACCATGATCGAGGATGATCGAGGATGGGATGGTCGATCACTTGGAACAGATAAGCCTTTGTTTTACTTGATTTGCTTTTATTGAAAACGGGGTGATCGAGGATATCGAGGATGTTTTCCACTTACGTATGCGCGCGCACGCGCCAAGAAACCTCAAAACATGGTCGATATGGTCGATCATCCGTGCCGGCTTGCCGGCACGTCAGCAAAATCAACGCGTCGCGCGGGTGAAGTGATCGAGGATGCGGTGGTCGATCATCCTCGATCATGGTCGATCATGGTCGATCATGGTTCGGACCTTCGTCCGAGGTACTGGAAAAGACGGGGCCGCTGGACGCGGCCAGCCTCCGGCCGGGGGCCACGGGCCGTAGGCAGGCATCCTCGACAGGCGGCTCGTCCGCCGCCGCTTCTTCCATTTCCGCGCATGCGCCCAGACGCGTGCCTATACACATACCTACTGCTGCCGCCCACCGACCAACCCGATGAACGTCCGAAAGTCGAACAGCCAAGGGCGCTGCTTGTCGGTGTAGGTGGCATGTAGGGCTTTCGGCAACACCAGTTGGATTTTCTTGTCCCGCATTTCGATGGTCTGGTTTGTACTGATACCGGGCTCCAACGTCAGCAGGTGCTTTTCCTCAATCCGGTCGGCTTCGGCCAGCACCTGCCGCCACCGATCCTTACAGGTGCTTTTGACCGCAAGCATGGACAGCCGCGCCACCGGAAAGGCCGCATCGTGGTACTCGTCCTGCCCCGGAAACAAGAAGTCCGGCTTGCTCTTGTTCTCGGTGATCGCGGTTCGCTTGTAGTGAATGCCCAACGTGGTGAACACCACGCCGATGTGGTTTTCCAGCGCAAGGCCCACGCGGCTCTTTCGTCGGTTCTGAACCGAAAGGGAGAACCGAATGAAGTCCTCGGTGGCCTGGTCGCCAACGAAGCCCGCGCGCAAGCGCTCGGCAATCAGGTGGCGTTCCAGCGTGCGGAACAGGATTTCCTCCCGCTCCATCCACGCCATCAGCGCGGCGTCGGGATCAGCTCGCTCATCGATACCGTCCAGCGTGCTGCGCGCATAGGCCGAGAAGTCGATCGTGCGCGGGAAACGACCATCGAACCGCCGCAGCATTTCGTCCAGGTAGGTCTCGGCGCGCTCCTCGACCTCCACACCGATGCTTTCCAGGATCACAGCGGCCGCAAAGCCGACACGATCCTGCTCGGTTTCCAGTTCCGATCGGACGGAGAACTTCGGGAACAGGTCATCCCCGGAAAAGCCGAACAGCCACGCAATCTGGTTGGCAATGCTGGAACCATTCTCGGCGACGATTACCAGCAAGCCGGGATCGTCCGCATCGCCGCCAGCCCGCCGTCGCCTGGCGATCAGCAACAGGTCGCCCTCGCTCGACATCTGCGACACCTGCGTGTCGGGGAAGTAGAAGCGGTATTCCGTTCGGGTGGGATGAGCGGCGCGCGCGTCGTACAGCGTGAGCGTTGCGTCCTCCATGACCGGCTCGTTGCTATCGTCATCCAGATACAGGAAGCGCGTCGGGTAGCGGACTTTTTCGGTGGGTCGCCCCAGAAAGTCCAGCATCTCGGCCGTCGCGTTGAACTCGTGCTGGTGCGATCGCGCCGGATCGACTTCCACCGCCGCCAGCCGCTTGATCGCCATGCCCTCGAAGTATTCGGATAGATACCCGCGCTTCATGTCATCCCCTGATTTCGCAGACGGCTCCATCGGAACCGATCCATTCTGCCAACGCAACGCCTACATCCACGCCGCTCCGCAATGCGCACTCCCATACAATAGCAACACGCCAGCCCGCATCCCGCAACGCTGCCAGATGCTTCTGGTCGTTGGACTGGTTGCGGCCGATCTTGGTCTGCCAGAAGTGGGCTCGCGTCTTAGGCCAACGGAACAGCGGGCAATCGTGCCCGTGCCAGAAACAGCCGTGGACGAACACCACGGCGCGATGCCTGGGCAGCACGATGTCCGGGCAACCCGGCAGGCCGCGCACGTGAAGTCGGTAGCGAAAGCCCCGCGCATGAAGGGCGCGGCGCACAGCCCATTCGGGCTTCGTATTCTTGCCGCGTATGCCGGACATCATCCGGCTACGTACTTCCAGCGAAACAACGTCCGCCATCGGTTCAGGCGGTGCGTGCCATCAGCAACGACGATTGGACAGCGCCGCCCTCTTCCTGGGCTTTCAGGTAGGCGATCCGTGGGGCCATGATCCGGGCTACCGCCTCCATCACCGGCACACACACGCTGTTGCCGAACTGGCGATAGGCCTGCGTGTCGCTCACGACGATCTCGAAATCCTCGGGGTATCCCATCAGCCGCGCACACTCGCGCGGCGTCAGCCGGCGCGGCCGCTTGCCCTTGCCGCGATAGATCAGGATTTCGCTCCCATCCTTGTAATACCGCGCCGACAGCGTGCGCGTGTGATGGTCCACGCCAGGCTTCACCAAGCCGAACCCAAAGCCATTGCCAGCCGCCTGGTGCTTGGCCGCGTAGTCCTGGAGGTACTGCCACAGCCGGGGCGTGAGTGTGTACTTAGGCGACACCGTGGCCTTCGGGCCGATGGTGTAATGGCTTTCGGCCGTTTCACTGCCGTCCTGCGGATGAAGGATGGACAGGATGTCTGGCCCTTTCTCCGGCAGGCGCAGGTCGTCGAACGTAAAGTCGGTGTCCTTGCGGAAACCGACGATGATGATGCGCTCGCGGTGCTGCGGCACAAAGTGCTTGGCGTCGATGACCTGCCACTTCACTTTGTAGTGGAGTTTATTTTCCAGCGTGTCCATGATGACCGCGAAGGTGTTTCCCTTGTCGTGGCTGACAAGGTTCTTCACGTTTTCGAGCAGAAACGCTTTTGGCTGCTTCTCCCGCAGGATGGTCTCGATCTCAAAGAACAGCGTGCCCTGCGTCGTACATTCAAAGCCATGCGGCCGCCCCAGCGCGTTCTTCTTGCTGACGCCCGCAATGGAAAACGGCTGGCACGGAAACCCGGCCAGCAACACATCGTGGTCGGGGATATCCTGGGGCAGCACCTTGGTGATGTCGCCTTCGAACGGATGGTGGTCGCCAAAGTTGTGTTGGTAGGTCTTCTTTGACCACTCGTTCCACTCGCTCGTGAACACACACGTGCCGCCCGCGCGCTCGAAACCCATGCGGATGCCACCGATCCCCGCGAACAGGTCAATGAAGGTAAACGCACCCGCCGTCGCAGTGCTCTTGTCGTTCATACGCAATATCTCTTGAAGGGCGGGCGCGACCAGCGCTGGGCAACGGGTGGTGCCCTTTTCCCAGCGCGCAATGGTCTTCGCCGAAGTGGACAGCCGGGCGGCAAGCGCCTGCTGGGTCATCCGTTCGCGCACCTGCCGGAGCAGGCCGAGCGGTTCGGTTGAGGACATGTCGTCGGCCTCCGCTGGGAACTTTTGCGGACATTCTGTCCCAATCATGACCCGCCGACAACCCCGTATCATGTCCAAGACATGATGCGGCGCCCCTCGCTCATATCCTGCGATCAACCGACATCCGCCCTGACAAACCTCGCGGCCAACGCCTACACGGCCGCCGGCACCTCGCCGATTGGGCCCACCTCGGCAACTGTGCGACAGTGGACGCGTTGGGAAGTCCCTGGCGTTCGCGGTGGGCCCGCCGCAGCAAGGATGCCGACGCCTGACCAAGCCGCCTCCACCAGGGCGGCTTGTCTATTTCGGACCCTTACCGCCCCGCCCTGGCTCCGGCGGCGACACGGCCGCCTCATTCAAAATCTCCTCTGCTTTCTTCACCGCACCGGCGGACGCATACGGTTTCAGCCGATCCACGGTCGAGCGATCGCCGCTCAGCGCGGCCTCGATCAGCAACCGGTCAACCTCCGCCCGCAACACCGCAATGATCTCCACGCGCGCACTGCGCAATGCCCAATCCAGCACCGCGACCAACGCGTCCACGCTCAGCCCACCCTCGATAAATCTCTGAACCGCCCGGACCTGCCCACCCTTCACCGCTTCGAACAACGCCGTGTCCCGCTCTTCTTGGCTCGCCATATCTTTCCCCTGTGTGTATAGGCACGGACGTACGCCCGCGCTTGTGATGGACGCATGCGTCGATGTCCAAACTTACGCGCGATTGGTGAGCGCCGCCATGGCCTCGGCCATGATCCGAGCCGCCTTGGCTGGGTCCGCCAGGATCGCAGCGCGCAGCGCAGCATCATCGAGCGCTGCGCCACCGCCGGCTTCCGCGACCAGCGGCTCCAAGCCGGCCAGCCGGCGGAGTTTCGTTTCCCGCCGCTGGTACAGCGGGCGCAGCGCATCCGCCCATCGTTGGATATAACGCAACGTGATTGCGTTGATGCCGCCGCGCTCCACCCCCGCATGGCCGAGCATCGCGCCCGCCGACAGGATTTTGCCCAGGCGGTCTGCCTCGACCGCAAACTCCATCATGTCCGTGGCGAGCGTGCGGCGCAGATCGTGCGCGGATATCTTCTCGCCGGTGTCGCCTTCCAGCGCTTCAAAAATGCTGTTGGCCCCGTCGATGTGCTTTCCATGCTTGACCGACGGAAAGACATACGGGCAATCCGCATCAGGCCGCCATCGTTCGTTGTCGTGCCGCCGCGCATCCAGGATCGCCCGAGCCCAGGGCGTGATCGGGATGTAATGCGGCTTGCCGGATTTCGTCGCCGCACCTCGCAGAACGACGACGTCCTCGTGGACGTCGTCCCAGCGCAGCGATGCGGTCTCGATGCGCCGCGTACCCCAGAGCAGCAGGAGCAGGACGTAATCGACAAGCACACTGGTCCACGGCTTGATCCGTTTGCTGGACGGGCTGGCTTTGTTGTCGATCACCTCCGCCTCGTGCGTATGCTCGTACATACGCACGAGCACAGCCAGCCAGTTCTGCCCGGTTGCTTCTTCCGTGCGCAGCAACCGCGTGCGGCCCTCGACGTTCGGGAAGAAGTCCTTGTTGTCGGAGCGCCACATAGCCCAGGGGCTGGCCTCGCGGTGCGAAATGATGCCGTGCGCAATCGCCTGGTGGGCGTGCGCCTGCTGGGCGTAGGTGTAGATTTTCGACACCGTGCTCCACGACACGCTGACCGGCCCCCACCTCGGCCGCTTGCCACCGGCCGCGACGATGCCCAGCGCGGACATGGTCTCGTCCACCACCGCCCGATCGACATCCCACAGCGACCGCGACCAGACGGGCGATCCTGTCAGCCAGCCGACGACTTTCTTTCGGTCGGTGTGGGTGCCGTCGGACACGGATCGCTTTGTTTGCTCGATCCACGCTTCAAACGCTCGGCCGAAGGTCAGCGTTTTGCGGACGGCCGCTATTTCACGCTCCTGCGTGCGCTGCGCCCGGATTTCGGTCGGGTCCTTGCCGTCCTGGATGAGCACCGTCCATTCCCGAGCACGCGCGCGGGCAGCGGTGATCGTCATCGTTGGGTACTGGCCCAGCAGCCGGTCGAGTTGCTTCCGGCCGTTGCGCGCGCGCAGGTAGTACGAAACGCCGCCAGGCCGCACTCGAACCGACAAGCCGTCCTGGTTCGTGTCGCGGATGTACCAGTACGCAACCCGCTTCGGTGTCTTGCGTGTTTTCAGTGTGCCGTCGTCCCCCCGGACGACCTGGCGGTCGTATCGCAGCGACGCCAGCAGGCGCGGGGTGAGGTCGGCCTGGACGGCAACGGTGGGCATGGGTGCGGTTCCCCGGGGGACGTCCGCAGTGTGCGCCCAACCCGCCAACCTTCGCAAATCCAACCTTCATACAACCTTCGCAAAACTCGGTAAAGCGGGGTTTTTTGCCGCTTTACTCGGGTGTCCTTGATCCAGATAAGTCAATGAATACACGCATATTCAATGACTTATGATTGGCGCGAACGAAAGTTGAAAATCCCCGTGTCGGCGGTTCGATTCCGTCCCCGGCCACCATGTTTTATAGTGGTATCTCAAAGACTTAGCCCACTTTTCGATTTTTTGGAAAGTGGGCTTTTTCTTTCGTTGGTTACGTTTGGGTTACGGTCAGATAGGGCGATTGGGGATTTTTTTCTGCTCGACGAAAAAATCCCCTGCTCGACGAACACATCCCCCGCTCGACGAAATAAATCCCCTGCTCGACGAATATTCTACGAATGGTAGAGCTCTCCAAGCGAGCGTTCGAACACATACCGATGATGCGTTTAGACGTCCATTTCGTGGTTAGCCGATCGCCATGGCGGACAGGAAGCCTTGCAGGCGTGGCGCGCAGGCTCGGACGTTCGGCGCGAGCGCTGAGCGTCGCTCTGACTTTTCCAGGGCTTTCATCCGTGAAACAAGGCCCCGCAAGGGGCCTTCGCTTTTGGTCCATGCAGGTCGACCAGACTCAAGTCCTGAGATCGATGAGCGCTTAGAATGGACCCTCAACAAGCGAACTGATAACCGAATGAAGTGCGGACTTTGCCAGCAGGATGTGCCCAAGCTCGCCAAATCCCATGTGATCCCGAGGTCGATCATGATGCTGGGGCGTCCCAAGGACACATCCGAGCCAATGGTCCTCATCCCCTCGAACGCCGCAAAGCGCGTTCTACGTTCCCAGGCAGGGATTTACAGCTCGATCGTCTGCTCCGCATGTGAAGCCGGCTTCCAAGCAGGCGATGATGCATTGCTTGCCCTATGTCGGACTTGGGAGCAAGGGCAACCCTACGGCCCGGCGAACGAACCCGTTCTATGCAAGGTCCACCCGGAAATCTCCAGCACCACCTTGCACCGTGGACTGCTGACCACACTTTTCCGGGCGCACCTGTCTCCACATCCCATGTTCGAACACGTCGACTTAGGCGCTGAGCACGAAGAAGCCGTTCGCAAGCTGCTGCTTTCCGATCAGCCCACGCTAAAAAGTTCCTACCGCGCCGTGATCCGAACCGCACCCGGCCCTGCAGCTAGCACGATCATGTCGCCAATGCGGGAAAGGTGGGATGGCGTGAACGTCTACCGCTTCTATTTCCCGCACGTCTCCGCTTTCATCAAAGTGGACAAGAAACCATTCGTTGGCGCCTGGCAAACGGGAGCTCTCGGCGCGCTCAGCTGTGCCCACACCATGGTCGAAGAACGGCTCCATGATGGGGAAATCGCACGGATCAAACGCGTGATGATCGGGCGGGAAGCCGAGGTGGAACGCTTCGGCGGACGGGACACGAACGCATCCACCACCTAAAATTCCAGCTCAACAAACAGGGGATCAGGGATGAACTATCGCATCTTCAACATTGGCCAACCGGCCACGTCCGAGTGGTGGGCGCAAAACCTGGCTCGTGGTGTCATCACGGCTGGCTTTGAAGGCGATGCCGGTGACCGGGGTGAGGTGATCCTTAAAGACATGTCAGCCGGGGATTGGGTGATCGCCTACGCCAACGGGCATGGCTACATCGGGGCTGGCCGTGTCGGGTATGGCTACAAGCTGCACGATGCGCTGCCACCCGGCTCGCTCTCCGATCATCTCCATGAGCGCTTGGTCACCTGGACGGATGCGGTCACCGACGTGCGCAATGCCGTGACGATCGCCGAAGCGGGCCGTCATGCCCCGCGGCAGACGAAGGAGCGGGAAGCGAACGTAGAAGTGGCCGAGCACATCCTCGCCCTTCTCCACGAACGCGGGGATTTCCAGGGCGACCTCATCGGCATGCATGGCACCCATCAATATTGGTGGGTGCTCGATGCCACGACGGCGCTGTTCCGTCGCCTTGGCCGGCCGGTTACGCCCGACGAAATCCGTGCACACATCAGCAAGGCCCGTCCCGGGTATATCGAATCCAACGCTTCAACGGATCTGAGCTTGCTGACGGTCAACGACGCCAACCGCGGTCACCACCAGCGCATGCGTTCCGCGAGTGATCTGCGCTCGGACCAAGGGCATCGGCACGATCGCATCTTCAAGTCCTACCCGAACGGGAAGCCCGCCTATGAGCCCTACGATCCCGCGAAGCATGGGACATGGGAACTGGTGCCCGATCGAAAGGGGAAACCACGTCTTATGAAGCCCGGTTCCCAGGTCAGCGCGCTCGATGCCGCAATGGCCGAAGCCCGTGAGCTGGCCGCGGAACGCTCTGCTCCACCGATCGACAGCGACCACGATGCCCGCACCTGGGCGTTGGTGTCCGTGGCCGAGCGTGAAGGTCAACCGGAGTTCCGGGCGGGCCTCTTGGCCGCTTATGGGCATCGCTGCGCCATGACAGGCTGCAACGTCACTGCGGTGCTAGAAGCGGCCCACATCATTCCCCATCGTGGGACGCACACCATGCGCGTCGACAACGGGCTGCTGCTCAGATCGGATCTGCACACACTGTTCGATCGGGGCCTCGTGTGGGTGGATCCGGAGACGTTCGAAGTGCAGATCGCAGACGCATTGCAGGGGTCGGAATACGAACCTCTTCACGGGAAGAAGTTGGCCTTACCAGCGCAGGCGGGTCATCAGCCGAAGCGGGAACACCTGGCCGAGCATCGGAAGTTGGCGACTGGAGAAGAAGAGTGAGCCTGCCCATCGTTAATCCCTTCTCCACTCCCTATGAAGCCTGGTCCACCCGAAAGCTCTCCTACGAAGAGTCTATGGCCAGAAACACCCCGAATATCCACGTCAGGGACAAACGTCTCGCTCTTGTTGACAGTGCTATGAAGGCGGCTGAATACATGGCTGAGTATGGCGCCGACAATGCCTTGGATGGCCACATTGACGGCGCGCTCAGTAACGATCCAGCTCACGCTGCGTGGAGACGAGCCATGCCTTCAAAGACTCCGGACGCATTGGCCAGGTATCAAAAGCAATTTCCTGATTACGACCGCGATGAGGTTACCCGAGAAATTCAGGCCAACGGCGTTGAACTGCCCGCAGGGCAGTTCCTGTTTCATGCAGGAGTTTGGCCCAGCCCTGGGTTGGACGTATTTGTCACTGGTCGTCCATTGTCGACTACGTTCTGCCCACAGGTCGCCATGAGAAATGCTGAGCACAACGCCAAGGCTTACGACGCGAACCAGATTGACCTGTGGGTTGTGCGCGTCCAGGCACCCAAAACGAATGCATTTGTTTTTCGAATCCGCGGAACGGACAAAGGACATGAAAAGGAAGTCCTTTTCGCTGCCGGTGCGACGCTCACGTTGCGGAATAGAGTTTTGATCCGAAGCGATTACCTTGCTTCAAAATGGGGGCAGCCTGATAAAAATATCCGGACATACGTGCTCGAAGTGGATATTTCCTAACCAGCCATTGCAGTAAGTCGGTTCAACCAGTGGCATGAGGAAGACTCCTGCGGTCAGGAAGAAACTTAACACTCGGCCTTGGTGCGGGCCATGTGCTTCCGGATGGGCATAGCTCAAACGATGCGTGCAGGAGCAGTTCGCGCGCACCGCGGCAGCCGGTGGCAAGGCCGTGCTGTCAGTGCCAGGCAGAACAACTATTCCTGAAAACCACACTGCTTTTGGGGGGTGCTCCACGTAACGTGGCTCTGCCAGCAAGGCACCCACTCAAGTACAGGACACATCACGATGGACAGGACACCGAACGACGACCGCAGCGATTCGCTCAACCCCAACAACGATGCTTACTGGGACAGCCTGGACAACCACTCCGATCAGCTGAATCCCGAACACGAAAACTACGGCGGCGGCTACGACGATTAGTCGACGGCCGGAGCGTTCGATGCAGCCGGCGTTACCAGCTCGCTGTATCGGCGCTCCACCAAGGCTTGCGCTTCCGGCCACGTGGGCGCCTTGTCTGGCGTTGCACTGATCACGAACTCGCAGAGGAAGGACAATAGGCGGGCCCATCGGTAGCGCGCCATTTCCATGTCGGCATCACCTCCACCGCCCAACTCTGCAAGGATGGCCTCGGCAGCACCGGGAGGCATCAGGTCGCGGCCCGATGACCAGGCTTTCAGGCGCTCGTAATCCGCACCCTGTAAACGGTTCGCCATTTTCTGTAATGAACCGCAGCCAGCCTTCGCCCGCTGGTGTTGCAACCAATGGCCCATCGGGGTCTTCCCGGCTTTGAGCAAGGTGAGAGCGCTCCACCGTGGATAGCCGCTTCCGCTCGTCGTATTCCAGGCCGCCAATTGCTGACAAAGCACATCCAGGGGAAGGTTCGCCAAGGGGCTGGGAATACCGTGATCCATCCAGAGCAGCCATGGCGTGCCGACGTGCTCAACCAACATTGAATCGGCTTCAACCTTTCGACCCTGCTCGTGAAGCGCCATCGCCTCGGACAGCATGGCCTCGGTGTCTGCAAAGCCACGCGCGAGACTGCACAAGCCCTCACCTTCATGGTCGCCTATGCCTCGCAAGAACATCGCCCAGGCCGATGCTTTCGGAATGGCCTCAATCAGGTCTATCAGCGACGACTGTTCGGGAAATCCCGGCGGCAACAGTGGAGCCAATCCTCGCCGCCATGGGGCCAAGGTGGTGGATGAAAGCTTCTGGCCCTGGATGATGCCGCGCTTTGCCATCTTGAAGAGGTCCGCGGGAACGCCGGCCTCATGGGCAAGGTGCTGAAACGAATGGCCCGTCAGGATCCACATCAGGGTCATCGGTTCAATGGTCAGCCTGCTCGACAGCAGGACTTCGAAGGTGCGTCCAAACAGGCGGAACGGCCGCTCAAGGGGCACCGTGGGCCAGCGCGCCAGGTTCTCGGGAAATCGCATGGGGCAGCTCGACGAAAGAGGGTTGCATCGTAGCAACGCCACCGGATCTAGGTCCCAAGGTCGCTGGCGTGGTAAAACCCAGACAACAACAAACAGGGATAGTGCATGAGCAAGGGAACGGCCAAGAGCCGGGTTTTGATGGGGCTTGGCGTAGTGCTGAGCCTTGCTCTGGTGGGGTTGGTGGTCACGTTCGCTCTGGTCCAAATTCAGACCCAACAGAAACACGATGAAGACCTCCGTGTATGGAACACCACCAATCGCTTGGTGGACGAATGGTTGAGCTTCAAGCAAGAGCGGTTGATAGCGTCCTGGCGCCGGGAGTTGAACACTGCAAAGACGCATGTGGTGGATGAAAAACTGGGCAACCAATCGCCGGACCCTCTTCCTGCCCTGGCCGCATTTCAACGCATGGCCGGCACCCGTGGGGAGGTGTTGAATCAGCGAGTGGCGGATATCCAAACCAAGATCGACCAAGCCCCCAAGGTGTGCAATGGCCAAATAGAAGCCTTGCGCCTCCAGGTCGCCGATGAGCGGGACGGGAGAGGAAAGGCAATGCAGGCGGCGGGCGTGGCGTTCACCCCTGCGGATACCGCCGACCTGCGCGAACTGTCGAAGCACTCCTACGATCTGACGGTGAGAGACCGCCTGGGGTGGGGCATGTGCCGGCAATGGTATGAGTCTGTGTATGCCCTCGGCAGCGCTCCTCAAGAGGTGAGGCAACGGCTGGAGGCCATGGCGAAGAAGGAAATCGCGGGCGGGCCAGTTGCGCACTACACACTGGAAGATGCCGAAAAAGCGCCTGCCAAGGAAACGGAAGACTACAGCGGGACCGGCTACTGACTTTTCGGTTCCACGTCAGATCTGATTCGGGGGGTCAGCCGCTCTTCCCCCTTCCCAACCCGAAGGGTGCTCTTACAGGGCTTGGCTCTTGGCTTGATGCCACCCCATCACTCATCCGTGAACCCAAGCTTCTCATTTTTCGTCCCCTGCTCGACGAACGCTCGACGGGCCAAATCGCGCCGCGCTAATAGATAACGTCTCGATAACGGCAAACCGTGCCTTTCTGTGCCGCCTGGTGCCGGAGGGTGCCTCAGCAACCCTTATGCCAAGCCAATCACGTCGCCGTCTGGCGCCATTCGTTTCGTCACTCGAACCGTTGAAAATCCCCGTGTCGGCGGTTCGATTCCGTCCCCGGCCACCAGAAGTATCAAGGACTTGCAGCGATGCAAGCCCTTTTTCTTGGTTCGCACGATGACTCCGGTTGCCGTTCGTCGAAAAGCCGGTTTCGGATCAGGCGGCAATGCGTCAGGCGATCCGGCGCCACCACTCTGTGCGCGCTGGCGCCGCCGCGCATGCCAGTTGAATCCTGGCGCGCACGACGCCGCGGTCCCTGCCGGATCGCGCCCGCTGCTCCCGCATGCGTCAGTGCCCGCCGAGCCTCATCGCAGGATCGAAGTCGCTTCCCGCAATATCCTTGAACACGAGAATCTGCGGCAGCTTCGCGGATGAGCCGTCATAGAAGCCGCTTTCGCTGACGAAGTCCCTGGGGTTGCGGAAGGTGCCGAACAGGATGTCGAACAGCGGCAGGTCGGAATAGTTGTACTGGTGAATGCCGCGACCGTGATGAACGCTGTGGCTCTCGGGCCTCTGCAGGATATATCCCAGCCATTGCGGTGTGCGGATGTTCGTGTGCTGGAATACCCCCAGGAACATCGTGGCATAGAGGAAGTACGTGACGGCCTGGGCACTGAGCCCCGCCACCACGGTCAGGCTGAGGCTGGAGAGAAAGGTGAAGCCCACGATGTCCAGGGGGCTGAAGTAGAAGGCGCCATAACTGTCCAGGCGTTCGGCGCTGTGGTGCATCTGATGGAAGGATCGCCAGATCCAATGGACCCGGTGCATGGTCCGGTGCCAGACATAGACCAGCAGCTCATAGACCAGCACGCCGACGCCGGCCCCGAGCAAGGGGCTGAGCGCCTCCAGGTTGAAGAGCTGGTACCGGGCCAGCGTGTCGCCCCAGAGCAGTGGCAGGTAGGACGACAGGTAGAAATAGAAGACGAACACGACCAGCGCCCTGGTCTTCCAACCCTTCACTCGTGGCAGGGGACGCGCGGGGAACAGCGCTTCCAGCAGTATCAGGACTCCGTACAGTCCCAGTACGGTCAGGGAAACGGGATCCAGCAGGATTTGCAGCGGCGTAGGCATTTCGGCTCTCCCATGTGGCTGTGCTTCGACCGGGTGCCACATTGACGCGTCGGCCGCAGCGCTGCATGGCGCCTTGATAATGCTTGGGTAATGATTTGATAATCACACGCGGTGTTCGCCCGCCGCCGTGATGGAGTCCGGACTGGACAGGGACGACCGGGGCGACAGGGGCTTTGGTATCGGCGGCGGTCGAATGAAATACCAGGTAGCCGAATACATCATCGATACGGCCCGGTACCGGATCAGCAGCGGGGATGCCGTCATCCCCGCCGAGCCGAAGGTGTTCGATCTTCTCGCGTACCTGATCCGGCATCGCGATCGGGTGCTGTCCAGGGATGAGCTGTTCCGGGAAATCTGGGACGGGCGCGAAGTGTCGGATGCGACGCTGAGCAATCACGTCAAGAGCGCGCGGAAGATTCTCGGCGACAGTGGCGATCTGCAGAAGACCATCCTGACAATCCGCAGCCGCGGCTATCAATTCATCGCGCCAGTCACGGTGGTCCCGGAGGATGGCTCGGGGGATGCCGTGGACACGGCGCCGAAGCCGCAGCTCGCAACGGTTCGCGTCGCCGACCCTGTTGTGCCGGCCCGGCGCCTGCCGCCGGCGATCGCCGGCGTCCTGGCGCTGCTGCTCGCTGCGCTGCTCGGCTGGCACTCATTCGCGTCGTTCCAGGCGCGACGGGTCTCCGACGTGCCTTACGTCGTCGTGGTTCCCTTCGATGTGTCCGGCGATGCGCCCGAAACCTGGCGCCCTTTCGCGGATCAGGTCACGCGGGAAGTGATCCGCAACCTGCGCAAGATATCCGGCCTGAGAGTGGTGCCCACGCCGTCGGCGTTTACTTTCAAGGACAACAAGGCGCGCGATCATATCCGGCGCCAGTTGCCCGACGTCCAATATGTGCTCGATGGCGTGGTCAGCGTTTCGGCAGGCAACGCACTGCGCATCACCGCGGAACTGGAAGATCTGAACAAGGGCCTCGTCGTCTGGGACAAGGACTATCAGGGCCGTACCGACGACACGAATCTCTTCGCGATGCAGTCCGCCATCGCCGCCGCGGTGTCGGATTCGCTGGAGGTGGCGATCCTTGCGGAGGAGCAACGCGCACTGGACGAGTTCCCCACCGTCAACCTCAAGGCCTACGAGTCGTACGTGGCGGGACGCTACCAGTTGGACCTGCTCGGCCATGAATCCCTGCCGCAGGCGATAAAGCTCTTCGATCAAGCCATCGCCCTCGACCCAGGGTTCTTCGACGCCTATATCGCCAGGAGCGACGCCTACCGCCAGTTGTTTGCGTATTTCGAGCCGCCGGTCAACATGCTGCAGAGTGTGGTCGATTCGCTCTCCGAAGCGCAGGGGTTGCGCCCCGATTCTGCCGAGGCGTGGTCCTCGCTCGGCCTGACCTATGTGATGGCCTGGCGCTGGAAGGATGCCTGGATCGCGTTGAACAAGGCGAAGCGAAGCGCCCCGACGCTTGCGCAGACGGAACTGGGTTTTGCGCTGTATTACGCAGGGCTCGGCGAAGCGGAAAAGGTCAAGCGCGCGCTGGCCGAGGCCGAGCGCCTCGATCCGCTCAACACGGAAATGGCGGATTGGGGGAACTGGGCACTGTTCATGGTGGGCGAAAGCAAGGCCGCACGAGAGTGGGTCGACAAGAAGATGCAGCAACACCCGGACATCGGGCCGCTGTTTTCAGGCGCAGGCGTTGGGGCTTATATCGCCGGTGACTATGCAAGGGCTGTGCAGCTTGCGGAGCGTGGCGCAGAACTGGACGGGTCGCCCGTCGCGTTGATCATGCTTGCACAGGCGTACGGTTATGCGGGACAGAAGCAGAAGGTGCTCCCGCTGCTGGAGAAGGCCGCAAGCGCGGGTACCTACGTATGCCCGTATGAGTCGGCCGTTGCGTATCTCAGCATCGGCGACACCGAGCGCGCCATGGCCCTGCTCGACGAGGCCGTCGCCAAGCGCTCCAACTGTCTCATCTTCCTGCGCAATGATCCCCGGCTGAAGCCTGTCCGGCAGCATCCCCACTATCAGGTCTTGCTGAGCCGCGTGGGGCTGGATGATCTGGCGGTGGGGTCGTACAAGAAGTGAAGCGGGCGTCGCGCTCGACACACCCGACCGCGCCACCTTCTACGCCCCACCGGTCGCGAATGGCAGTCCGCAGGCTGCGACCGTGGCACCTGGTCGTTATGGGTCACTCGCCGACAACTTTTTGTAGCGCCGATCATCCATCGGCGGGACGGACAGCACTCCGCTCCGCGACTCCAGGCAGCGCCCGCACCGCGGCGCAAGGCGCGCACTTACCATGTTCCATCCGCGCCATTGCGTGATCGTTATCACAATTGCAGGTATTGGCACGGATGCTGCTTTGCCATGCATCGAACCACTTTGGGTTCTCTTTCGAGAAGCCGCCATGGATGAAGATTTCAAGCAGGACATCGCAGGCAGTACACAGCGGCTGCTGGCCGACCGGCTGCGGCAGCGCTATGCAAGATGCCGCGAGACATTGGCACGCTGCACCAACGAGGCCGACGCACCGCCGGCCCCGACCAAGGCACCCCTCCGCCTCACCGTCGTGCGGAACGACCCGGCCTCCACGCCACAACGCCCGGCGGGTTCAGGGGAACGATTCGCCACGCTTTTTTCGCAAGCCTACAGTGCCGCACGCGACTCGCGGGACAACGCCCCTGCGCCGCTGCCTCGCCGCGGCAGGCAACGGGTGACGGCCTGAGCCGTCGGTTCCGCGGCGAGTGCCACATCCTGCCGTGATGCGCCGTCGCTGCAGTTCGATCTCGACCGGCCGCGTGCGCCGTCCGCGCTTCGCCCTGGTTCGAATCCGGGCGGGCTGACACCGGCCTCAAACGAAGGCAGCGCTGCCGGCACGCGGGCATGACCGGCACCGAACACGCCGCGTCTGCGCCGCAGCGCACCGACGTGCGAAAATCGGGTCACCCATCGATAGTGTCCCTACTTCATGACCACCCAGAAATACGACTTCCGCCAGTTCCAGGAAGAGCTCGCCAAGCTTGAACGCAAGGTCGAGAAGCAGCAGCCGGCCAAGCCGCTCGGCAAGAAAGCCGCGGCGGCGCAGCGGCTGGCGATGGCGCGGGAGGAGTTCCTGGTGTTGCGCAACCGGCACAATTTGAGCGTGGCGGACGTGGTGGCGTTCTTCCCGGAGGAGGAAGGCATTGCCTACCTGCAGCAGCTGATCGTGGCGGCGCAGGCGAAACCCCGGCGGACGCGCAAGTCGTAGGTGCACCGGGGCGGACCCGTCTCCCGTGCCCCAAACTGTGCGGCCACCCCACGGCAGTACCGCTGGCCGAAGCTATACTGCGCTGCCGACGGTGCACTCCACCCTTCCGGGATGGATGCTGCAACAGGGGACTGCCGGACGATGAGCATGCAAATCGACATCCACGCACTGCCGCCTGGCGCCAGCGGCCGGCAGCCGCGGACTCGGGCGTTGTTGATTGCCGTGGCACTGACTGCGCTGGGTATGAGCGGCTGCGCCCCGCCGCGTGGGTACTCTTCAGTGGTGGTCACTCCATCGCAATCGCGGACAGTATCGCCGGCACCGGCAAGAACGTCCCGGGAGCCGTCGCTGGCTGCGATCATCGGCAACCAGCTTCAGCTTGGTCACTACGCCGAGGGCGAGACAGCGTTGCGGCGCTATCTGAAACAGCATCCCGGCGACCGTGCGGCGCAGGCCATGCTGCGCCAGCTCACCGCCGATCCACGGCAAGTGCTGGGCGAACGCTGGCGCGCGCATGTCGTGCAGCCGGGCGACTCCTACAGCACCCTGGCCGGCCGTTATCTTGGCGACCCGAACCGGTTCCTGATCCTGGCCCGCTACAACGGCTCGACCAATCCCTCGATGCTGCGCGCCGGCGAGACGCTGCACATGCCGCTGTCTGCCGCAACCGACACCGCAGCTGCAGGCGCGATGCCGGCCGCCACCATGATGCCGACGGCGATCGTGCGCGGTACCGAATCGTCGGCGGCAGAGGCACGCCGGTTGCAGAGCGAGAGCGTGTCCCTGCTCGGCCAGGGACACAAGGATCAGGCGCTGGCCCGCCTCGACCAGGCGCTGGCCATCGACCCGCAATTGAAACCGGCCGGAGCCGGAGCGACGACGCTGCGAACGCAGTTGCTGGACTCGTACCACGAGCGCGCGATCGTGCTGTATCGCGACCAGCAACTGGACCAGGCCATCGCGCTGTGGGATCGGGTGCTGGCGATCGCGCCGGACTACGAACCGGCGATCGTCTACCGCACCCGCGCGCGAGAGCTCAAGCAGCGGCTCAAGCAGTACTGACTCAGTACTCGCCAGTGCTGCCTTCGTCGGCTATCGCCGACATGATCTGCGTCGGCTGCGTCACGTCCGCACCGGCACTCGCCGGCGTGGGCTCCCCCGACCGGTGCTGCCGGGCCTGCAGCGCGCCGTTCATCAGGTTGAAGGCGGCGAACAGCCGGCCCAGCTCATCGCGGCGAGCCAGCCGGATCCGATGGCGATAATCGCCGCGCGCCACCCGCAGCAGCGCATCGCCAAGCAGGTCCAGCGTATTGAGCGGCCGGCGGAACAGCCAGTAGGCCGCACCGACGACGGCCGCCAGGGTCAGCACCAGCACGACGGCGATCACCCACAGCGTGGTCCGTTGCGCCGCACGCAAGGCCGCATTGCTGATCCCGAGGCGCAGGTCGCCCACCGTCTTCGCCTGGTAATGGATGGGCACGTCGAACAGCAGCATCCCGCCCTGCTCGCGGTCGCCCGCGGTGCGGCTGAGATAGCTCTGGATATCGTCCGGTCGCGGCAGGTATTCCGTTCCCCGCGGAGCGAGCAGCTTGTGGCCGACTTCCTCTCGCCGCGTGCTGGCGATGATGTCGCCCGCACGATCGGCGATCGCCAGGTAGTGGATCTGCTGGTTGCGCGAGATGTCCGTGACCAGGGCGCGGGTGGCGGCATGATCGTCGAGCAGCAGGTTCTCGGCGGATTCGCTGGCGATCATGCGGCCCATCGAGCTGCCGAAATCCAGCGCCACGCCGGTCACCGCGGCACTCTGCTTGGCGTAGATCGCAGCCAGCCCAAGCATCAGCACCAGGCTGAGGATGGCGCCCAGGCTGCTGGCCCAGCGCAGGCGCAATGAAATGATGCGGGTCGCCAGCGGATTTTCGCGTTCGCGCTCGTACTCGCGCGCGGCCAGGCGCAGGTCGTCGATGACTTCCGCGCCGCGCTGGTAGCGCGACTCCGCCGTGGGCGCCAGCAAGGTGCGCACGATGCTGATCAGGATCGACGGCGTGGCCGGGTCGCGTGGCCGGATCGGCGGGCGCGGCGAACGCAGGCGCTTCCTGACCAGCTGCTGCACGTTGCCGATGTCCGGCCACGGCAGCTTGCCGGTGACCAGCCAGTGCAGCACCACGCCCAGCGAGAACAAATCGCTGCGCGCGTCGGTGCGTTCGCCGCGCAGGCGCTCCAGCGCCATGTAGGCCGGCGTGCCGCCGACTTCCGCAGGCAAGCCGTCGACATCACGTGGCGAGCCGCGACGTTCGGCGATGCCGAAGTCGCTGATCTTGGCGTAGCTCCAGCCATCGGCCAGCATGATGTTCTCGGGCTTGACGTCATGGTGAAGGACGCCTCGGGCATGCGCATAGTCGAGCGCGGCAGCGAGCTGTCCCACCAGGTCGATGATCACCGGCAGCGACGGAAACCCCTCGCGGCTGACCGCGCTGGCAAGCGTCTCGCCCGAGAGGCGCTCCATCGCGATGTACGAGCGGCCGTCGTCGGTCTCGCCGACGTCGAAGATCGTGACAATGTGCGGATGGGTCAGGTGGCCTGCCGCGCGCGCCTCGATCAGGAACCGGCGCCGGTAGGCCGGATCGGCGGCAATCTCCCGGTGCAGGCACTTGATCGCCACCTTGCGCTCGATGCCCGGATCAAAACCCGCGTAGACGACGGCCATCGCGCCTTCGCCGAGGATGCCCTCGATGCGATAGCGGCCGACCTGCTGCGGAATGGCGCTCTCGCTCACGGCGACCCGAGGAACCACCATGCCAGCACGCCCAGGGCGCCGAGCACGGCAAGCAGCAGGATCGCGCCGATCCAGCGTCGGGATGCGGGCCTCGGCAGGTCGCGCTCACGGGTCAGGAACACGAACTCCGCCTGCCCCAGCCGGATGTGGTCGCCGTGGCGCAAGGCCACCTCGTGGATGCGCCGGTCGTTCACGAACGTGCCGTTGGTGGACAACGTATTCACGATGACGCAGCGGCCTTGCTGGTTGGTGATCCAGGCATGGTTGCCGGATACGCTGAGGTCGTCGACGACGATCTCGTTGTCGACCCGGCGGCCGATGGCCTGCCGGCCCGGACGAAGCGTGAAGCGGCGCCCCTCGATGCCGGGGCTGCTGCCCTCCAGCACCGGCTCGTGCACGCTGGCCCGGTCATCCACCCTCTCTCCGGCATCGCTGGCGTATTGCCGTAATGCCTCGGTGGAAAAAAACCGGGTGCCCTGCGGTCCTGAAGATCGTTCGCCGGAGCGGAACGGTGTCTGACCACGATCGCTCATCGAAACCCCATGCCTCCGAACCAGTTCGAACTATAACCAACTGGGGGACAACCCGGCACGGCCGGGGGCACCCAGGCCAGAAATCGTTGACGCAAAAGTCATGTGCCTGAACGGCAGCCGGCCGCGACGGTCCGCGTTCACTGCGGGTTGAATGGGCCTGCTCAAGACTCGGGCCTTCCACAGGCAACGAGGTGCTCCCCCATGACGAACAAGCTCGCTTCACTGACTTTCACTCTGGCGCTGGGGACGCTGGCGCTGGGAGTCTCCGCTGCCGCAACGGCACAGCAGGCCATGACCGAACCGCAGGTGCACAGCCAGCTCACCGCACAGGGCTACACCAAGGTGCACGACCTGAAGTTCAAGAACGGCATGTGGTACGCCGAGGCGAAAAGCGCGAACGGCGAGCGGGTGAACCTGCGCATCGACGCGAGGACCGGCCAGGTGTACCCGGACGAGCAGGTGTCGCAGCTGAGCAAGCAGGACGTGCGTGCGTCGCTGGAAACCCAGGGCTATACGAACGTGCACGACGTGGAATTCGAGGACGGCATGTGGAAGGCCAAGGCGGACAACCCTGCCGGCAACCGCGTCAAACTGAAGGTCGATGCCACCAGCGGCAAGGTGGTCGGCATCTACTAGGAACACGTTGCCCGGCGCCGGATGGACCGGCAGGCGGATGCTCACTACCATCGGGGGGAATTCCTTCCCCCCGACAGGTGACCGCCCATGAAGCGACTGCTCCTTTCTGCCCTGATCATGGCCGCATGCTCGGCCGTGCAGGCCGCCGACACGCCGACCTTCAGCCCCCAGCGGCTGTCCGCCGAAGTGAAGGCGCTGTCCTCGGATGCCTTCGAGGGCCGCGGTCCGGCCACGCCGGCCGAGACGAAGACCATCGACTACGTGGTGGCGCAGATGAAGGCCGCCGGCCTGCAACCCGGCGGCGACCTCAAGGACGGCAAGCGCAGCTGGACCCAGGCGGTGCCGCTGCGGCGCAGCCAGATCGTGGGCACGCCCGCGCTGAAACTGAGCCTGGGCGACAAACATGAAACGCTGACCCAGGGCGAGCAGATTGCCGTGCGCGCGCCGATGGACGGCTCGACCACGGTGGCGGTCGCCAACGCGCCGCTGGTGTTCGTGGGTTACGGCGTCAAGGCGCCGGAGCGCAACTGGGACGACTTCAAGGGCGTCGACCTGCACGGCAAGATCGCCGTGGTGCTGGTCAACGACCCCGACTTCGAGACCGGCCACGGCGACTTCGGCGGCAAGGCCATGACCTACTACGGCCGCTGGACCTACAAGTACGAAGAAGCCGCGCGACAGGGAGCGCTCGGCATGCTGGTGATCCACGAGACCGCGCCGGCCTCGTACGGCTGGGCCACGGTGAAGAACTCCAACACCAACGCGATGTTCGACATCGTGCGCGACAAACCGGGTGCGGCACACCCGGAGCTGGAAGGCTGGATCCAGCGCGACCTGGCCGTGCAGCTGTTCAAACACGCCGGGCTGGATTTCGATGCGTTGAAGAAGCAGGCGCAGACGCGCGCGTTCAAGCCGGTGGTGCTGAAGGGCGAGAGCCTGTCGGCGAACTTCAAGGTCGATGCCCAAGTGATCACCTCGCACAACATCGTCGGCCGCGTCGAGGGCAGCAAGCGCCCGGACGAGACAGTGATCTACAGCGGCCACTGGGACCACCTCGGCGTCGGCGCGCCCGACGCGAAAGGCGACCGCATCTACAACGGCGCCGTCGACAACGCCACCGGCACCGCGGCACTGATCGAGATGGGCCGTGCGTTCGCGCAGGGGCCGAAGCCCGAGCGCTCGGTGGTGTTCCTCAACGTCACCGCCGAGGAGAAGGGCCTGCTCGGTTCCGAGTACTACGCCGCCAACCCGCTGTACCCGCTGGCCACCACCGTGGGCGTGATCAACATGGACGCGCTCGACCCGCACGGCCCGGCGCGCAACTTCACCATCTCCGGCAGCGCGAAACTCGGCCTGCTGGACGACCTGGTCGCGGTGGCGAAGCAGCACGGCGTGGTCTACACCGCAGACCCGAAGCCGGAGGCCGGCCACTTCTTCCGCTCCGACCATTTCTCGTTCGCCAAACGCGGCGTGCCCGCGATCTCGTTCGGCTCGGGCAACGACTGGATCGACGGCGGCCTCGCCGCCGGCAAGGCGGCGGAAGACGACTACACCGCCAAGCGCTACCACCAGCCCGCCGACGAATGGCAGGCCAACTGGCCGTTCACCGGCATGGCGCGCGACCTGCAGCTGCTCTACATCGTCGGCCACGACCTGGCGAACTCCGACCAGTGGCCGGACTGGGGCAAGGATTCCGAATTCCGCGGCATCCGCGACGCCAGCGCCGCCGAGCGGAAATAAGTTCGAGGCCTGGCACCTATATGTAGGAGCCCGCTGGCGGGCGATGCTCTTGTTCTGAACCCCGGAGCAGAAGCATCGCCCGCCAGCGGGCTCCTACAGCCCCTTCCGGTGCCGGCCGTAGGCCCAGCGCAGGAACACCGGCAGCATCCGCTTCCATGACGCCTGGTTGTGCACGCCGCCAGGCAGCAGGAACAGCGTGGCGTCGGCGTGACGCGACGGATGCTTCGCGACATCCATGTTGACCGCATAGCCGAGCTGCTTCAGCCCGCGCAGGCGAAAGCCGTCGGCGCCGCGATAGCCTTGCAGCAGGTCCTGCGTGTCGTCGACGGTATCGTTGATGCCGTCGCCATCGCGATCCTTGGTTTCCTCCGCCGTACCCACCGCGAACCACATGCGCAAACCTGCGCGCTTGCGGCCGCGATCGACCATCGCCTGCGCCAGCCGCGTGTGCTGCACCGCCGTGGCGCTGCTGCGATCCGCGGCCAGCCAGAACGAGGGCGAAAACGCGCCGATGCGACCAAACACCTCCGGATACTGCCAGCCGAGATTGAACGCGTTCAACGCGCCGAGCGACCAGCCCAGCATCGTGCGCCCGCGCGCGGACTTGCGCGTGCGGTAGTGCGCGTCCACATACGGCACCAGCGCCGTGGCGGCCCAGGCGGAATAATCCTGCGCGCGCGTGCCGATCGGACCGATCGGCGAACCGCCGACCAGGCTGCGTGCCGCGGCGCGGTCGGACAGGCCGTAGCCGCTGGCGCGATCGGCGAGCATCCTGACCGCCACCACGATCACCGGCTCGATCGCCTTGTCCCGATACAGCTGCGCCAGGGTCGGCTGCAGGCCGACAGCCTCCATGTCCTGGCCGTCGTTCGCATACAGCACCGGATAGCGGCGCGCCGCGGCGTAGCCGTAATCCGGTGGCAGATACACCGTGACCGCGATCTTCTCCGGCGCGAACGCCGGTGCATCGAGTTGCAGTCGCACCACGCCGGTTTCGCTCGACGCCAGCACCGGCACGCTGCCGGCCAGCAGCACGCCGCACAGAAGGCTTCGCATAAGCCAGCGCCGCGCCATCATTCCACGCTGGCGAAGCAGGCGCCGTAGCCGGGCAATCGCAACTGGCCGCCGTCGAAATGCCCCTGCAGCAGGCCATGGCCGTCCAGCGGACGCGGCTGGCCGAGTGACGCGGGCAGGCGGATGTCGATGGGCGTTCCGGCCAGGTTGAACACCACCAGCACGGTCTGCCCGTCCCGGCGGCGTGTGAATGCCAGCACCGGCTCGGCGGTGTCGATGAACGCGATGTCGCCCCAGCGCAGCGCAGGCTGCGACTTGCGCCAACGCATGAAGGCGCGGAAACCGTTCAACACCGAATGCGGGGCGGCGTCCTGCCGGCTCACCGCCAGCGCACGATGTTCCTGCGGCACCGGCAGCCAGGGCATGCCGCGGCTGAAACCGGCGTGCGCGTCGGCATCGTTCCACGGCATCGGCGTGCGGCAACCGTCGCGGCCCTTGAACTGCGGCCAGAACGCGATGCCGTAGGGATCCTGCAGCGCCTCATACGGCAGCTTGGCCTCGGTCAGGCCCAGTTCCTCGCCCTGGTAGACGCATACCGAACCGCGCAGCGAGCAGACCATCGCGGTGAGCAGGTTGGCCAGTTGCGGCGAGGGCTGATCCCTGCCCCAGCGCGTCAGCACGCGCTCGACGTCGTGGTTGGAGATCGCCCAGCACGGCCAGCCTTCGGTCATCTGCGCTTCCAGCGCCTGCACCGTGCCGCGGATGTGCGCGGCGCTGAAGTCGTCGGTCAGCAGCTCGAAGCTGTAGCCCATGTGCAGGCGACCGGGGCGGGTGTACTCGGCCATCGTCGCCAGCGAATCCTCCGAGGAAATCTCGCCCAGCGTGGCCGCGCCCGGGTAGCGGTCCATCAGCGCGCGCAACTCGCCGAGGAAGGCCAGGTTCTCCGGCCGCGTGTTGTTGTAGTAGTGGTACTGGAACGCGTACGGGTTGTCCGGGCTGAAGCCGCGGCCCACGCGCTTCTCCTTCGGCTTGGGCGGGTTGTCGCGCAGCTCGCGGTCGTGGAAGCAGAAGTTGATCGCATCCAGGCGGAAGCCGTCCACGCCCTTGTCGAGCCAGAAGCGCACGCTGTCGAGAATGGCCGCGCGCACCTCGGGGTGATGGAAGTTCAGATCAGGTTGCGAGGCGAGGAAGTTGTGCAGGTAGTACTGGCCGCGGCGCGGCTCCCACTGCCAGGCCGAGCCGCCGAACAGCGACAGCCAATTGTTCGGCGCGCTGCCGTCCTCGCGCGCGTCGGCCCACACGTACCAGTCGGCTTTCGGGTTGTCGCGGCTCTCGCGGCTTTCCCTGAACCAGGCATGCTCGATCGAGGTGTGGCTGAGCACCTGGTCGATCATCACCTTCAGGCCGAGGCGATGCGCCTTCGCCAGCAGCGCGTCGAAGTCGGCCAGCGTGCCGAACAGCGGATCGACGTCGCGATAATCGGCGATGTCATAGCCGAAGTCGGCCATCGGCGAACGGAAGAACGGTGCGATCCAGATCGCGTCCACGCCGAGGCTGGCCACGTAGTCGAGCCGCTCGATGATGCCCGGCAGATCGCCCACGCCATCGCCATCGGTATCCAGGAAGCTGCGCGGATAGATCTGGTAGGTGACGGCTCCGCGCCACCAGGGTGCATCACTCATTTGAACGTGTCCCCGCAGCATGAGGCGGGCACATTCGACCGCCCGTCGTTGAATGCCGATCAG
Organism: Rhodanobacter sp.; assembly: GCA_036561785.1. Classification (GTDB taxonomy): domain Bacteria; phylum Pseudomonadota; class Gammaproteobacteria; order Xanthomonadales; family Rhodanobacteraceae; genus Rhodanobacter. The sequence goes on from DATCUT010000057.1 coordinate 36,306, forward strand.
CTTAGCCGCAGCCTCGTTGCGACCAGCACGGATGTGCATACGTATTCATTCGTGCTGCAGTCGCGGCATGCCGCGTGCGCGGCGTGCCGGCGGTGGTTCACGCGTCATGCGCCCATGTCGAGTCACACCGCGGCCCGCGCCGCCGGCACCCGCCTTCCGGACACGCGATGCTGCAATGCGATAAGCGCACCAGGGCGCCCGCCATGAATACGTATGCAGAAAATGCTTCACTGCGGAAATGCCGGCCTACCATGCAAACACGCCGCCGAAAATCTCGGCAGCGCACCTGCCGACGGTCGTCGCCGACGGAAGCGCGGGGGGAGTCCAACAACCGAGATCGACGGCGACACACCTTTGTGGGAGGGGAGTACATGGTTCTGAAACATAACGTGCTGGCGATGGCGATTGCATCGGTGTGCCTTGGCGTGTGCGCCACGGCTTATGCCGGGACCGCACCCTCGGCCAGCCAGCAGCAGGACACGCAAGATCAGGCCCAGCCGTCGTCGACCGACAAGAACAGCAAGGACGCCAACACCGACGGCAAGCGCAAGACGCAGAAGCTGCAGGCCGTCGAGGTGAACGGCTTCGTCAGCAGCATCGAGAACTCCACCGCGCTCAAGCGCAATGCCAGCACCATCGTCGAGGCCGTGTCGGCCGAACAGGTCGGCAAGCTGCCCGGCGTGAGCATCGCCGACACCCTCGGCCGCCTGCCCGGCCTCGCCGTGCAGACCATCAGCGGCCGCCCGCAGGTGCTGACCATCCACGGCCTGGGCCCGGACTTCTCCACCGCGCTGGTCAACGGCGGCCAGCAGGTCTCCACGTCCAACAACCGCGACGTGGAGTTCGACCAGTACCCGTCGAGCTGGTTCGACAACGTGGTGGTGCACCTGACCCCGTCGGCCGCGCTGATCGGCCAGGGCCTGGCCGGCACCGTCGACATGCACACCATCCGCCCGCTGGAGAAGAGCGGCCCCGAGGCCGCGCTGAACGCCCATTACGTCTGGAACGACATGTCCCAGCTGTCGAGCGGCCCCGGCGTGAGCGACAGGGGCTACAACCTCAACGGCGTGTGGGTGAACCAGTTCGCCGACCACACCATCGGCGTCACCCTGGGCGTGGACCTGGAATCCAACCCCTCGCAGATCCAGCACCAGGGACCGTGGGGCTACCCGGACGACAACGACGGCAACGCGGTGATCGGCGGCGCGAAGAACTACGGCATCTCCGACACGATGAAGCGTCGCGGCGTGCTGGCCACCGTGCAGTGGCAGCCGAACGAGCACTACACCGGCACCGTCGACCTCACCTACGACAACTTCAAGGAAGTGCAGCAGGCCAAGGGCATGGAGTTCCCGCTGTGGTGGAGCTCCGCGCAGCTGCAGCCGGGCGGCACGGTGCAGAACGGCATGGTCACCAGCGGCACCTACGGCAACGTCAAGCCGGTGATCCGCAACGACTACAACAGCACCAGCGCCCGGGTCTACAACTTCAACTGGGACAACAAGTTCACCATCAATGAGAACTGGACGGCCGACCTCGACGCGAACTACTCGCGTGCCACCCGCCGCGACATCAACCTCGAGAGCTACTCCGGCACCGGCTTCACCACGGCCAACGGCGCCACCGACACCCTCGGCTTCACCGAGCGCAACGACGGCCTGTTCTACGTCGACCCGTCGCTGGACTACACCAATGGCGTCGTGCTGACCGACCCGCAGGGCTGGGGCGGCGGCAACGACGTGGTGCAGGCCGGCTTCATCAACGCGCCGCACACCGTGGACTACCTGGCCAACCTGCGCCTGAGCGTGGAGCGCAGCTTCTCCAGCGGCCCGCTCTCCAGCATGGAGTTCGGCGTGGCGCACAGCACCCGCGACAAGACCTACCACATCGACCAGAGCTTCCTGACCCTGGGCGGCGGCACCATCAGCGGCGGCAACGCAGTCACCACGGCCGCATTCACCGGCAGCTCCTGCGACCCGCTGTCGTGGATGGGTGTGGGCACGCAGCTCTGCTACAACCCGTTCGACCTGATCGACAATGGCACCCTGCAGCAAGTACCCACCTTCGGCTCGTCGCTGTCGATGCCGCCGAACTGGAACGTGCGCGAGAAGACGCTGACCCCGTTCGTGCAGTTCAACCTCGACACCTACCTCAGCGGCGTCAGCCTGCGCGGCAACTTCGGCGTGCAGGCACAGCACACCTCGCAGCGTGCGACCGGTGAACGCGTGGCACCGGGCAGCGCGATCACCGGCAACGCGATCACGCTGATCCCGGTGGTGGGCAGCACCAGCTACAACAAGGTCCTGCCCAGCGCCAACCTGATCTTCGGCTTCACCGACAACGACGACCTGCGCGTCAGTGCCGCACGCACCCTGGCCCGTCCGCGCATGGACCAGATGAACGCCAGCCTCGGAGTGAGCGGCAACATCACGCGCCTGCAGTCGACCGACCCGAACCAGGCGTACTTCAGCGCCTCGGGCGGCAACGCCAAGCTCAAGCCGACCATGGCCGACAACTACAACGTCAGCTACGAGCACTACTTCTCCGGCGGCAACGGCTACGAATGCAACGCCGCCGACGCGAAGACCTCGGACCTGTGCCGCAGCGGCGGCGGCTACGTCGCGCTGTCGGGCTACTTCCTCAAGCTGAAGGACTACATCAACCCGAACGCGGCCTACCTGTACGACTTCAGCAGCTTCCTGCCGTTCGGCCTGACGCCGACGCAGCAGGCCCAGTTGGGCACCACCCAGGGCACCGTCTCCGGCCCGACCAACGACGGCCACGGCTACGTGAAGGGCGCCCAGCTGACCTTGAACCTGCCGTTCAACCTGGTCACGCCGGCACTCGACGGCTTCGGCACGATCCTCACCGGCAACCGCACCAAGAGCTCGCTGGTGTTCCCCGGCAACAGCACGCCGATCACCGTGCCGGGCCTGTCGAAGTGGGTCGCCAACGCCACGCTGTACTACCAGCACAACGGCTTCGAGGCGCGCGTCAGCGACAGCTATCGGTCGAGCTTCCTCGGCCGCGTGTCGGGCATCAGCGCTTCCCGCATCGAGCAGACCATCCAGGGCGGCAGCACCTACGATGCCCAGGTCAGCTACAGCTTCGACAGCGGCAGCCTGAAGGGCCTGACCTTCATCGTGCAGGGCTCCAACCTGTCCAACAAGATCTTTACCACGTACCAGAACAACGACCCGCGCCAGGTGCTGACGTGGGAGCGTTACGGCCGCCGCTACGATATCGGCGTCTCGTACAAATTCCAGTAAGCCGTATCGACCTTACCTTCCCAAGGTGCCCCGCTGTGTGTTCTCCGGCGGGGCTTTTTTTCATGATCCGCGCATCCGCAGCGACGGCGGCGCGGCAGCAAAGACAGGACGCCGAGGAGCCATGACATGAACGATCCCCGCATCCGCCGCCTCGTGATCGTCGGCGGTGGCACCGCCGGCTGGATGGCGGCGGCGCTGCTCGCGAAGGCTCTCGGAGTGGGTGTTGCCATACGCCTGGTCGAATCGGCCGAGATCGGCACCGTCGGCGTGGGCGAGGCCACCATTCCGCAGATCCGCCACATCAACCGCTTCCTCGGCATCGACGAGGACGACATGCTGCGTGCCGCCCACGGCACCTACAAACTGGGCGTGCAGCTCAATGGCTTCGGCCGCCTCGGCGATTCCTATCTGCACGCCTTCGGCGACCTCGGCCTGCCGCTGGGCCTGACGCCGTTCCACCACTACTGGCTGCGCGCCGTGCAGGAGCGCAGCCGCGCGGACGCGCCGGACCTGTGGGCGTACTCGCTCAACGCCGCGGCCGCCGCCGAGAACCGCTTCGCGCCGCTGGAAACCGTGCCGGACAGCCCGCTCGGCGGCATTCGCCACGCCTACCACTTCGACGCCTCGCGCTACGCCCAGTACCTGCGCGAACACATCGCGCCGGGCGCGGTGCAGCGCACCGAAGGCAAGGTGGTGGACGTGCGCCTGCGCGCCGACGACGGCTTCATCGAATCGCTGCGGCTGGACAATGGCGAGATCGTCGAAGGCGACTTCTTCATCGACTGCTCCGGCTTCCGCGGCCTGCTGATCGAAGGCGCGCTGAACACCGGCTACGAGAACTGGCAGCACTGGCTGCCCTGCGACCGCGCACTGGCGGTGGCCAGCGCCCCGGGTGGCCCGATGCGCCCATACACCCAGGCCAGCGCGCGCACGGCCGGCTGGCAGTGGCGCATCCCGCTGCGCCACCGCGTGGGCAACGGCCACGTGTATTGCAGCCGCTTCATCAGCGACGACGAAGCCGCCGCCCAGCTGCTGGCGAACCTGGAGACCGAGCCGCTGGGCGACCCGCGCCCGCTGCGCTTCGTCACCGGCATGCGCGCTCTGGCGTGGAACCGCAACTGCCTCGCGCTGGGCCTGGCCGCCGGCTTCATGGAACCGCTGGAATCGACCAGCATCCACCTGGTGCAGTCCGGCGTCAGCCGCCTGCTGGCGATGTTCCCCGACCGCCACTGCGAGCAACAGCTGGTGGACGAGTACAACCGCCAGACCCGCTTCGAATACGAGCGCGTGCGCGATTTCCTGATCCTGCACTACAAGGCCACCGAGCGCACCGATACGCCGTTCTGGCAGCAGTGCGGCGCGATGGATATCCCGCCGGCGCTGGCGCGCCGCATCGAACTGTTCCGCCGCACCGGTATGGTCTTCCGCGAGGGCGACGAGCTGTTCACCGAGAGCGGCTGGGTACAGGTGCTGCTGGGCCAGCGCATCGAGCCGGAGCGCCACCACCCGCTGGCCGACGCGCTGACCGCGGAGCAGCTGGATGGGTTCCTCGCCGACATCCGCACCCTGGTCGGCCGCGCGAAGAACACCCTGCCGCCGCACCACGAATTCGTGGCGCGTGCGGCCGGCAGCCTTGCCGCATGAGCGCCGCGGCGTTCCGCCGTGGCCGGAGTGACCAGCCATGATCCGATGCTTCGCTTCATCCCTGCTCTTCGCCCTGCTCGCGCTGGGCAGCTCTGCGCCGGCCGCGACCGCGACCGCCGTTCCTGCTGCATCGGCATCTTCCGGCGTCTGGTACGAGATCTTCGTTCGTAGCTGGTACGACACCGACGGCGACGGCACCGGCGATATCAACGGCGTCACCGCGAAGCTCGACTACCTCAAGTCGCTCGGCGTCAGCGGCATCTGGCTGATGCCGATCAATCCGTCGCCCAGCTACCACGGCTACGACGTCACCGATTACTACGCCATCAACCCGCAGTACGGCACGATGGCCGACTTCGAACGGCTGCTGCACGAGGCGCACAGGCGCGACATCAAGGTGATCATCGACCTGGTGATCAACCACACCAGCGACCAACACCCCTGGTTCATTGCCGCCCGCGATCCCGCCAGCCCGTACCACGACTGGTACAGCTGGGCCGGCCCGCACACCGACCTGCACGCCGCGGACGCCGCCGGTTCGCAAGCCTGGCACGCGCTCGGCACGGCGCATTACCTGGGCGACTTCTCCGGCAACATGCCGGACCTCGACTACGACACGCCGGCGGTGCGCAAGGAAATGGTCAAGCTCGGCCAGTTCTGGCTGGAGAAAGGCGTGGACGGCTTCCGCCTCGACGCCGCCCAGCACATCTACTACGACTTCAAGGCGGACGCCGACAACCCGCTCACGCTCAAGAAGAACCTCGCCTGGTGGTCCGAATTCCGCCAGGGCCTGGCCGCGGTCGATCCACAGGCCTACCTCGTCGGCGAGGTGACCCGCGACTCCGCCGACGAACTGGCGCCTTACTTCAAGCCGCTCGATGCGGTGTTCGACTTCCCGCTGGCGACGCGGCTGATCGACAGCGCGCGCCGCGAACGCGCCGGCGACCTCGGCGCGCTGCTCGCGCACACCGACGCCGCCTACCGCAGGGTCGCCGGCAAATCCGGCGTGGACGCGCCGTTCCTGTCCAACCACGACCAGGAACGCGTGATGAGCCAGCTCGACGGCAACCCGCAGCACATGCGCATGGCCGCCGCGCTGCTGCTCACCCTGCCCGGCCAACCGTTCGTCTACTACGGCGAGGAGCTGGGCATGCGCGGGAAGAAGCCCGACCCGGACCTGCGCGAGCCGATGCGCTGGCACCGCGATCCGCACGGCGCCGGCGAGACGCGCTGGAAAACGTTCAGTGCCGGCGATGGCCCCGACGTCTCGGTGGAGGCCGAGCAGCAGGCCGGCGATTCGCTGCTGCACTACTACGCCATGCTGATCGGCTGGCGCCGCGAGATCGGCGCACTGCGCGACGGCACGCTCGCTGCGCACCCACTGGCCAACCCGCACATCGCCGCGTGGCAGCTCGACGATGCCGGCAGCCACGTGCTGGTGCTGCACAATCTGTCCGGCCAGCCGCAGCAGGTGCCGCTGGGCGACACCCGTTTCCGCCACGTGCTGCGGCACAGCCGCGCCGGCACCGCGCTGCGGCGCGGCCGCCTGACCTTGCCGCCCTATGCCAGCGCCATCCTGGACTGAACCCGCGACCCGCGAGGAGCCCGCCATGACCATCCCACACACCCGCACCGCAAAACCCGGCCCGGCCCTGGCCGCCTGGCTGTGGCTTGGCCTCGCCCTGGCTCCGGCCGGCGGCATCGCTGCGGCCGTTCCCGCGCCGACTTCACAGGCATCCCCCATGGTCCAACTCGCCGACCACGCCATCACGATCGACTTCGGTGCCGACCGGCTGGACGTCCACTTCATCGCGCCCGGCGTCGTGCGTGTGCATTTCGAACCCAGCCGCCATGCCGGTGCACCCGCACTGGTGCTCGACCCCACCGCCGCATCGACGCACTTCACGCAGGTACGCGGCACACAGAACGCCGATGGCGCGAGCCTCGCTTCCGCCGCTGCCACAGTCCACTGGGATCGCCAGCATCGCCAGCTGCGCATCGACGACGCACGGCAACGCACGCTGCTGCGCATCGACGTCGATGCCCTGCGCCACGGCAGGCTGCAGGCGCAGCACGCCGCCGCCGACGCGCTGTACGGCATCGGCGGCTACAACGCCACCGAGGATGCTTCCGCCGGCATGCTGCGCAGCGGCAAGCAGGTGGCCAGCGCCGGCGAACAAGGCCATGCCGGCGCGCCGTTCGTGTGGAGCAGCGCCGGCTACGGCGTGCTGCTGGACAGCGACGGTGCCACGTTCACGCTGCAGCCCGGCACGATCGGCGCCGGCAGCCTGCGCAAGGATACGGACGTCTATATCCTGCTAGGCACGCCGACGCAGCTGTTCGGCGCACTGGCCCAGCTCAGCGGCCGCACGCCGCTGTTCCCGAAATGGGCGATGGGCTTCACCAACAGCCAGTGGGGCATCGATCAGAAAGAGCTGCTGCAGATCGTCGACACCTATCGCGCCAAGCACATCCCGATCGACAACATCACGCTGGACTTCGACTGGAAGGCCTGGGGCGAGGACGACTACGGCGAGTTCCGCTGGAACCCGGCCAAGTTCCCCGACGGTCCCAGCGGCGCCTTGAAGAAGCGGATGGACGCCCGCGGGATCAAGCTGACCGGCATCATGAAACCGCGCATCCACGTCGACACGGTGGAGGGACGCTACGCCAGCGCGCACGATTTCTGGGTGCCTGGCGAAGAAGTCAGCGACGATTATTTTTCGCACAAGCCGGTGAAGAACATCGACTTCGACCTGGCCGCCGCGCGCCGCTGGTTCGGCAACCTGGCGATCAAGTACGGCTACGACGACGGCATCGTGGGCTGGTGGAACGACGAGGCGGACACCACCGGCAGCGATACCGAGTTCATGAACATGCAGCGCGCGCTGTACGACAGCCAGCGCGACGTCTCGAACCAGCGCGTGTGGTCGATCAACCGCAACTTCTGGCTCGGCTCGCAGCGCTACGCCTATGGCCTGTGGTCCGGCGACATCGACACCGGTTTCGCCAGCATGGCCGGCCAGCGCGCGCGCATGCTCAGCGCGATCAACGTGGGCGCGATGCAATGGGGCATGGACGGCGGCGGCTTCCGCAACGGCACGCCCACGCCGGAGAACTACGCGCGCTGGGTGCAGTTCGGCGCGTTCACGCCGATCTTCCGCGTGCACGGCGAGCTCGGCCAGAAGCGCCAGCCATGGGTGTACGGCCCGCTCGCGGAGAGGGCCGCGGCTGATGCGATCCGCCTGCGCTACACGCTGATTCCCTACATCTACAGCTACGAGCACGTGCGCCGCGCAATCGGCATCGGCCTGGTGCGTCCGCTGCTGTTCGACTGGCCGGAGGATCCGAACGTGCGCAACGACGTCGACGCGTGGTTGTTCGGCGACTGGCTGCTGGCCTCGCCGGTAGTCGTGCAGGGCCAGACCGCGAAGGACATCTACCTGCCTGCCGGGCGCTGGACCGACTGGTTCAGCGGCAAGGTTTACGAGGGCGGCCAGACCATCCATCTCGCCATCGACAGCAAGCACTGGAGCGACATCCCGCTGTTCGTCCGCGACGGCGCGATCATCCCGACCCGGCCGCCCGAGGACTACGTGGGCGAGCAGCCGCTGGTCCAGCTCGACGTCGACGTGTTCCCCGCCTCGCAGCGCAGCACGTTCGACTACTACGACGACGACGGCAGCAGCTACGACTACGAGCACGGCGCGTACTTCCTGCAACCGCTGTCGGCGCAGCGCCGCGGCGACACGGTGCAGCTGGAGCTCGGCGCCGTGAGCGGCAGCTTCAAGCCGGCACTGCGCTTCTACCTGCTGAAGATCCACGCCGCTGCGGCCGCCCGCGTCGGCGACCAACTGAAAGCCTTCGCCGATCTCGACGCCCTGCAGCACAGCGGTGGCGAAGGCTGGGCCCGCGGCCACGACCGCTACGGCGACGTCACCTATGTACGGGTGGCCGCAGCGCGTGCCGCGCAAATCACGCTCGCCATGTAAGGCCGGCCGCCGCGAGGAAACCGCTTTGGACCCTGCGGAATCCAGCGGCGGATGGCTGGACTCGGGTCCCCGACGTGTAGGAAACTCCATCGGGATGTAAACGTTTACATCCCGATGGTTGCAGGCTTCGCCCGGCCCGTTTCCGGGCCGTCGAACAGGATCCCGCCATGACTTTTTCCGCACGATTACGAAACCTGGCCCTGGCGGTTTGCGCCGCCGCCCTGCTGTTCACCAGCACGGCCAGCGCCGCGCCGCCGGCAACAACTACCCGCCTGCATATCGACGCCAGCGCGCAGGGCACGCCCCTCCCGCATTTCTGGGAACAGATGCTCGGCTCCGGCCGCGCGTCGCTGGCGCTGCGCGACGACTACCGCAAGGATCTGGACGCCGTGCACCAGGCCACCGGCGTCGGCTACATCCGCTTCCACGGCATCCTCGACCACGACGTGGGCCTGGTGCAGCGCGACGCGCAGGGGAAGATCTCCTACAACTTCTCCTACATCGACCAGATCTACGACGGCCTGCTCGAGCACGGCTTCAAGCCGTTCGTCGAACTCGGCTTCATGCCGCCGGAACTCACCTCCGACCCGGCCGCGCTGCAGGCGTTCTGGTACCGCCCGAACGTCGCGCCGCCGAAGGACTACGCCGAATGGGACGCGATGATCGGCGCGCTGGCGAAACACCTGGTCGAACGCTACGGCATCGACGAAGTCGCCAGCTGGTACTTCGAGGTATGGAACGAGCCGAACATCGGCTTCTGGGCCGGCAAGCCGCAGCAGTCCACCTACTTCACCCTGTACGACCACACCGTGCGCGCGCTCAAGGCGGTGAACCCGCGCATCCGCGTGGGCGGCCCGTCCACCGCGCAGGCCGCGTGGGCCACCGACTTCCTCGCGCACACGCACAAGAACAACGTGCCGGTCGATTTCGTCAGCACGCATGTCTACGGCGACGACACCGCCGACAACGTGTTCCACACCAGTGAGAAGATCCCGCGCGCCGACATGGTCTGCCGCGCGGTGGACAAGGTGCACAAGGAAATCGCCGCCTCGCCCTATCCGCACATGCCGCTGATCTTCAGCGAGTACAACGCCAGCTACGCCAACCTGCCCAACGTCACCGACACCGTGTTCATGGGCCCGTGGATCGCCAACACCATCCGTCTGTGCGCCGGCAAGGTCGAGGCGATGAGCTACTGGTCGTTCTCCGACGTGTTCGAGGAACAGGGCATCGTTCGCAACCCGTTCTACGGCGGCTTCGGCCTGATCGCCGCCAACCGCATTCCCAAGCCCGCGTTCAACGCGTTCGCGATGCTGCACAAGCTGGGCGACACGCGTCTCATGGTCAACTCCGACTCCGCCCTGGTCACCCGCCGCGACGACGGCAGCGTGGTCATCGCGCTGTGGAACTACGCCCCGCCCGTCGGCAACACCGCCAGCTATACGCCCGGCGAACCCGCCGGCACGCCGAAGCACTTCAGCCTCGACGTACGACACCTGCCTGCCGGTGCCCACGCCACCGTGTGGCGGCTGGACGCCGCCCACGGCAACGCCGTCGCCGCGTTCGACCGCATGGGCCGCCCTGGCTCTCCCAGCCGCGAGCAGATTGTGCAGCTGCGCGAAGCCGGCAAGCTGGCTGCGCCCGAGTCGATGGACCTGAGCAACGGCAAGATCGACGTCAGCATTCCGGTGCAGGGGTTGGTGGTGATGGAGCTGCACTGAGTTCGATCCTGGTTCGAGAGCCGCCGCCCGCGAAGTCGAAACGTCATTCCGGTCCGCCCTTCGACTTCGGCCTTGCGGCCTACGCTCAGGGTGATCGGTTTGGGTGTGCGGGAGCGATCCAACACCGTTCGCGCTGAGCGTAGTTCGCGCCAGCGAACGAAGTCGAAGCGCCGCCGCAGCCGATACATCGGCCATGGACGGTCGGCCAATTCGCATGAATACGTATGCAACCACTGGTTGCTGCATTGCGACGCTACCTACCATGGGGATTCGATCCAGGCACAGCGCGTGACCGATGTTGCAGCCGAAACATGCGGGATAGGCCGCACCATGACATAACAGCGCCGGAGGATTCATTCGATGATCCACAGCAACCATCTTCCACCCCACGCGGCCCAACCATGCTGAGCCTGCTGCTGGCCGCAGCCATGGCTACCAGCGCCACCGCGCCGACCTGGACGGACGGGCTGGACTGGCATGGCGTGCACGTCGCCATCAGCCGCGACGCGCAGCACCACTACACGCTGGCGTGGCCGTACGGCCAGCGCGTGATCGCGCCGCAGCCGTTGCGCAGCGAGACCGCCAGCGTGCTGTTCGACGGCCTGTTCGCGATGGCGCAGGACGACCTGGCGCTGGATTCGGTCAGCGCGATCCGCGACGGCGCGTTCGACCACGGCCAGCCGATTCCCTGCCAGTGCTTCGTGACCGGCCTGAAGTGGCCTTACGTATGGACGCGCGACCTGTCCTACGCGATCGACCTGGGCCTGTGGCGTTTCGACCCGGCGCGCTCGCGCAACGGGCTGAAGTTCAAGCTGTCCGACGTGCGCGTTCCGTCCGCGCCGCAGGGCTTGTACGCGATGCAGGACACCGGCTCCGGCGGCAGCTGGCCGATCAGCACCGACCGCGTGGTGTGGTTTCTCGGCGCGCGTCACCTGCTCGGGGACAAGGCATTTGCCGGCGACGTCGACAAGGCGCTCGGCGCCACCCTGGCGCAGGACCGCGAGTACGCGTTCGACCCGGGTTTCGGGCTCTATCGTGGCGAGACCTCCTTCCTCGACTGGCGCGAACAGAGCTACCCGGCGTGGACGGCGGACGAGGTGACCTTCATCGCGCAGTCCTACGCGCTTTCCACCAACGTGCTGCACTACCAGGCGCTGCAGCTGGCCGCCACGCTGGCCGACGGGCGGCACGACACGAAGGCGGCGGCCGGCTACCGCAGCCAGGCCGCCGCGCTGAAGAGCGCGATCAACGCGCACTTCTGGCGCGCCGACCGCGGCATGTACATGAGCTACATCGGCGGCGACGGCACGCCTTACGACAGCTACGACCTGCTCGGCATCGCGCTGGCGGTCACCAGCGACGTGGCCGACGGCGAACGCGCGCGGCAGACGCTGGCGAACTATCCGGCCTGGCCCGCGGGCAGCCCGGTGATCTGGCCCGAGCGCTCCGACCAGCCGATCTACCACAACCGCGCGATCTGGCCGTTCGTCAGCGCGTACGCGCTGCGCGCCGCGCGCATGACGGAGCAGCCGGCGCGCATCGCGCACGAGATCGAGTCGGTGATGCGCGGCGCCGCGCTTTACGGTTCCAACATGGAAAACTACGAGCTGCTCACCCAGGGCCAGCACGTGGACGAAGGCAAGCTCAGCGGCCCGGTGGTGAATTCGCCGCGCCAGCTGTGGTCGGTGGCGGCCTACTTCGCGGTGGTCACCGAAGGCGTGTTCGGTCTCGGCGAAGACGGCCAGGTGAAGCCGAAGCTGCCGACCTCGCTGGTGCCGATGCTGTTCGGCCAGCGCCACGCGATCACGCTCGACCTGCGCGACCGCCGGATCACCCTGCAGCTTCCGGAAAAGTACACCGGCAACCTGCTCGTCGCCGATCGCACCAGCACACGCGGCACGGCCACCACGGTAACGCTCAAGGCGGTGCAGGTGCCGGACGCGCCGCTGCGCACCGACGCACCGCTGTACGCGCCCGTCGCACCTGCCGCGCCGCGGGTGCGTGCCGATGGCGACGGCTGGAAAATCACGACCGACGGCAAGGTGCGGCTCTACCTCAACGGCCAGGTTCACGGCAGCGTCGACGGTGACGGCGATCTCGCGCGGCAACCGGGCCTGGCCTGCTTCAGCGCCACGCGCCTGGATGCGCATGGCCTCGAATCGCTGCACAGCCCCGCCACCTGCGTGGGCGAAGTGGCGAAGGTCACCGGTAGCTGGCCGCGCACATGGACCGCATCGGCCAGCGGCAACTATCGCGTCGCGCTCGACTACGCGAACGACCACGGCCCGATCAACACCGGCATCACCGCCGCGGTGAAGATGCTGGTGATCCGTTGCACGGGCAGCGAGGAGCAGCGCCTGCCGATCGTGATGCCGCACAGCGTGCGCGAACAACAGTCCACCTGGGGTCGCTTCGGCGCGAAAGCCGGGGCCACCTGCCGGTTCGACCTCGACGACGGATTCAACATGAGCTACCTCGCCCACTTCGCCCACTACACTGGCGGCAGCGGCGGCAGCGACGGCCCGCTGAACCAGGCCGAGGTGCACGCCCTGCTGATCGCTCCGCTCGCCACCGGCCGGGGCACTCCATGAAGGACGCCAGGCTCGTGAACGCCAAACCCCAGCTGTCGTTCTGGCAGATCTGGAACATGTGCTTCGGCTTCCTCGGCATCCAGTTCGGCTTTGCGCTGCAGAACGCGAACGTCAGCCGGATCTTCCAGACGCTGGGCGCGAACGTGGACCAGATCCCGGTGCTGTGGATCGCCGCGCCGTTCACCGGGCTGATCGTGCAACCGATCATCGGCTACTACTCCGACCGCACCTGGAACCGCTTCGGCCGTCGGCGGCCGTACTTCTTCGCCGGCGCGGTGCTGGCCACAGTCGCGCTGCTGGCGATGCCGAATTCGCCCACGCTGTGGATCGCGGCGGGACTGCTGTGGATCATGGATGCGTCGTTCAACGTGTCGATGGAGCCGTTCCGCGCCTTCGTCGGCGATCAGCTGCCGCCGTCGCAGCGTCCGTTGGGCTACGCGATGCAGAGTGTGTTCATTGGCGTCGGTGCGGTGGTGGCCTCGTTCCTGCCCTACGTGCTGACCCACTTCGGCGTGGCCAACACGGCGCCGGCCGGCGAGGTGCCGCACTCGGTGAAGTACGCCTTCTACGCCGGCGCGTTCGTGCTGCTGGCGGCGATGCTGTGGACCATCCTCAGCACCCGCGAGTACCCGCCGGAGCAACTGGAATCGTTCTCCGACAACCGCGTCGAAGAGGTACCCGGCAGCGTGGCCGGCGCGTGGAAGATCGGCACGCTGCTCCTGGTGCTGGGGCTGATCCTGCTCGGCCTGATTCAGCGGTTCGCGCTGGAGAAGGAGCTGTACCTGCTGGCCGGCGGCCTGGCCGGCTTCGGCGCGCTGTTCGCGTGGCTCAGCCGCACCCGCAGCGACGGTGCGCTGCGCCACATCATGGGCGACCTGCACAACATGCCGCTGCCGATGCGCCGGCTCAACTGGGTGCAGTTCTTTTCCTGGTTCGCGATGTTCGCCATGTGGATCAACACCACCTCGGCGGTGTCGCAGACGTTCTACGGCAGCAGCGACACGACGTCCGTGGCCTACAACGAGGGCGCCAACTGGGCCGGCGTGCTGATGGGCACCTACAACGGCGTGGGCGTGCTGGCGGCCATCGCGATCCCGCTGCTGGTGCGCGCCTGCGGGCTGCGCATGAGCCACCTGGTCAACCTGTGGCTGGGCGGGCTGGGCCTGCTGTCGTTCCTCGTGATCCGCGACCCGCACTGGCTGATCGCGTCGATGGTGGGCGTGGGCTTCGCCTGGGCGTCGATCCTCTCGCTGCCCTACGCGATGCTGTCGGACAACCTGCCGGCGGCGAAGATGGGCGTGTACATGGGCATCTTCAATTTCTTCATCGTGATTCCGCAGTTGCTCGCCGCCAGCGTGCTGGGCGTACTGCTGAAGCTGTTCTTCCACAACCAGCCGATCTGGGCGCTGGGCCTGGGCGGCGTGAGCCTGCTCATCGCCGGCCTGTGCACGCTGCGCGTGCCCAAACCCGAAGCCGCTGCGTAGCCAGACACGCCTGAGTCCCGCTCCACGGAACCCGAACCATGCCCAGACTCCGCCTGCTTGCCGCCCTCGTCGTCACCCTCGCCTGCGGCCTCGCGCGCGCAGCCACGCCGACCACCGCGCCCGAATTCGTCGGCACCGCTGCGCCGTTCGCGTCGAACGCGATCTACTTCGTGATGACCGACCGCTTCGTCAACGGCGATCCGTCGAACGATCAGCGCGACCAGGGCGGCGCCCATCGCACCTTCGACATCCCGGTGGCCGGCGCGCCGAAGGGCGAGAGCGCGAACATCGGCTACCTCGGCGGCGATTTCAAGGGCGTGCTGGACAACGCCGGCTACATCCGCGGCATGGGCTTCGGCGCGGTGTGGATCACCCCGATCGTGGACAACCCGAACGAGGCGTTCACCGGCGGCGACCCGGTGAGCTGGGGCTCGAAATTCACCGACCGCGGCAAGACCGGTTTCCACGGCTACTGGGGCGTCAACTTCTACCAGCTCGACGAACACCTGCCCAGCAAGGGCCTCGACTTCGCCCAGTTCACCGCGAAGATGCGCGCGCACGGCCTGAGGACCGTGCTCGACATCGTCGCCAACCACGGCTCGCCCGCCTTCACGATGCCGAAGGCGCAGCCGATGTTCGGCCAGATCTACGACAAGGAGGGCAAGCTGATCGCCGACGAACAGAACCTGCCGCCGTACCAGCTCGATCCCGCGCGCAACCCGCTGCACCGCTTCTACCACGCCTACGACGACCTGGTGCAGCTGTCCAACAACGACGAGCAGAACCCCGCCGTGCTGGACTACTTCGTCGGCGCATACAACCAATGGGCCGACCAGGGCGCCGACGCGTTCCGCATCGACACCATCAGCCACATGCCCACCGCGTTCTGGAAACAGTTCGCCGCGCGCATCCGCGCGAAACACCCCGGCTTCTTCATGTTCGGCGAGGCGTTCGACTACAGTCCCGACAACATCGGCCAGTACACCTGGCCACAGAACGGCGGTATCAGCCTGCTCGACTTCCCGCTGCGCGGCCGCATCGCCGACGTGTTCGAACACCCCGGCAGCGACTACGCCAAACTGCTCGACCGCCTGTATCTCACCAATGGCCCGTACCAGAACCCGTACGAGCTGGTCACCTTCTACGACAACCACGACATGGCGCGCCTGGACGCCAGCGACAACGGCTTCATCGACGCCAACAACTGGCTGTTCACCGCCCGCGGCATTCCGGCGATCTATTACGGCTCCGAAACCGGCTTCGAGCGCGGCAAGGCCGAGCACCAGGGCAACCGCAACTACTACGGCCAGCAGCGCATCGACGCCGCATCGAAAAGCCCGATCTACCAGCAGCTCAAGCGCATCGCCCAACTGCGTGAAAACACCCCCGCCCTGCAACGCGGTCTGATGCTGCCGCTGCGCTTTGCCGGCGACCAGGCTGCGTTCTATCGCGTCTACCAGCAAGGCGACACGCACCAGATCGCGCTGGTACTGCTCAACAAGGGCGACGCCGCAGCGCAGTTCGACATCAGCGACTACCTGCAGGCCGGCCGCTGGCAACCGGCGCTCGGCGGCGCCGCAATCGACGTGGCCGAGGGCAGCAACCTGCGCACCAGCGTCGCGGCGCACGACGTTCAGGTCTATCTGCTGGATGCCGCGGCAAAACGCGCGGACCTGCTGGCGGAGCTGACGCGGTTGATGCAGGAGCGCGGGCACCCGGCGCACTGAGGCCAGTGCATATGTCGCCAAGTGCGGTGACAAGTGATACGACCTCGAATAGCGCGATGAGCACCCGAAGGATTGGCCGCACCCAAGGCATCACTCCGCGGCAACACATCGACCGATGTATCGCATTCCTTCGCTTGACGCCGGAGCGACAGGCGGCGGAACATCGGGAGCATATGCCCCGACATGGTGTCTACTGGGCGTTATGTGGCAGAGGTTACCCATGTCGCAAGAATCGGCAAGACTTGTATCTGGCCATCCCGAAACTTTCTTGCAAGGATTGGCTATGCGCGACATGGCAGTACTAGACTCGCTGGCTCGCGCTCACTGTCCGGCAGTCGACTCCTCCGCGCAGCCTTCGCTCACGTTCTCTCTTTCTTCTCTTTTCGACGCATTGTGCATTTCGTCTCAAGCGTCTGGCGTGCCTGTACCGTTCAACGACTGGCAACGTACCTTTAAAGAGTTTTGTCGCCTTCTCATGTTTCCGTGGCCAGACGCTACCATCGATGCTGCCGGCTACCGCATCAAGTCCGTCCAAAGCAGCCGCAGCTATGCAGCCTCACGCCACGAACTGCTGCCACAAACCAGTCGTCCGAGCGGACGCGCGAAAAGCCGCGCGCCGCTTGACTCCAGCGCCCGGTGTCATCAGCCATGTCTCCAGAATTGAGCACCAAGGGTCCGGGATTCGCGGTTCTGTACAGGTGGCGCCTTCACCCTGGCATGGAGTCCTCTTTCATCGAGGCCTGGTCACACCTGTCGGACCTGTTGCGCTCGGAACGAGGTTCGTTGAGCTCCCGCTTGCACTGCGGCAGTGACGGGCTTTGGTACAGTTACGCGCAATGGCCAAGTGCGCAGGCTCGAAAAGACGCGTTTGCGATTGGCACTGTTGACCCTGCTTCCAGCGGGCAAATGGAGCAAGCCATCGCCGAGCGGTACCCGGAGGTCGTTCTGGAATCCGTGGCTGATTTTCTGATCGCCCCCGGGTACGGTGGTAACTGACTATTCGCCCAGGCGGGCGAATGCTTCGCCACTTGATTGCAGCCTCGGGCCTGAACAAGCAAAGGAGATATCGATGAAGCATCTGATCGGTCTTGCGCTGCTGCTCGGAGCAGCGGTTGCCTACGCAACTGGCGTAGGCCCTTTCTTCTTCGGCTCACCCGTCATGGGCGGCGCCCTGCTTGCAGCAGCCTTCGCCCTTGAGGTGTTTTTCTGGCGGCGGGTTTTCCACAAGAATCCATCGCGTGCAGCGACGCCTCTCAAGTAATCTGAAGTCGTGTCACGACCCAGCCGGGCGATCAGGCCGTCAAGTTGATCAACCACCTGCGTCGCGCACAGTCGGGACAGTTGCCCGGTTCAAGGATCAGCCGTCATGAGCAAGGCCGTCTCGAACCTCGCCGAGCTGCTGCACTCGATGCATCCCGTGCTGAATCGCGGCGTGTATGCGTTCGTCTCGCTGCCCGGAGGCAGCGTGCCGGATCGGGTCGAACCGATCGCCACGTTCCGCGAGAACGAGGGACTCACGCTCATCGTCGAGGAACGGCAGGCCAGTGACGCGGGGCTTCCGATCCTGTTTCGCGCCGCGTGGATCACCCTGACCGTGCACTCCGACCTGCAGGCCGTCGGCCTGACCGCCGCCGTCGCGACTGCGCTGGCCGAAGCGGGCATCAGTTGCAACGTCATCGCGGCCGCGTATCACGACCACCTCTTCGTGCCCGTCGACTCGGCCAACCAGGCGATCGCCGTCCTGCACACGCTGCAGGAACATGCCGGTTCGAATCCCGGCGCGGCCTGATCCGGAGCGATTGCAGTTCGAGCGTGCACTCCCCGATGCCGGTGCCACCGCGGCGGGGTCCTTCCTGAGCAGCGGCACGATCGCGTTCGACGCACCCAACCGGCGTGCCGCTGACAAAGCCCTCGCCAAGGCTTCCACGCCAATGGCAGCCAGTTGTGGCCTGCACGGGCCGGGATTTTAGGCGCACTCGCCTGCGCGCAGAGGAGTTCGGGAGGGGTAAGGCTCTTCGCGAAAAATCAGACCACCGAACGCAGCACCCCGCCATCCACGCGCATCGCTGCGCCGGTGGTCGCCGAGGCCTGCTCCGAAGCAAGATAGACCGCAAGATTGGCCACTTCGTCGACCGTGGCCAGCCGTTTGATCAGCGACGACGGTCGATGCGTGGCGATGAAGTCGCGCTCGACCTGCTCCAGCGGCACGCCCTGCTCCGCCGCGACCTTGCCGAAGAAGTCGCCGACGCCTTCCGATCGTGTCGGCCCCGGCAGAATCGCATTGACGGTGACGCCGGTGCCGGCCAACGTTTCCGCCAGGCCGCGCGACACAGCCAGCTGGGCGGTCTTGGTCACGCCGTAGTGCACCATCTCGGCGGGGATCTGCACCGCCGACTCGCTGGAGACGAACTGCACGCGGCCCCAGCCGCGCTGCGCCATGCCCTGCGCGTAATGCCGTGCCAGCCGCACGCCGCTCATCACGTTGACCTCGAAGAAATGCAGCCAGTCCTCGTCGGGAATGTCGAAGAACGCCTTCGGCTCGAAGATGCCGAGGTTGTTGACCAGGATATCGGTCTGCGGCACCGCGGCGACCAGCTTCTCCGCACCTTCGCGCGTGCCAAGGTCGCCGGCGACACCGCTCAGGCGCGCGCCCCTGACCTGACCGGCGATGCCGGCGATCGCTTCATCCACGCGTGCCTGCGTGCGCCCGGTGACGATCACTTGTGCACCTGCCGCTGCCAAACCACGCGCAATCGCCAGGCCGATGCCGGCCGTGGAACCGGTGACGATGGCGTGGCGCTTGCTCAGGTCGATATGCATGGGGTTCTCCAACGGGGAATGGGGACGGGCGTTCGTACAGGTTACGCCGTCACCCTTTTGCCGAATGATGTCTGCCCGGCGATGCAGTCGGCGTCACCCGGTAGCGGTTGGCCGACCTGCGCGAACCGAACACGCTCTACTTCGCTAGGGGCCGAAGCACTCTTCGGCCTGCTGCACACGCATGGCCGGGCCGAGATGGTTGCCTTGCAGTTCGTCGCAGCCGGCAGCGGCGAGGAAGTCCGCCTGCGCCTGGCTCGCCACGCCTTCGGCCGCCACGCGCATGTGCAGTTCGTGCGCCACCGCGATGATGGTGCGCACGATTCCCGCATCGGCGGCGTCCAGCGGCAGGCCGTGCATGAAAGCCTGGTCGATCTTCAGCTTGTCGATCGGGAATTGCTTGAGGTACGCCAGGCTGGAATAGCCGGTGCCGAAATCATCGAGCGACAGCTTGATGCCCAGCGCCTTCAGCTCGGCCAGCGTGCGCTGCACACGCCACACGTTTTCCATGAACGAGCTTTCGGTGATCTCGATGTCCAGCATCGCCGGCGGCACGTCGTGCCGGTGCAGGGTCGCGCTGACCTGCGCGACCAGGCCGTGGCGCTGCAGTTGCTGCGCCGAGACGTTCACTGCGACGGTGAAGTCGCGATGGCCGCGGTCGAGCCAGACGCGCAGTTGCCGACAGGCGGCATCGAACACCCACTCGCCGATCTCGGGCATCAGGCCGAGCGCCTCGGCAATCGGGATGAAGCGGGCCGGCGAGACCTGGCCGAGCTGGCGGCTGTTCCAGCGCAGCAGCGCCTCGAAGCCGGTCAGCCGCTGGTCGGCCGCGCGATACTGCGGCTGGTAATACAGCTCCAGCTCGCCGTGGCGGATCGCGTCGCGCAACTGGTTGCCCATCACCAGGCGGTCCTCCAGGTCGCGCATCTGCTCGACGGAGAATTCGGCCACCCGGTCGCGCCCTTCCCGCTTGGCCTGGTTCATCGCGGCCTCGGCCCGGCGCAGCAGGTTGTTCGGATCGGTGCCGTGATCGGGCGAATGGCTGATGCCCACGCTGGCGGTCAGCAGCAGCCGGTAATCGTTGCCCTCGACCGGTTCGGCCACGGCGGCGCGCAGGCGCTCGGCCAGCGCGTGTGCGCCTTCCGTCGACAGGCCAGCCGCCGTCACCACGAACTCGTCGCCGGCGAACCGGGCGACCCGGCCCTGCCCGGCCAGCGCCGCCTGCAGGCGG
>DATCUT010000058.1:0-2103 GCA_036561785.1 Rhodanobacter sp.
CTTCGCGCAGGCCTGGCAGGGTCGCGTGCGGCGCCTGCTGCTGGATCACGCCGACGACCCGCAGGTGCTGCGGCTCACCCGGCTGCACTGAGCGCCGTTCAAGCGTCGATGATCAGCAGGGTTCCGTGGCTGCCCGGCCGAACCGCGTGGGATACGCCGGCCGGCACCATGTAGAGCTGGCCCGCAGCCACCGTGACTGCCTCGCCCGCCACATCCAGGTGCAGTTCGCCGTCGAGCACCAGCAGGCCCTCGGCGTAAGCATGCACTTCGTCCGGATAGGCTTGCGCATCCATGCGCATCAGCTTGAGGCTGGCGTCGCCGACGCGCGCCAGCCGCTTCGACCGCCAGGCCTGTTCCAATTGCGCGGCCTGCCGCGCCAAGTCGAAAAGACGATCCATCACGCGCCCCTCAGCATCGCTCGCACGCCTCGGCCGGAGCGGCCGGGACGATCGCTGCCGGCACAGCACGCCGCCGCGCGTTCGCCAGCACCACGCCGCCGATGGTGACCGCGCCGCCGATCAGGATCAGCGCGTTCGGCACCTCGTGCAGCCACAGCCAGCCGATCAGCAGCGCGATCGGCGGCGACAGGTAGATGAAGCTGCTGACCCGCGACGCCGACGCGCGGTTCACCGCCATGTTCCAGGCGAGGTAGCCAATGAAGGTGGGTGCGATGCCCAGCCACAGCAGCGCACCGATGTGCGCCCACGACGCCGCCGCCAGCGCCTGCGGCAAATGCCAGCCGAACGGCAACGCGCCGAGCGTGCCGGCGAACATCGCAAACGCGGTGACACCGACCATGCTGCTGCGCGCGAACAGGGCTTTCTGGCCCACAAAGAAGATCGCCGAGACGGCCACGCAGACCAGCACCAGCAAGGCATGGGGATCCACCTCCACCCGCTGCCCGCTGGCCAGCACCACCAGCACCGTACCGATCAGGGCCAGCGCCAGGCCGATCCAGGTGCGCAGCGTCAGTCGCTCGCCGATCCAGAACGCCGACACCGCCGCAGTAGCGGCCGGCACCAGCGAGATCAGGATCGAGGCGGTGCCGCTGGCGATCCGCGTCTCGGCGTAGTTCAGGCACAAGTGATAGACGGTGAGGCCGAGTACGCCGAGCAGCGCCAGTTGCGGCCAGTCGCGGCGCGCCGGCAGCGGTACACGCTTCACCCGCAGCAACACGGCAAAACACAGCGAGCCGATCAGCAGCCGCGCGAACGCCACCTCGCCGGGGGTGAATGACGGCAACGCATAGGCGATCGCGGCGTAGGCCGACGACCAAGTCAACAGGGCAATCGCGATGGCGAACAGGGCGCGGCCATCGAGACGTTCAACGGTATCCATGGGGACGGATTCCTTCAGCGGGGAAGTGCGCATCCTAGTCTTGCCGGTCGCGCCGCGGAATAATGCACCGAATCGTTTTCACGATGTTTTGCCAACGATCGAAACAATCGACGAGGTATTCCGCCATGGAATCGAAAGTCATGGATTCAAAGCCGGAACTGGATGGCAAGGATTGGCAGCTGCTGGAGGCGCTGCAACAGGATGCGCGCCTGGGCTACGCCGAACTGGGCCGCAAGGTGCGCCTGTCCGCACCGGCGGTGGCCGAGCGGGTGAAGCGGCTGGAGGAAGCCGGCGTGATCAGCGGCTACCGCGCCACGGTCGACCCGAAGCGCCTCGGCTACGGCATCAGCGCGATGATCCGCCTGCGCTGCGACGGCATCACCTGCGCGCGCATCGGCGCCCTGGTGGAAGACATCCCCGAGGTACTCGAATGCCGCCGCCTGGCCGGCGAGGATTCGGCCTTGCTGCATGTGGTGGCCATGTCGATCGGCCATCTCGAATCCGTGCTCGACCGCCTGCTGAAGACCGGCGCCAGCACCAGCACCACCACCCTGATCGTGCTGCAGACGCCGCACGAGAACCGCCCGCTGACCCGCACGATGTGGAATGCTGCGCGCGCCATGTCGGACGATTGATCCCCTTCCCCTGCCGACTCTTCGATGACCGACAACGACAAGTCCGACAAGAACAGGCTCCCGGATGCGCCCGCCGACGCACCGCCCAACCCCGAGCGCCGGCGCCTGCTCGGCGGCATCGCGCTGGCCG
>DATCUT010000059.1:0-3123 GCA_036561785.1 Rhodanobacter sp.
CGGCAGCCTCGCGCCGGGCACGCGGGCGGACCTGGTGATCGTCGAGGACCGCGGCGGCAGCGCGGAGAGCAGCCTGACGGGCATCCAGCGCAGCGACATCCGCGCCGTGGTGCGCGACGGCGTTCCGCGCATCGCCGATCCCGATTTCGCCGAATGGTTCGCGGCCACCGGCGTGGACGCCGTGCCGGTGACGCTGGACGGCAAGCCGAAGCTGCTGGCCAGGCCGCTGGCCGATCCCGCGCTGCTCGCCCTCGAACCCGGACTCGAACGGGTCGCCGGGCGCAACGAGCGCGCGCGCGACGCCACCATCGAAGCCAGGTGCTACTGATGTCCCGCCAGCCAATGCTCGAACCGCGCGAGGCCTACATGCTGTGGGCGACCAGCTATCCGGCGCATGCGCACAATCCGGTGATGCGGGCCGAGGAGCGCGCGATGCTCGGGCTGATGCCGGCCGCGCTGCACGGGCAGGCCGTGCTCGACGTCGGCTGCGGCAGCGGACGCTACATGCTGCATGCGCTGCGCCGCGGCGCGGCGCGCGTGACCGGCGTGGATCTTTCGCCGCAGATGCTGGAACGCGCCGGCACGGAACTGGGTGCGCTGCATTCCGGCGCGACGATCGCGCTGGTGCAAGGCAGCCTGGCGGCATTGCCGGTACCGGATGCGCGGGCGGACCTGACCGTGTGCGGCCTGGTCGTCGGACATCTCGACAACCTTGAGCAGTCGCTGGCCGAGCTGCGCCGGGTGACCCGGCCCGGCGGCACGCTGCTGTGCAGCGACGTGCATCCGATCGGGCATGCGCTCGGCTGGCGGCGCGACTTCAAGTCCGGCGGCCGACGCTACGCCGTGCGGCATACCCAGCACCTGTACAGCCATTGGCATGCGGCCTGCGCAGGACTCGGGCTGCGCATCGAGCAGGTGCTGGAACCCATGCTCGATCCGGCCGACATCCCCGCCGATGCGCACTTCGACCGCATGGCACTGGAGGTTCCCGTCGCGCTGGTGTTCCAGCTGCGCCGGGCGCCTTGATTCCACTTGCTCCCAGGCATCCCCATGACCCACCCGCCGCGCACCTTGCTGATCAACCCCACCATCACCTCGCGTACGAGCGCGCGGTTCCCGCTGGCGCTGTTGCACCTGGCGGCGGCGCTGGATCGCAGCGGCAGCAGCCGCATCATCGACGGCAACGTGGACCGCGACTTCATCAACGACACCTTGCGCGCGGTGGAAGAGGACCGCTTCGACGCGGTCGGCATCGGCGTGATGGGTGGCCCGCAAGTCGCGCCGGCGATCGCCGTGTCGCAGGCGATCCGCGCGCGCTTTCCGGCGCTGCCGATCATCTGGGGCGGCTACTTCCCGACCCTGCACACGGAGGCGACGCTGGCCGCGCCCTACGTCGATTACGCGGTCCGTGCGCAGGGCGAGGACACCTTGTCGGAGCTGGTCGCCACGCTCAGCGGCCACGCCGGTCCCGCGCTGGAACAGATCGCCGGGCTGTCCTGGAAAAACGCCGGCACGGTGGTGCACAACCCGGGTCGCCGCATCGTGCGCAACGATCCCGCGGCACTGCTGCCCTACGACAAACTCGGCGATCCGCGCCGCTACCTGGCGCGCACCTACCTCGGCCAGCGCACCGTCGCGCACCAGGCGGCGATCGGCTGCCGCTACCACTGCACCTTCTGCGGCGTGGCCGCGATGTTCGGCGGCGCGACCTTCCTGCCGGCCGCCGCGCGGCTCGAACGCGAGCTGAGCTATCTCAAGCATGAGCTGGGCGCCGATTCGGTGCAGTACTTCGACCACAACTTCTTCGACCGCGAAGCGGACATGGTGCCGCTGCTCGAAGTCATGGCCCGGTTCGAACTGCCGTGGTGGTGCTTTGCCCGCGCGGACGCGTTGCTGAAGCTGTCGGAGCGTTCGTGGGAACTGGTGCGCAAGAGCCGGCTGCGCATGGCCTACATCGGCGCGGAGTCGCCCAGCGACCAGATGCTGCACGACATCCGCAAGGGCACGCATCCGGACCAGACCCTGGCGGTGGTCGAACAGTGCCGCCGCTACGGGGTGATCCCCGAGCTGTCGTTCATGGTCGCGCCGCCGGAGAACACCGAGGAAGAGACCGAGCGCACCTTCGAGTTCATCCGCGAGCTGAAGCGGATCAACCCGCAGACGGAGATCGTCATCTACGTCTACACGCCGCTGCCGGAGCACAGCCGCCACGAAAAGGATCGCAGCAAGCGGCCGGGTGCGCCGCTGCTCGACCTCGACGGCGAACCGGTGGTGTTCCCCACCACGCCGGACGAGTGGACCCAGCCGCACTGGGTCAACTACGCCTGCCATGTCGATGCGCCCTGGCTCACCGACCGGCTGCGCCATCGCATCAACGACTTCGTCACCGTGCTGCGCTGCCGCTATCCCACGGTGCAGGACCTGCGTGCGCCGCCGTGGGCCAAGCGCAACCTGAGCGCGATGGCCGGGTGGCGCTACCGCTTCCGCAAGTACGACCGGCCGTGGGAACTGAACCTGGCGAACCGGCTGGTGCGCCTGCGCATGCCGCAGGTATCGGGCCTCTAGGCGTGGGGACCACAGAAATGTTCGAGGCGAAAAGTTCTGGCTGCGAGGACAGTTTTTCGACGATTCGCCGGCCCATGGTGGTTCCACGGGCCAAGAGGCGGCGGAAAAATGGACCGCAGGCAGGACTTTGCAGCCCGGACAGTTTCTGTGGCCCCCGCGCCTAGGCGCGGTGCCGGCCGTGCACGTGGCTCAGATCAATTTATTGCCGGTGCCGGCGGGCCTGGCGTCGGCCGACGTCTTCGAGCAATGGCCTTCGCTGGCCGATGTCGCCGAAGCGGCGGCCAGTGCCGGCACCCGCGTGTCGGTGATCCAGCTGGCGGCGAGCCCGGAGCGCGTGATGCGCAACGGCATCGACTACCGTTTCATCACGGCTCCCGGCGCCGACCGGGTGCGCCGCCTCGCCGACGTGCTGGACGAGATCCGGCCCGACGTGCTGCACGTGCATAGCCTGGGCTTCGCCGCCGACGCGTTCGCCCTGGCGCAATGCCTGCCGCAGCTGCCGATCGTGTTCCAGGACCACGCCGACCGGCTGCCGCGCTGGTGGCGGCGGCCGTGGTG
>DATCUT010000060.1:0-5281 GCA_036561785.1 Rhodanobacter sp.
GCAGGGCCGTCCGCGGCCAGCCGGGCCAGCTCGCCCAGCCGCTCACCGAGCGTGTCCGGCAACGCCAGCTGCATATGCTCCAGCAGGTCGTAGTGGCGTTGCGCGATCGCGCCGGCCGCCGCCTTGCGCTTGTCCTGCCCGCCCTCGCCGCACAGTTGTTTCAGCGCGTCGGTGATGCCGGTCAGCGCGGAAACGACGACCAGCACGCGCGCACCTTCGGCGCGGCGGCTGGCGACCAGCTCACGGATGTTCTGCCAGCGCGGCAGCGTGGCGACGCTGGTGCCGCCGAACTTCATCACGATCCAGGGAGCGTCGGGGAGCAGCGGCGCGGAGGTTGGCGAGGTCACAGGGGTTCGCTGTCAGGGGGTGGATATCGGGTCAGTGTTGCGCTGCGGCATTGGAATTGCAAATGATTTTGCGAGGACGATTCGTTTGGACGTCTAGACTGCTGTTCTTGATTCGTTGATGGACACGTTGTTTTAAGCTCGTCATTCCGGCGAAAGCCGGAATCCGGTGTCTTGCACTCAGAGGATCAAAGTCACTGGATCCCTGCTTTCGCAGGGATGACGTGTGTGGCTTTGTTGAGAGTCCGGGTCAACTTGACCTCTCCTCCTCAATCCTTCTACACAAGGGGAGGAAGCAAACGCATGGGCTGCGCGCACCAGGTTATTGAACAACGACGGGGATCTTCCCGATCCTTGCCTGCCATTCGCGCGGGCCGGTCTGGTGCACCGAGCTGCCGCCCGAGTCGACCGCCACGGTGACGGGCATGTCTTCGACGGTGAACTCGTAGATGGCTTCCATGCCCAGGTCGGCGAAGCCGACGACGCGCGAAGCCTTGATCGCCTTCGACACCAGATACGCGGCGCCGCCCACGGCCATCAGGTATACCGACTGGTGTTTCTTGATCGCCTCGATCGCGGCGGGGCCGCGTTCGGCCTTGCCGACCATGCCGAGCAGGCCGGTTTCGCTGAGCACCTGTTCGGTGAACTTGTCCATGCGCGTCGCGGTGGTGGGGCCGGCCGGGCCGACCACTTCGTTGCGCACCGGGTCGACCGGGCCCACGTAGTAGATGAAGCGGCCGTTGAAATCGACCGGCAGCGGCTCGCCCTTGTCGAGCATCTCGACCATGCGCTTGTGCGCGGCGTCGCGGCCGGTGAGCAGCTTGCCGTTGAGCAGCAGGGTCTCGCCCGGTTTCCAGCTGGCGACGTCTTGCCTGGTCACCGTGTCGAGGTTCACCCGACGGCCCTTGGACGCGTCGTAGGTGAGCTTGGGCCAGTCTTCCAGCGACGGCGGATCCAGCATCACCGGACCTGAGCCATCGAGCACGAAATGCGCGTGGCGGGTGGCGGCGCAGTTCGGGATCATCGCCACCGGCAGGTTCGCCGCATGGGTCGGGAAATCCTTCACCTTGACGTCGAGCACGGTGGTGAGGCCGCCCAGACCCTGCGCGCCGATGCCCAGCGCGTTGACCTTCTCGAACAGCTCGATGCGCAGTTCCTCGGCGCGATTGGCCGGGCCGCGCGCGATCAGCTCCTGGATGTCGATCGACTCCATCAGCGCCTCCTTCGCCATCAGCATCGCCTTTTCGGCGGTGCCGCCGATGCCGATGCCGAGCATGCCCGGCGGGCACCAGCCGGCACCCATCGTCGGCACGGTCTTCAGTACCCAGTCGACGATCGAGTCGGACGGGTTGAGCATGGCGAACTTCGACTTCGCCTCGGAGCCGCCACCCTTCGCCGCCACGATCACCTCGACGGTGTCGCCGGACACGATCGTCATGTTGACCACCGACGGCGTGTTGTCCTTCGTGTTGATGCGCTTGCCGGCCGGGTCGGCCAGCACGCTGGCGCGCAGCTTGTTGTCCGGGTTCAGGTAGGCGCGGCGCACGCCTTCGTTGGCCATGTCCTCCAGCGACATGGTGGCGTCGTCCCAACGTACGTTCATGCCCACCTTGAGGAACACGGTGACGATGCCGGTGTCCTGGCACAGCGGCCGATGGCCCTCGGCGGCCATGCGCGAGTTGATCAGGATCTGCGCCATTGCATCCTTCGCGGCGGGGCTTTCTTCGCGCTCGTACGCAGCGGCCAGGCTCTTGATGTAGTCGACCGGGTGGTAGTAGCTGATGTATTGCAGCGCGTCGGCGACGGACTGGATCAGGTCTTCTTGCTTGATGGTGGTCATGGGGTTTGGACAGGCAGCTTCGATTCGGGAATCCAGGCGCCGGCGAACGGCTGTTCACGGCGCGCAACCCTCTTATTGTGCCGTAAATCGCCTCACCACCCGAAAACTGCGCCGGCGTGCCCTGCCATGAACGCCGTGATTCTGCGGGGTGCTTCCCGCTCCGCCGCGGCAGCAGCCAGCGCATGCGACTCGAGTTCGGGCGCCGATGGATTCTGCAGGATATTCCGCGCGATCAGGCACTTCCATGACCCAATCTGCGGGTCTAGGCTTGTCGGACCAGCGCGGATGGTCTTCAGGGGCCGCGACTGGATGTCGGGATCGACTCGACCCATGGCCTGCGGCCTGCCATGAGACGTGACGTCAAGCATGGATGCCAGCGCCCGCCAGCGGCGACCGCCTCTACCCTTGGAGATTAAAGACATGCTCAAGACATTCCATCGCACGTCGCTCGCGACCTCGGTGGCGCTGCTGCTTTGCGGCTTCAGCACCATCAGCTTCGCTGCCGGTGGCTCGGCTCCCGCCGATTCGCCTCCTGCCGATCTTGGGGCAAGCAATCCGGGCCAGACGGTAAACGTCACGCTGGTACTCGGGCTGCACAACCAGGATTCGCTGGAAAATTTCATCTACGGCACGGTCACCCGCGGCAGCCCCTCGTTCCACCGCTTCCTCTCCACCGCGCAGTTTGCGGACCGCTATGGCGCCACCGCTGGCGAGATCGCCGGGGTCCAGGCCTTCCTCAAGCAGCAGGGGTTGCACCAGGTCGAACTTCTGCCGAACCACCTGGCCATCAAGGTCAGCGGCACCATCGGGCAATTCAACGCGGCCTTCCATACCTCCATCCACGACTACCGCGCCAGCGACGGTTCGACCTTCCATCAGCCGAACGCGACGCCTACCGTTCCCGCCGCGCTTGCCGGCACGCTGGTGGTGGCCTCGGGCCTGAGCAGCGAGGCGCGCTACCACTCGCACCGGGTCAGTGCGATCCTCCCGCCGCAGCAAGGCGCCAACGCCCTGGCCAGGAATGCCGCACCCGCCACGACGTGCACCGGCAACCCCACCGCCACCTGCACGGTCGGCGAATTTACCGTGGGTGATGTGGCCAACCGCTACAACATCAACCCGCTGTACAAGGTCGGGGTGAACGGCAAAGGTTCGACCGTCGGCATCGCCACCCTGGCCGACTTCATCCCCGCCGACGCGTACGCCTACTGGAGCGCGATCGGCCTGGGCGTGAAACCCAACCGGATCACCCAGGTGCATGTGGACGGCGGCGGACCGCTGAGCGGCCCTGCCGGCTCGGGCGAGACGTCGCTCGACGTCGAGCAATCCGGCGGCGTGGCACCGTGGGCGGACATCATCGTGTACGACGCGCCGAATACGGATGCCGGCTTCTTCGACGTGTTCAACCGGGCGGTGTCCGACAACAAGGTCGACAGCCTGTCGGTCAGCTGGGGCTCGCCGGAAATCTTCTACTTCCCGCAGCTCAACGGCGGCGTCAACTTCACCGACGAACTGCGCGCGTTCCACCAGGTCTTCCTGGAGGCGGCGGCGCAGGGCATCTCGATGTTCGCGACCTCGGGCGATTCCGGCGCCTACGACACGGTGCGCTCGCTCGGCGGCTCGCTCATCGACCCCGTGCCGCCGCCGCTCACCGCCGACGCCCCCGGCTCCGACCCGTTCATCACCACCGCGGGCGGCACCACCGTGCCGTTCTCCTACAGTTTCAGCGGTGGCCCGACGGCATCGCTCACCCGGGAAAGCGTCTGGGGCTGGGATTACATCTCCAACTACTTCCAGACCAATTTCGGCGTGGACATCACCGATGCCGTGTTCTCGGTCGGCGGCGGCGGCGGCGTCAGCGTGTTCTGGCAGCTGCCGCGCTATCAGCAGTTCACCGGCGGCATCCGCAGGAGCGAGAAGAACCAGACCCTGCTCTTCCCGCTGTTCGGCATCAACTACAAGCTGCCGGCGAACTACCGCGGCCGCAACGAGCCCGACGTTTCGCTGAACGCCGATCCGGAGACCGGTTACAGCCTCGTCTCGTCGCTGGATGGCCCGGGCCTGCTGACGTTCTTCGGCGGCACCAGCTTCGTCGCACCCCAGCTCAACGGCATCAGCGCCCTGCTGAAGCAGTCGAGCCACGGCCGCGTCGGTTTCTGGAATCCGCAGGTCTACGCGCTGCAGAACATCTTCGGCTACGGCCCCTTCTCGGCCTTCAACGACATCCGCTCGGGCGACAACTGGTTCTACGCCGGCAAGAGCGGATACGAGCCGGGCGCCGGCATCGGCACGCTCAACGTGAGCAACTTGGCCGTGTTCCTCGGCGTGTTCTGATCGGCATGTCCTGACCGCGCTTGCGGGCACGCTGCACGGGAAGCCGACGCCGCGAGGCGTCGGCTTCCCGCTTTCAGGGCGGCGCTGCCGCACGCGCGGCCCGGCCACTTGCCGGGAACGCCCGCCGGTGCGATCGTCGGCCGATTGCCCGCACGGAAATCGCCATGCCCCGCAGCCGCCGCTTCATCCAGCTCGACGTGTTTTCCGGCAAACCGCTGCTGGGCAATCCGCTGGCTGTGGTGGTCGACGGCGACGGCCTCGACGACGCCACGATGCAAGCGTTCGCGCGCTGGACCAACCTTTCCGAAACCACCTTCCTGCTGCCGCCGACCAACCCCGCGGCAGACTACCGCGTGCGCATCTTCACCCCGCGCCAGGAACTGCCGTTCGCCGGCCACCCCAGCGTGGGCAGCGCGTATGCCGCGATCGAGTCCGGACGGGTGCCGCCCGACAAACAGCAGCTGCTGCAGGAATGCGCGGCCGGGCTGCTGCCAGTGCGTGTCGAAGGCAGCGGCAGCGGGCGGATCATCCACGTGCAGGCGCCGCAGGCCGAGCTGCAGGCCGTGGCGGCGCACCAGCGCGTCCTGCTTGGTCGCGCCGTGCATGCCGATCTCGCGGAAAGCCAGCTGCGCCTGGTCGACAACGGGCCGCGGTGGTTCGTCTGCGATCTGCGCGAGGAAGCCGCCGTGCGCCAGCTGCAACCCGATCTGGCCGCGATCGGCGCGCTCTGCCAGGCCACCGGCGCGGTCGGCGTCAGCGTGTT
>DATCUT010000061.1:0-30266 GCA_036561785.1 Rhodanobacter sp.
GGTGCCGGCTCGCTGGCCGCCCCGGGATTGCCGGCGACGGGACGCGCCCGTTTGCCGATGTGCCGCGGGATCGGAATGCTGCGCAGCTGCGGCAGGATGCCGTCGCCCTGCAGGTGGGCGTTGATGGTGTCATACAACGGCCCCAGCGCCTGGATCACCCACTGGTCGAAGTGCTGCAGCAACAGCAGCTGATGCTTCAGCGGCAACTCCAGTTCGACGCCGGCTTCATGGCATGCCTGCGCCAACGCGTGCGGGCCCAGCGGCAGCGCCTGGCCTTCCAGCGGCGGCGCGCCGATCAGCACCGCGAGCCGATGGCCCAGTTCGTACAGCATGCTGCTGTGACGCACTTCGCCGCGGGCGCCCAACTGCTCCAGCGTCATCGACACTTCCTGCTCGCCGGGGTCGACCAGTTCCAGCGATTGCCACGGCTTTGCGTTGGCGGCCGCCGCGGCTGGCGCGGTCTTGGCACGGTCGATCTCGCTGAGCGCGTTGCCGAGGCGTTCCATGAAACGCTGCGCGAAGGTGGTGCGGCCCTGCAGCACGCGTTGCCGGCTGGCGAAGCAATCCTGCTGCTCGCCGGCATGGTGCGCGCGTTCGGCCAGCGCAAAAAGCTGCTTCTCGAATTCGCTCAGGCAACGGCGCAGGGGTTCCTGCAATCCCTCCACGCACAGCGTGTAGCTGGCCTCCAGCAGGCGTTGCGCGCGCGCAGGCCAGCGCGCGCCGCCGATGCGGCCGCCCTGATGCGACGCAGACGAGTGACGTCGATCGTGTCCGACATCCATGCATGAACCTGTGAATTCCCCCGGAGCGGCAAGTCTATGCCGGTTGCGGCGGCTATGCCATCCGGGCGGCGGGTGGTTGGATGGCCGCTTTCAGTCGAGAAAAACGCCGATCACGTCGTTCAGGAATCGCTGGCCCAGCGCGGTGGTGTGCAGCCGTTGCGGGTCGTGGCGCAGCCAGCCGCGCTGGCGCGCAGTCGCCAGTGCGGCAGCAATGCGCTCTGGCGGCAGGCCGGTGCGTTCGGTGAATGCGGCCATCGGCACGCCGTCGATCAGGCGCAACGCGTTCAACATGTACTCGAACGGCAGTTCGTTGGCGCCGACCGCGTCGCCGCCGCCGATCCGCGCGGGGCCACCGTTGGCTTCGAGGTAAGCGCGCGGATGGCGGGTTTTCCAGCGCCGGTGCACCTGGCCGCTGGCCGCGTCGCTGAGCTTGCCGTGTGCGCCGGCGCCGATGCCGAGATAATCGCCGAACTGCCAGTAGTTGAGGTTGTGCACGCAGCGTCGCCCGGGCTGTGCATACGCGGAGATTTCGTACTGGCCGTAGCCGGCGGCGGCGAGGCGCGCCTCGCAGGCTTCCTGCATCGCCCAGGCGTGGTCGTCGTCCGGCAGCGGCGGCGGGTTGGCGGCGAACGCGGTGTTCGGCTCCAGCGTGAGCTGGTAGTGCGAGATGTGGGTGGGGGCCAGCGCGACCGCGCGTTCCACGTCGGCCAGCGCGCCGTCCAGGCGCTGCTGCGGCAGCGCATACATCAGGTCGAGGTTGATGTTGGCGTAGCCGGCATCCTGCGCCGACTTCACCGCGGCCTCGGCCTCGCTGGCGGAGTGGATGCGGCCGAGCCGCTTCAGCTTGTCGTCGTCGAAACTCTGCACGCCGAACGAGATGCGGTTGACGCCGGCCGCCAGGTAGCCGTCGAAGCGGCCGTGCTCGACCGTGCCGGGGTTGGTTTCCAGGGTGATTTCGGCGTCCGCGGCCAGCGGCAGGCGTTCGCGCACGCCGTCGAGCAGGCGCGCGATCAGTTCCGGCGCGAACAGGCTGGGCGTGCCGCCGCCGAAGAACACGCTGATTACAGGCCGGCTGATCCCCGGCCGGCCTTCGAGTGCGGCCGCGAAATCCGCACGATCCGCGTCGAGGTCGGCCAGCAGGTGATCGATGTAGTCGGCGTACGGCGGCGGTTCGCTGCGCAGGCCGTGCGAGTTGAAGTCGCAGTACGGGCACTTCTTCACGCACCACGGCATGTGGACGTACAGCGACAGCGGTGGCGCGATCAGGCTCATGTGTGGCGCAGTTCGCGCAACCGCTCGTGCAGCAGGGCCAGCGCCTGGCCGCGGTGGCTGAGCCGGTTCTTCAGCGCGTCGTCCATCTCGGCCACGCTCAGTTCGTAGCCCTCGGGCAGGAATACCGGGTTGTAGCCGAAGCCGCCGCTGCCGCGGCCTTCGGTGAGGATGCGGCCGTGCCAGCGCGCCTCGGCGATCAGCGGGGCGGGGTCATCGGCATGCTGCAGCAACACCAGCACGCAGATGAAGAACGCACCGCGCCGTTGCGTCGGCACGCCGTCGAGTGCGCGCAGCAGCTTGGCATTGTTCGCCGCGGCGTCGCCGTGGCCGCCGCTGTAGCGCGCCGAATACAACCCCGGTGCGCCGTCGAGGTGATCCACGCACAGGCCCGAGTCGTCCGCCAACGCGGGCAGGCCGCTGGCTTGCGCGGCATGGCGCGCCTTGAGCAGGGCGTTCTCGACGAAGGTCAGCCCGGTTTCCTCGGCGTCGGCAATGCCCAGGCTGGCCTGGGGCACGACTTCGAGGCCGCTGTCGGCCAGCAGCGCGCCGAATTCCTTCAGCTTGCCCGGATTGCTGCTGGCCAGCACGATGCGCTGCGTCATCTGACGATTCCCGATTCCCGTCTTACAGCGCCAGCGCCGCGCGTTGCGCCGCGACCAGTTCGCCGATGCCCTTCTCGGCCAGCGCCAGCAGTGCGTCCATTTCATCGCGGCGGAACGCGTGGCCTTCGGCAGTGCCCTGCACCTCGATGAAACCGCCGCCGTCGTTCATCACCACGTTCATGTCGGTGTCGCAGCCGGAATCCTCGATGTAATCCAGATCGAGCACCGGCACGCCCTGATAGATGCCGACCGACACCGCGGCGACCGCGCCGACGATCGGGTTGCGCTTGAGGTTCTCGCGCTTCATCAGCAGGTTCACCGCGTCGACCAGGGCCACGTAGGCGCCGGTGATCGCCGCGGTGCGGGTGCCGCCGTCGGCCTGCAGCACGTCGCAGTCCAGCGTGATCACGCGCTCGCCCAGCGCCTGGCGGTTGACGCAGGCGCGCAGGCTGCGGCCGATCAGCCGCTGGATTTCCATGGTGCGGCCACCCTGGCCGCCGCGCGCCGCCTCGCGCTGCATGCGGGTATTCGTGGCGCGCGGCAGCATGCCGTATTCGGCGGTGATCCAGCCCTCGCCCTTGCCGCGCAGCCAGGCCGGTGCGCGATCCTCGATGCTGGCGGTGCACAGCACGCGGGTATCGCCGAAGCTCACCAGCACCGAACCCTCGGCGTGGCGGGTGTAGTGGCGTTCGATGCTGACGGTGCGCAGCTGGTCGCTGGTGCGGCCACTGGGGCGGGTGACGGGGTTCATGGGGTGATTCCTGACTTCGCTTGGCCGGATTGGGCAAGGCGGGACCGGAGAGTTTACCATTGCGTCCTTTCCCCACGTCCGGACGGCGCACCGATGATCCGCAGCATGACGGCTTACGCCAGCGCCGAAACCACCGGCCCCGCCGGCACGCTCAGTTGCGAGCTGCGCACGGTCAACCACCGCTACCTGGAGCTGAGCCCGCGGCTGCCGGACGAGTTGCGCGGTTTCGAGTCGCAGTTGCGCGAACGCGTCGCGGCGAAGCTGTCACGCGGGAAACTCGACCTGACCGTGCGTTTGCGCGGCGGCGAGGCGCGTGGCGACTCGCTGCAGGTCAACGGCGCGCTGCTGT
The DNA here is from genome assembly GCA_036561785.1 of Rhodanobacter sp. Classification (GTDB taxonomy): domain Bacteria; phylum Pseudomonadota; class Gammaproteobacteria; order Xanthomonadales; family Rhodanobacteraceae; genus Rhodanobacter. The sequence continues at coordinate 3,757 of DATCUT010000061.1, forward strand.
CGCGCCTGTCGGAACTGAACCTGGACATGGCCGCGCTGTTCCCCGGCCTGCAGGTACAGCTCACCGAGCTGCTGCGTTTTCCGGGCGTGATGCAGCAGGCCGAAGTCGATCCGGAAACGCAGCAGGCCGCGCTGTTCGAGGTGCTCGACCGCGCGCTGGATGCGCTCACCGCCACCCGCGAGCGCGAGGGCGAGAAGCTGGGCGAGATCCTGCGCGACAAGCTCGATGCGATCGAACGCGTGGTCGCCGACGTGCGCGGCTGGATGCCGGAGATCCGCGCCGCGCTGCGCACCCGGCTGGAAACGCGGCTGGCCGATTTGAAGCAGCCGGTCGAGCCGGGCCGGCTGGAGCAGGAACTGGTGCTGCAGATCACCCGCACCGACGTCGACGAGGAGCTCGACCGGCTCAGCACGCATATCGGCGAGACGCGCCGCGTGCTGGGCCTGGCTGAGCCGGTCGGGCGCCGGCTGGATTTCCTGATGCAGGAATTCAATCGCGAGGCGAACACACTGGGCTCCAAGTCGGTCGACGCGCGCAGCACCAATGCCGCGGTCGAGCTGAAGGTGCTGATCGAACAGATGCGTGAACAGGTGCAGAACATCGAATGACGTTCTGCGCCGCCGCAGTAACCTAGCTGCGGGGCGCCGGGGGTTTCAGGCTCGCACCGTCGTTACGGCGACGATGCATCGCTTTCCCAGCCGCCACCGAGCGCGAGGAAGATGCGCACGCGATCGGTGGCGAGGGTGGCCCCGGAGGCGGCGAGTGCGGCTTCGGCGCTGGCCAGGCTGCGTTCGACGTCGAGCGTTTCCAGGCTGGACACGGTGCCGCCACGCAACAACTGCTGCTGCAGCCCGGTGGCCGTGCGGCTCTCATCGCGTGCCACACGCAATTGCGTGTTTTCGTCGAGGTGGCGGGCGTACAGCGTCAAGGCGGTTTCGGCTTCGCGCAGCGATGTCAGCACCACGCCGTCGAAGCTGGCCAGGGCGGCGCGCTGGGCGGCGCCGGCCTCTTCGACCCGGGCGTGGGCAACGCGGGTGTTGGGGAAACTCCACGAAATCAGCGGGCCCATGCTGAAACGCAGGGCGGAGCGGTCGAGCAGGGTGCCGACCTTGCGCGACGTGGTGCCGAGCGACGCGCCCAGGCTCACGCTGGGATACAGGTCGGCGGTGACCACACCAATATCGGCGGTGGCCGCGGCGAGCTGGCGTTCGGCCTGGCGGATATCTGGTCGGCGGCGGATCAGTGCGCTGCCATCGCCGACCGGGATCGGCTGGTCGAGCGTGGGAATCGTCGCGCAGTCGGCCAGCTCAACAGGAAACGCGGTGGGCGCGCGGCCCATCAACACCGCGAGCTGGTACAGCGCGGTCTGTCGCGCGCCGTCGAGCGGCGGAATCGCCGCTTCCAGCTGCGCCAGCAGCGCGCGCGAGCGGGTGAGGTCGAGCGGCGAATACAGGCCGGCCGCGGCGCCGCGCTGGATCAGGCCGAGGCTTTGCCGCTGCAGTGCGGCCGAACGCTGCGCCACCTGTAGGCGGGCGCCTGACGCGCAGGCGTCGGTATAGGCGCCGACCACGCTGGCCACCACGGTGATGCGGGCCAGGTCGGCGGTGGCGGCCTGCGCCTGGGCATCCGCGCTGGCGGCTTCCATCTCGCGGCGGATGCGGCCGACCACGTCCACTGCGTAGGACACGCCGAGGCCCGCATCGATCGAGGGATGCGCGCCGCCGGAATGGCCGACGCCGCCGGTGGAGGCTTGGCCGAACGAGACGCCGCCGCCGAGCGCGGTCTGCACGCCGGCGGTGGCGCGCGTTCCCTGCACCACGGCCTCGGCCCGTTCGAGATTGGCCACGGCCACGCGCACGTCGGTATTGGCCGTCAGCGCCTCCTCGATCAGCGCGTTGAGCCGGGGGTCGTCGTACAGCTGCCACCAGCGCGATGGCAGCGGCGCGGTCGACAACGCCGCAGGACGGTTCTCGGCGAACGCCCCCGGTGGGTGCGCGGCGAGGCTGCCCGGCAAGGCGGGCGGCGCGTAATCGGGGCCGACGCTGGCGCAGCCGGCGAGCAGACCGAACAGCGCCCATGCCAGTGGGCGGACACGCCGGCTCACAGCAGGCCGGTTCACAGTTCGCGGCCCACGCCGAGCGCGTCGTCGGCGCCGTCGAGCGTCACCGTCACCGTGCGTCCGGCGATCAGGTCGAGGTTGGCGGGAACCTGGTCGATCGCGATCCGTACCGGCACGCGCTGTGCCAGCCTGACCCAGTTGAAGGTCGGGTTGACGTTGGCCAGCAGGGTGCCTGGCGCCGTGCTGCGCTCGCGGTCGTCGATGCCGGCGGACATGCCGACGACATGGCCTCCGAGCGGGCGGATTTCACCCATCACGTGGATCGTCACCTTCGCCCCGGCATGGATGCGCGAGAGCTTGGTTTCCTCGAAATAGCCGGCGACGTAGAAGCTGTCGCGATCGATCAGCGCCATCACCGGCTGTCCGGCGCTGGCATACGCACCCGGTCGCAGCGAAAAGTTGGTGATCACGCCATTGACCGGCGCGCGCACTTCGGCGCGTTCGAGATTGATGCGGGCCAGATCGCGATCGGCGCTGGCCCGCTTGAATGTCGCCCTTGCCTGCTCTGCGGCCGAGCGGCGGTCGTCCAACTGTTGTTGGGGGGCAACACCAACCAGCGTGCGATAGCGCCGGTCCTCGCGCTCGGCGGCGTTCAGGGTCGCCTGCGCGGTGGCGACCGCGGCCTCGCCCTGCTCGAGCGCATTCGCCAGCCGCGCCCGGTCGATGCGGAACAAAAGTTGCCCGCGCTGCACGGGCTGGTCGTCGTGCACGTAGACCGCCTCGACGCGGCCGGAGACATCGGCGGCCAGCGGTACGACGTCGGCGCGGATCTTGCCGTCACGCGTCTGCGGCGCGTAGGTGTAATAACTGTAGAGGTGCCACAGCACCAGCGCCGCCACTACGGCGAGGGTGGCGGTGAGGGCGAATTTCGCGAGGCGCGGCAGCGCTTTCCGGATCGTGGTCATGGTCGGTATCAAGGGGTTGTGGCGATGCGCAGCACGACGAAAGCCGTGCCCACGAGAAAGAAGAACAGCGAGGTATCGAACAGCGGGCGCTGCCACACGAAGCGGTAGAACCCCACCGCTTGCAGAAGTTTTGAGAGCCACAGGCGCGCCACGAAACCGATCAGCAGGCACAGCAGCAGCGGCGAGATGAAGATGCCCGCGATGTTGATTTCGCCGATCATGTCGCGGGCTGCCAGGCCGGTGCGGAGCCGAAGAGCGCGAGGCGCAGGCTGGTCAGCGAGCGCAACAGATCGTGGTGGGCCGGATGTGGCGCGGCGCGCCACACGGTCGACAGCGCATGGTCGATCAAGGGCAGGATTCTCGGTGGCGGCGAACCCGCGTCGATGTCGCGGCGGATGCCGCTCAGCAGGTCTTCGGAGGCATCGCGCACGTCGTCGGACAAGGTCGCCGAGGTCATGCGCAGGTTGGCTACGCTGACGCCGGCGCGAAGCCGGATCAGCAGCGGCGCGCTCTGGTCGACGTCGCCGACCTTGAAACGCAGGACCATCGCGGCGATGCGGTCGAGCGCGCGCTGGATATAGGCGTCGCGGGCGTAGGCGCTGGCGTGGTGGCTGAGCCGGATCACGTCGGCCCGCTCGCGCCCGGCCAATCGGATCAGTGCATGCGCCGGGCCCAGCGTGCGGAACAGGTTGCAGCAAAAGAAGGCGACGTAGATACCCACCAGGGCGCCGAACATGGATTCGAGATAGAAGCCGAAATCGTACGGACTGTAGAAACCCTGCAGGTTGATCGAGCTCAGTCCCAAGGCCAGCAGCAACAGCGCCATCGGATTGGAGGCCGCCCAGAAACCCAGCGGCAACATGAAGATCCCCATCGCAATCACGAACGTCGGAAAGTCGTGGGCGAGCGGCAACAGTCCATAGCAAAGGATCCCCACCGACGTATACGCCAGCAGCACGAAGCTGCCGAACTTGGCGATGATCGGCCGCGGGTCGTCGCCGGCACCGAAGAAGGCCAGCGCCACCGTGCCCAGCAGCACGGCGCCGGGACCCTGGGTCCAGCCGGTCGCCCACCACAGGCTGCAAAGGATGATGTAGGCGACCAGGATGCCGCCGGCCAGGCGCAGGGCGAGGCTCCAGTCGGGAATCAGCGGAAACGCGACGGCTCGCTGCACCTCCCGCTCAAGCGCGGGTTCCAGCGCCCCGCCGTCGTGCAGCGCGGCATCGAGGCGGCGCACTTCGCCCCACAGCCGCATCGCATCGGCCACCAGGTCGGCCAGCGTGTCACGCACCAGCCGATGCCAGTGGGCCTGTTCGTCATCGGCCACCGGCAGTTGGCGCAGACGCACGACCAGGTCGGCAGGGTCATAGGTGCTATCGCCGAGGCGCGCCTGGGCCTCTTCCAGCAGCGGATCGATGACCGCCCGCTCGGCGGCCGCGGCATGGGCCATGCGGGCGGCGATGGCGGAGATGGCGGGAATCAGCCGCAGCAACCGCTGCTGGATCGCCAGCGCGAGCTGCAACTCGCGCGGCGACACCATCGGGTCGTAGCGAAGCTGGCCGGTCAGGACGGATAGCGCGGTGATGTCGACGATGATCTTCAGGCGGTCGTGCTCGGCCTGCACGTCGACCATCCGGCCGGCCAGCGCATCGTCCATCCAGGCCTCGACATCCGGCAGCCAGCCTTGCAGCCGGCGGCGCAAGGTGGGACCGAGCGAGCGCGGCACGATCAGGCTGTCGACGATCGTGGTGACGATGATGCCGAGACCGATTTCGCAGACGCGTGCGACCGCGGTGTCGAACATCGCCTCGGCCTGGGTGGCGCCGGGTACGGCCACCAGCATCAGGGTGATGCCGAGCAGGCCGTAGCCGTAGCTGCGCGGCGTGCGATCGAGCACCGAGCAGGCGAACGCCACCGCCGCCGCCAGGCCGGACGCGACGACCAGCAGCAGCGGGATGCTCGCGAACAACGCGGCGAGCACCAGTGCGAGGAGTCCCCCGCAGGCCGTGCCGACGAAGCGATAGACCGCCTTGGAGCGCAGCGTGCCGGTGAGCGGATTCATTACCACGCAGCAGGTAACGATCGACCAATAAGGCTTGGGCAGACCGATCTTGTCGGCGATGACGAAGGCGATCATCGCGGCGATAAACAACTTGACGGTGAACAGCAGCGGCAGTGCGACTTTCACTTGGCGTTGGCCGGTGGTTGCCCGGCATGTGGTTCCCCAGCATGGTCGCGCGCACGATCGCCAAGCGCGCGCAGGACGCGAGTGGCCGTCTCGAGGTCGGCGAGCGGAATATCGGCCAACAGCGTTTCGCGCAACATCCCTACGGCGCGCTCCATTTGCGCGGCGAGCCGGCGCCCTTCCGCTTGCAGGTAGATCGTCTTGATCCGCCGATTGGTCGGCGAGTTGCGCCGCTCAAGCAACTGCAACTGTTCCGCCTGATCGAGCAGGCGTACCAGGGTCGCCGGATGCGCGCCCATCTCGTCGGCGAGCACGCTTTGCTGTGCCCCGTCGCCCAGTCGCGCGACGAGCAGCACCGACCGCGTCAGCGCCTGTGACACGCCTGGCGCGATCAGCACCGTGCCGGCCACGTGCTGCCAGGCACGGCGCACCGGCTGCAGCGCATTGGTGAGGGCGTACAGGGCGTCGGATCGTGAGGTCATGAGAGTTCGCGGATACGTGCTTTCGATAAGATTAACTAAGCAATTGTTGCCTAGTAAATGATAACACGTCGACGCATCCCCGCCGCGACGGCGGCGGTTAGCCTATGGCCACCTGATGGATGTAGCGGGATGGCGGCCATTACCACCATCGCGCTGACGGCGTTGCCGGAGGACAAAGCCATGATTCTTGTGCGGGTGATATCGCTTCGGCCGCGGGTTTCTGACCGTTTACGGCACGCAATTCCGCTCAAGTCGGCCGCCTGACCGCCCAGATTCATCCGGTGCGCGCAGGCGAGAGGGGAAGCTCAGATGTCCAGGACAATCTTGCCGAAATGCTGGCCGCTTTCCTGGTGGCGGAACGCGGCCACCAGGTCGTCGAGGGCGAAGTGGTGGTCGATGACCGGCCGCAGCGTGCTCGCGTCCAGCGCGCGCACCATGTCTTGCTGCTGGCGGCGGTTGCCGACCAGCAATGCCTGCATTCGCAGCTGGCGAGCCAATGCCAGGCCGAGCGGGAGGCGACTGTCGAGGCCGGTGAGCACGCCAATCAATGCAATGTGACCACCGACGCGAGTCGCGAGCATCGATTGCGTCAGCGTGTCCGGACCGCCGACATCCACCACGTGGTCCACGCCGCGGCCGCCGGTGAGCCGGCGCGAGGTCAGGCCCCACGCCGCGTCGTCGCGGTAGTTGATCACCTCGTCGGCGCCGAGCTCGCGCAGTCGTGCCAGCTTGGCCGCGCTGGACGAGGTGGCAATCACCCGCGCCCCGGCTAGCTTCGCGAACTGCAACGCGAAGATCGACACGCCTCCGGTGCCCTGCACCAGCACCACCTGTCCCGGCTGCAACGCGCCATCCTCCATCAGCGCGCGCCACGCGGTCAGGCCGGCGGTGGTCAGCGTGGCGGCCTCGGCGTGGCTCCAGCCGCGGGGCGCGCGGGTGAACGCCGTTGCCGGTGCGGTCACCTGTTCGCGGGCGTAGCCGTCGATGCCATCGCCCGGCGTGCGTGCGAAACCTTCGGCCTGCGACGCACCGTCCAGCCAGTCCGGAAAAAAGGTGCTGACCGCGTGGTCGCCCATCGCAAACTCCTTCACGCCCTCGCCCACCGCGATCACTTCGCCGGCGCCGTCGGACATCGGGATGCGCCGCTCCTTCGGCCCCATCGCGCCGCTCACCACGCCGTAGTCGTGGTAGTTGAGCGAGCTGGCGCGCAGGCGCACGGTGATCTCGCCCGCCGTGGGTGCAACGGGCTGCGTGGTGCCCATGGTGACGTGGTCGAAACCGCCGCCGGCGGGGATATACAGGGTCTTGATGGTCATGTCGGTCTCCTTACGTGAGCGCCGCGGACACGGCATCCTTCAGCGACGTGGTCGGATGGCCGATCAGCTTCGACAGGGTGTGACTGTCATCGAACAGGGCGCCCTTGGCCGCTTCGACGTCGAACGATGGCAGCGCTTCAGGCCATGGCGCAGGGACGCCCGCGGCGATGAGCGCGGCCGTGTAATCGGCAGACGGCAGATCCACGTACGGAATGTCCTTGCCTGTCTGACGCGAGATCTCCGCGGCGAGTTCAGCGAGGGTGTAGGCCGAATCCCCGGCGAGCTCGTAGACCTTGCCCGCGTGACCCGGGGTCGTCAGCACGACCACCGCCGCATCGGCATAGTCGGCCCGCGCAGCCGAAGCGATCTTTCCCTGTCCCGCGCTACCGATGAGGGCGCCGTTTGCCACCGCGGCCCCGACGGCGGCGGTGTAGTTCTCGGTGTACCAGCCGTTACGCAACAGGGTGACGCTCAGCCCGGAAGCCTTCAGCAACGCTTCGGTTTCGACGTGCTCGGGCGCCAGGCTCAGGCTGGAGCGCTCCGCATGCAGCACGCTGGTATAGACCACGCGCCCTACGCCGGCATTCCTCGCGGCCTCGATAAGGTTGCGGTGCTGCGCCACGCGCTGGCCGACTTCGCTGCCAGAAATCATCAGCAGCGTATCGACGCCGGCGAGAGCCTTGGCCAGGGTATCGGGTCGCGTGTAGTCCGCCTCACGTACCTCTACGCCCAGATCGGCCGCCTTGGCTGGCGTGCGCGCAAGCGCGACGATATCGCCCACTGGCACCTTGCTGCGCAGCCGTTCAATGACGAGGTGGCCGAGTTGGCCGGAGGCGCCAGTGATTGCGATTTTCATGTCGTATTCCATCCGTTGATGAGGGGATGCGTGCAGTGTAGGATTGACACTAACTTTAAGGAAGTACGCACATGAAGGTAAGTGCCAAGGCCGTCAGCTCGCTGCCCACCGGGAGCAAGTCCACGCTGCTGAGCAAGAGGCACCGCGGAGAACTCCTCGTGGCGGCGTGCCCATCGCGTGAGGTACTCAAGCACGTCACCAGCCGCTGGGGCGTGCTGGTGTTACTGGTGCTGGAGACTGGCGTCCATCGCTTCAGCGAACTGCGGCGCGCCATCGGCGGCGTCAGCGAGAGAATGCTGGCGCAGACGCTGCAATGGCTGGAGAGCGACGGCCTGGTCGATCGCATCGCCCATGCAGTGGTCCCGCCGCATGTGGAATATCGGCTGACGCCGCTAGGTCTCGAGGCCGCCGGGAAAGTCAGGGGTCTTGCGGACTGGATCGAGGACAGCCTGCCCCAAATCCTTCATGCCCGGGATCTTCGAAACCAGGAGCGAGCCCCGGTAAAGTAGGCTTCTGCGGGAGCAACGAAGTAGAGCGTGCACCATAAGTGGGGCACGGCATAAGCGGACGGTCACAAGGTAGGACCCACAAGCTTGGGGAAATGGACCTGGTCCTTTCCCCGTCAGGGCGACAGGCGCGCTGCGACCGTGATGCTTCAGTCCAACCGGGTGAAGCGCGCAAGGGCGGGGCAGCGCCAGGCGCGCCCCGTCTCCGCCCGTGAGGACGCGCGAGCTGTTGGTGGTGCGAGCGACGTGGCGATCTCCAAGCCCACCGCACCACCGTGCACCACCCGCTTGCCCGGCCAGGTCGCGCACTGACCTGGCTGGCGCACATGCCGCCTCAGGCGGCGTTGTCCTCCAGGATCCGGTCCGCCGCCAGCCACGCCATCGCCATCGTCGGCGCGGTGGTGTTGCCGGCGGTGATGGTCGGGAACACCGACAGGTCCACCACGCGCAGACGCTGCACGCCACGCACGCGCAGCCGCGGGTCGACCACGTCGTCGGCGTTCGGTCCCATCGCGCAGGTGCCTACCGCGTGGTAAGCGGGCGAGCCTTGCGAGAACGCGGTGTCGAGCAATTGCGCCGGCGTCTGCACGTCCTTGCCCGGCACGCGCTCCATCACGATCTGTTCGGCCAGCGGACTGCGCGCCATCCATTCGCGGATCTTCGGGATGATCCTGACGGTGACCTCGCGGTCGATCGTGGTGCTCAGATAGTTCGGGTCAAGTACCGGTGCGGCGTCGGGGTCGGCGCTGCTGATATGGATCGAGCCTTCGCTGGTGGGGCGCAGCTGGTAGCCCACCGCCATCATGCCCGCCTCTTTGGCGAGGGCAACCTTGCCCTCGGTGAGGCCAGCGGCGGCGGTGGATTGCGGGGCCATCAACACCATCACATCGGGTCGATCGAGCTCGGGCGCGGATTTGAAATACGCGATGACATCGTAGCCGCCCACGGCCAGCGGGCCGTTACGCTGCAGCAGGAACTTTGCGCCGGTGAGGGCTTGCCTGAACGCCGTATTGAGCATGTGGTTGTAGCCCAGTCCATCCTTGAGCACGGCCTGCAGGTTGACGCCGCGGTGTTCGCGCAGGCGTTCGCCGACGTTCGGGCTCTCGATCCGCACCGGCACGCCAGCCTTGGCCAGCACCGGCCCATGGCCGATCCCCGAGCGCTCCAGCAGCAGCGGACTTTCCAGCGTGCCGCAGGACACGATCACTTCCTTGCGCGCGCGGAACTCAACCGACATCCCCTCGCTGAGGGCACGCACACCGACGGCACGATTGCCCTCGAACAGCAGGTGGTCGGCCTTGGTGCGGATCACGATTTTCAGGTTCGGGCGATGCTCGACCGGGTGCAGGAAACCGCGTGCGGCTGCATCGCGCGTGCCATGCTTGACGTTGGAGGCCACGTAGCCGACGCGTTCATCGTCGCTGCCGTTGGGATCGGCGACGCGCTTCCAGCCCAATTTCTCGCCAGCGCTGATCATCGTCTCGCAGGTGGGCTCGCGCGTGGTCGCTACCTCGACCTTGATCGGGCCACCGACTCCGCGCATATCCGAGGCACCCAACTGGTGATCCTCCATGCGCTTGAACACCGGCAGGAAGTCCTTCCAGCCCCAGCCCGGATTGCCGGCGGCCTCGATCGCGTCATAGTCCTGCGACCAACCACGATTCCAGACCAAGCCGTTGATCGCGGTGGAGCCGCCGATGACCCTGCCGCGCGCCCACTGCTCAACCAGATGGGTCGGACCGACCGGCTGGGTCGCGTAATGCGTGGCGACGCGCTTGTCCTGCATCGTGAAGAAAAACCCCTTGGGGATCGGGATCATCGGGTGGCGGTCCTGGCCACCCCACTCGAGCAGCAGGACCTGGTTGGCGGGGTTCTCCGAAAGACGATTCGCCAGTACACAGCCGGCCGCGCCGGCGCCAATGATGATGTAGTCGTATTCCATGCTAGTTGCCTCGAATCAGGGGCACCCCGGGCATCGCATGCCATGGCGACGCGTGGCGAGGTGGTGGGAGTAATGGGATCAAATCGACGTGTCGGTCGCGGCCGCCGAGCGCTCGATCGCCTCCAGCGTTTCATGCAGCGCGACGGCGTCACGGAAGCTCGGTGCCGAGCGCGTCCCTTGGCGGATGTCGCGGGCGATCAATGCGTAGATGCGCGCGACATTGCGCACCATCGCGTCGTCCGGCCAGCCCGCATAGGCGCTGGCCGGCGGCATCAGCGGCGCCAGCTCCGTGGCACCGCCGTTGGCGCCGCGGATGGACAGCTGCACCATCTGGGCATGGCCGCTGGCGCCGGTCACCTGGATGTCGCCTTCGGTGCCGTTGATCTCCCACAGCAGGTTGATGCCGCGGGAGACGCCGCCGCGATAGTGGATCGAGAACGCGGCGCCACTCTCGAGCGCGCCGTGCACGAGGACTTGGTCGGGCGTGGTCCTCGGGATGGTTTCTTCGGTATCGGTGATGTACGTGGTCTTGCGACGGTTGATCAGCCGCGCGGACAGACTCTGGATGCCACCCAGCACGTCACGAAGACCGGCCAGCGTATGCCCGAGCGGAATGCTGAGCAGGGTCGCACCGTTGCTGCTGTCGTCGAGATAGGCGCGCGAGGAATCCGTCTGCCCGCCCCACTGGCCGCCGCTTCCCACTAGGGTGGTCGACAACACCTCGCCGACATAGCCGCTGGCAATGAGGTCACGCAGGTGCTCGACCTCCGGCGCAACGCGCATCTGCGTGCCGACCGCAGCCACCACGCCGCGTGCCTCGGCGAGATCGGCAAGCTCCCGCGCCTCGCTCAGACCGTTGCCGAGCGGCCATTCGCAATAGACGTGTTTGCCAGCATTCAGCGCCGCCGTCACCAGTGCATGGTGGTGCGGCACCTTGACGGTGACCACGACCAGGTCGATTTCGGGCGAATTCACCAGCGCCTGGGCGTTTTCGAAAGCATGCGGCAGCCCGAACGCCTCGGCGGCGCGCTTCGCGCTGGCAAGCGTCGTATTGGCGACGCCGACCACCTCATAGTCGTCGGACAAGGCCGCCAGCGCCGGCATATGGGCCGTGGAGGCCCAGTGGATGCCGGGATTGAGGCCGATTATGCCGACACGGATTCGCTTGTTGCTCATGAATTGCTCTCGATAGTCAGGTAGAAGAACAGGCTCAACCCATCCGGTCTACGCAGCGACCGGAAGCGCGACCGACTTGATGTCGGTCAGCGCGAGATAGCCTTCCTTGCTGCCCACGTTGTGAAATAGAAATGATGGTCAGCTGGCCTTGATGAGATCGGCGCCCTTTTCAGCGATCATCAGGGTCGCGACGTTGGTGTTGCCCGAAACAATGGTCGGCATGACCGAGGCGTCGATCACGCGCAGACGATTCACGCCGCGCACGCGAAGCTCGGGATCGACCACGGCCAGGTCGTCGACGCCCATCCGCGCCGTTCCGGAATAGTGGAAGCCGGTGTCGGCATTGGTGCGGATATAGTCGAGCAGTTCGTCGTCGCCGACCGGACCGGGCCGGGTCTCCTTCAGGTCGAACCGGCGGAATGGCTCGGCCTCGGCGATGCCCCTGACCATCTTCATCGCATCCAGGATGGTGCGCACATCGGTCTCGGTGCTGAGGTGATTGAACTGCACAGCCGGCAGAGCCTTCGCGTCAGGCGAGGTAATGCGGACATGGCCGCGGCTCTCGGGGCGGCTCTGATAGGCGGTCAGGCGGATACCCGATCCCTTGCCGAGATCCCAGCCCTTGTCACCGGGCGTGAAGGGAATGAAATGGAGCTGAATGTCCGGCGCCGGGACATCCGGGCGCGTCTTGAAAAAGGCTCCGCCGGCTGCCGCGCCGACAGTGAGCACGCCGTTGCGCGGGCCGAGATAATAATTCATCCCCGCCAGCGCCTGGGCAAAAATGTTACGCACCCGCACGTTGAACGTGTCCGGGCTGGACGTCGAATAGAAGCGGCCGATCTGCAAATGATCCATCAGATTCTCGCCGACACCTTCCAACGCGTGGACCACCGGAATACCGTTGCGTGCCAGCAGGTCGGCCGGGCCGACGCCGGATAGCTGCAGCAACTGCGGCGTCAACAGTGCACCAGCGCTGAGAATGATCTCGCGCCGGGCGGCGGCGCGATGGGTTTGGCCGTCCCGCTTGTAGATGACGCCCGTGGCCTCGCGACCGTCGAATTCGATCTTGCTGACCGTGGCCTCGGCGAGAACATGAAGGTTGGGACGATCACGGTTGGGCTTGATCATCGCCTCGGCGGTGGACGCACGGCGGCCGCGTCGAGTGTTCAGCGGCCAATAGCCCGCACCTTCGCGGGTCGCGCCGTTGAAATCGTCGTTGCGAGGAATGCCCAGGGCTTGTTGGGCGGAAGCGATGAAGGCTTCGGCCAGCGGCGTCCGCCAGCGCGCGTTTTCCACCGCGATCGGTCCATCGCCGCCGTGCAGGGCGTTAGCGCCGCCGATCCAGCTTTCGTTCTTGCGAAAATAAGGCAGGACATCGTCATAGCCCCAGCCCTTGGCGCCTAGACGCTCCCAAGTCTGGTAGTCGTAGGGATCGCCCCGGACATAGACCAGGCCATTGATCGAGCTGGAGCCGCCGATCACCTTGCCATGCGGCAAGCCGACGCGTCGGTTCTTGAGGTTCGGCTCGGGCTCGGATTCGTGATTCCACATGTAGCGTGGGTCGAAGATGATCTTGGCGAAGCCGAGCGGGATCTTCGTCCAGTAGCTGCGGTCTTCGGGTCCGGCCTCGAGCAGCAGCACGGTCGTGTCCGGGTTCTCGGTCAACCGCGCGGCGACGGTGGCTCCCGCCGAGCCGGCGCCAATGATGATGTAGTCGTATTCCATGGTGATTGCCTCGTATCAGGGAGCCCGTACGCGATGACTGCCCGCGGCAGGGCGCTGTGGAAAGTGGCGCCGCGCGAAGCTGGCCGCGGCACCTGCCGATGGCCTTATGCGGCCGCCGGGAGCACCACCGACTTGATATTGGTCAGCGCGAGATAGCCTTCCTTGCTGCCCACGTAGCCCCAGCCGGACTGCTTCATGCCGCCGTACGGCGCGATCAGGATCGGAAAGGCGCCGTTGATGCCGAACGAGCCCGAGCGCACGCGGTAGGCGACGTCATAAGCGAGCTTCTCGTCGTTGGTCAGCACCGCGCCGTACAGGCCGAACTTCGAATCGTTGGCGATGCGCACGGCATCGTCGATGTCGTCGTAGGGAATGACGCAGTAGACCGGCCCGAACACCTCGTTCTGCGCGATATCCATGTCGTTGGTGACGTTCACCAGCAGGGTCGGTTCGACGTAGAAGCCGTGCTCGAATCCGGCCGGGCGCTTGCCGCCCGTAGCGATTTTCGCGCCCGCAGCCACCGCGCGTTCTACGAAACCTTCGGAACGGGCGCGCACGCGCTCGCTGACCATTGGACCGAACTCGGTGGCCGGATCCTGCGGCGGGCCGATGCGCATGGCCGCGAGCGCCTTCGACAACTTCTCGACCAGTTCGTCGTGGCGCTTGTGCGAGACCAGGATGCGGCTGGTGGTGACGCAGACCTGACCCATATAGGCGGTCATGCTGGCAACCAGCTTGGGCACGACTTCGTCCATGTCGACGTCATCGGCCACGATCGCCGCCGACTTGCCGCCAAGCTCCAGCGTCACCCGCGCCATCCGCTGCGCGCAGACCGCGCCGACTTCGGCGCCCACTTCGTTGCCGCCGGTGAAATGCACCGCATCGATGTCATGGTGGGCGACCAGGTATTTGCTGACCTCGGCACCGGCCGTGATGATGCTCAGCACGCCTTCGGGGAAGCCCGCCTGCGCCGCTGCCTCGGCCATGAAGTGGCCGATCATGCGGTTCTCCGCCGGCAGCTTGACCACCACGGGATTGCCGGTGAGCAGCGCCGGGAACACGCTCATGCCCAGTTCGGCCAGCGGGCCGTTGTAGGTGAGGATCGCCAACACCGGACCCAGCGGCTCGTGCCTGACTTCGACCCGGCCGGCGCGGGTTTCGCGGATCTCGCTCAGCGGGATCTCGGTGGCCAGCGCCAGCACGTCGTCGATGCCGAACATCGACATCTCGTACATCACGTTGACGGTGCTGATCGGCATGCCGCCCTCGATCGCCCAGGCCTTCTGGAAGCCTTCCATATTTGCGAGTCCATCGCGGAAGCGGGTAACCGCCGGCAGCCGTTGCTCGACCGTCAACCGGGGCCACTCGCCCTGTTCAAACGCGGCCCTTGCCTGCTGCACGGCGTACGCGGCATCCTCGACCGAGGCATCCGGGAGTTCGCAGACGACTTCTTCGCTGTGCGCGGAGATCACCTTTACCAGCGAGGCCGTGCCCCGTGGCTGCTGCCACTGGCTGGCGATGAAAACTTCACGTGCATGCGGTACTTTGACTTGTTCGTTCATTTTTTTGCGCCTCTGGGGTATAGGTCGCGGCGAGTGCTTCCAGTCCAGTCCGCTACCTGTGGGGATGTACTTATGGAGATGAGGCCGTTGTCCAACCGATCCCTTTTTCCAACTTCTATTTATGCGAATATGTTTACTCCTCAATTATTGACTAGTCAACGTTAATGGACGACAAGACGACCTGGAATGAAACCCTGACCTGGATCCTGATGCCGGTCGGGCGGCTGTGGTGCCGCGCCGTGGGCAAGGCTTTCGAGAGCCTTGGCGTATCGCTGTCGGCGGGTGCGCCGATCCTGGCGGTAGCGGAAATCGGCGATGGCGTGCGGCAGAACGTCGTGGCTGACGCGATCGGCGTGGACAACGCCGCGCTGGTGCGCTCGCTCGACAAACTGGAGGCAGCCGGCCTGCTGGAGCGGCGTGCCGACCCGGTCGATCGCCGCGCGCGCACGCTTCATCTCACCAGGGAAGGGCGTGCCCTGGCCAAAAAGCTGCATGCCGCGCTGGCGACGTTTCGGCAACAGGTGTTGGCGCAGATCAGCGAGAAAGATGGCGCGACAGCCGTTCGCGTGCTGCGCGCGATCGAGCAGGCATCGCTGCGGAGCATGGGCGAAGAGGCGAGTCGCGAGGACTGAGAGGGCCGAATTGGCGATCCACCCAAGCCGCTTGAAACGACCGCATGAAGAAAACTCACTTTGTCGGGAAAGGCCTGGCCTGAGCGAGCGCCTGCCATAGTCCCGGTATACTTCCTCAATGAAGCTGATCGCCCCGCTCTGTAGCACCCAAGCTTGTGCCTGCGTACGAAGGCGCGGTGGAGACACGTCATTCATGTGTGGCTTGTTCGCCACATGGTTGGCTTAGGGTTGCCATGAACGTTCCGATCGAAGGCACCTTGTTTGTGGTCGCTGCGCCCTCGGGTGCCGGCAAGTCCACCCTGGTCAATGCACTACTCGAACGCGAGCGGGCTATTTCGCTGTCGGTGTCGCACACCACGCGGCCGCCGCGCACGGGTGAGTTGTATGGGCGGCATTACTACTTCGTCGAACGCGCCGAGTTCGAGCGCGAGATCGCCGAAGGCATTTTCCTTGAGCACGCCGAGGTGCACGGCAACCTGTACGGCACCTCGCGCACCACCGTGCAGGAACTGCTGGGGCAGGGGCGCGACGTGCTGCTGGAGATCGACTGGCAGGGCGCCGAGCAGATCCGCCGCAGCAAACCCGACTGCGTCAGCGTGTTCATCCTGCCGCCGTCGCGGGCGGAACTCGAACGGCGCCTGCGCGGTCGTGGTTCGGACAGCTCCGAGGTGATCGAGCGCCGGCTGCGCAATTCGCGCGGCGAGATCGCCCACGCGCACGAGTTCGACTACATCCTGGTCAACGACGTGTTCGACGAGGCGCTGGCCGGCCTGCAGGCGATCGTGCGGGCGGTGCGCCTGCGCAGCGCGCTGCAATGGCAGCGGCACGAGGCGCTGATCAACGAGCTGCTGGCCGCCGGGACCTGAGTGCCCGGCCCATCCATCACATGGCCTTCGAACAGCGCTTCCGCTACCTTGTCCGCTTCCCCATCGCTGCTGCCGCCCATGACCGAGCCCGTTCGCACCACGCCTGACGACCCCGCCCTGGTGCGGATCCGTGGCCTGACCACGGTGCTCAACGGCAAGACCATCTTCGATGCGCTGGATCTGAACATCCCGCGCGGCAAGATCACCGCGATCATGGGTCCCAGCGGCACCGGCAAGACCACCCTGCTCAAGCACATCACCGGGCAGATGCATGCGGACGCCGGCACGATCCATGTCAACGGCGAAAACGTGGCTGAACTGTCGCGCGAGCAGCTGTACAAGCTGCGCGAGGGGATCGGCTACCTGTTCCAGAACTCGGCCCTGCTGACCGACTTCGACGTGTTCGAGAACGTGGCGTTCCCGCTGCGCCAGCACACGAAGCTGCCCGAAGTGCTGATCCGCGACCTGGTGTTGCTGAAGCTGCAGGCGGTGGGCCTGCGCGGCGCCGCGCGGCTGATGCCGAACGAGCTGTCCGGCGGCATGGCGCGGCGGGTGGCGCTGGCGCGGGCGATCGTGTTCGATCCGCAGCTGATCCTGTACGACGAGCCGTTCGTGGGGCTCGATCCGGTGGCGCTGAACCAGGTATTGAAACTGATCCGCACGCTGAACCAGACCCTCGGCATCACCAGCGTGCTGGTCTCGCACGAGCTGGCCGCGGTGCAGCAGATCGCCGATCACGTGATGCTGCTGTCCAACGGCAAGGTGGTGGCGCAGGGCGACCCGAAAACCATCGCCGACGACGGCTCGCCGTGGACGCGGCAGTTCTTCGGCGGCGAGGCGGACGGCCCCATTCCGTTCCGCTACCCGGCCGGCGACTACGCCACCGAGCTGGGCTTTGCCGGAGCGGCGAAATGAACGCGCGCGCTCCGCAGCCCCGCAACGTGGTGACCCAGTCGCTGGCGCAGATCGGCGCCTGCGGCCTGTTCCTGCTGACCCTGCTGGCGGCGGTCCCGCGCAGCTTCCGCTACGTGCGCGAAACCATCCGCCAGCTGTGGTTCGTCGGCGCGATGAGCCTGACCATCATCATGGTCTGCGGCCTTTTCGTGGGCATGGTGCTGATGCTGCAGCTGTACCACGTGCTGTCGATCTTCGGCGGCACCTCGGCCAGCGGCATGGTGGTGGCGCTGTCGGTGTATCGCGAGCTGGGTCCGGTGGTGACCGCGCTGCTGTTCGCCGGCCGCGCTGGCACCTCGATCACCGCCGAGATCGGCCTGATGCGCGCCACCGACCAGATTTCCGCCATGGAGATGATGGCGGTCGACCCGATCGCCTACGTGGGCACGCCGCGCTTCCTGGCCGGTCTGGTCGCGATGCCGCTGCTGTGCTGCGTGTTCTGCGCGATGGCGGTGTTCGGCGGCCACCTGGTCGGGGTGACCTGGCTGGGGGTGGACAACGGCACGTTCTGGTCGAACATGACCGCCCAGGTCGACGTGCATACCGACATCGTCAACGGCGTACTGCTGAAGAGCCTGGCGTTCGGCGCGGTGGTGTCGCTGATCGCCGTGTTCCAGGGCTTCACCACGCCACCGACCAGCGAAGGCGTGGCCTACGCCACCACCCGTACCGTGGTCGCCTCGTCGATCGCGATCCTGGCGCTGGACTTCGTGCTTACCGCGTTTCTCATGTGAGTGTGCTGATGTGACTGCCATGACCTATCGTTTTCCGAGGATTCTGCCGTGAGCCAACCGAGAAGTTCATATGCCGTCGGCACCGGCCTGTTCATCGTGCTGGGCTTCGCCGCGCTGGCCTACCTGGCCACCCAGACCAGTTCGGTGGCGAACGTGCACCAGGGCGACAGCTACACCGTCGAGGCGCAGTTCACCAACATCGGCCAGCTGAAGGAGCGCGCGCCGGTGAAGATCGCCGGCGTGCGGGTTGGCCAGGTGCAGTCGATCACGCTGAAGGCGGACCATGACGTGGCCGACGTGAAGCTGTCGATCGACAAGAGCTACGACCGCATTCCGCTGGATTCGGTGGCGACCATCTTCACCAGCGGCCTGCTCGGCGACCAGTACGTGGGCATCGAGTACGGCAGCGCGAAGCAGGCGCTGGCCGCCGGCGGCACGCTGGCGCGAACCAAGTCGACCCAGCCGCTGGAGGAGATGCTGGGCAAGTTCTTCGGCGCCGGCGGCGTGGTCGACAATGTCGGCGGCAGCTATGCGGTGAAGGCGAGTTTCACCAATGTCGGCACGCTTTCGGCCGGCGCGCCGGTGAAGATGGCCGGCGTGGTGATCGGCAGCGTGCAGTCGGTGCATGCCGACCCGGTCAAGCTGAATGCCGAGGTCGTGCTGTCGATCGACAAGCGTTACGACGCGATTCCCGACGATTCGGCCGCCGCGGTGTTCACCAGCGGTTTGATCGGCAGCCAGTATGTTGCGATCCAGCCGGGCGGTTCGCCCGACTCGCTCAAGGACGGCGACGAGATGATCCTGACCCAGTCCGCGATGCAGCTGGAGGACCTGATCGGCAAGTTCCTGGTCAACGGTTCGCCCAGTGACAAGAAAGATGCCGGCAACGGCAACAAATAGCCCGCTATCCCCACCGGCTCGCTGGGCCGGTTCTGCTGAAGGAGTTACCCATGTTGCGCAGACTGGCTCTTGCCACCGCCATCGCGTTTGGCGCCGTCATCGCCGTTCCGGCGTTCGCCCAGGCGGATGTTGCTGCCCCGGCCGCCGCCCAGCAGGCTCCGGTAGCGGTCGTGCAGACCATCGCCGACCAGCTGGCCACGGCGATCGAGGGGCATCGCGACGAACTGAAGAAGAACCAGGAAAAGCTGATCGGCCTCATCGACGAGGTGTTCCTGCCGCACTTCGACATCGACTACGCCTCGATCCTGGTGCTCGGCCAGCATGCCCGCGAAGCCACCCCGGCGCAGCGCGAGCGCTTCGCGCGGGCGTTCTACAACTCGATCACGCATCGTTACGCCGAGGGCCTGCTCAACTACACCCGCGGCCGGGTCAAGGTGTTGCCGTTCAAGGGCGACCTCAACGACAAGCGCACCGTGGTGCGCACCCAGGTGGTGCTGGACGACGGCAAGCTGGTGTCAATCGACTACGCGTTCCGCAAGGGGCGCAGCGGCGACTGGAAGGCCTACGACGTGATCATCGAAGGCATTTCCTACGTCACCAACTACCGCAACCAGGTGGACGCGGAGATCCGCAAGGTCGGCATCGACCAGTTAATCACCAACCTCGAGACCCAGGGCTCCAAGGCGCTGGAGACGATGGCCAAGGACAACAAGGACAAGCCGTGACGGATACGGCCGCACATGGGTTCCAACTGGACACCGGCACGCCCGGCACCCTGGGTGTGCACGGCGAGCTGAGCTTCGACACCGCGGCAGCGGCGTTGCAGGCGATCCAGTCCGCCCTGGTCGGTGGCTCGATGTCGCGGCTCGATCTGGCCGGTGTGGGCCACAGCGACAGCGCCGGGCTCGCCTGCGTGCTGGCGGTTGCGGCCGAAGCTGCCCGGCGTGGACAGGCGCTGCAGGTCGTGCACATGCCGGCCGGCATGCAGGCGCTGGCGCAGGTCTGCGAGGTCGATCGCCTGATCGCCTGATCGCCTACGGAGCGCAGCAACGAAGAAGGGGCCGTGCGGCCCCTTCTTCGTGTCGGTTCGGTACCCGCCTATGGCTGCTGGGTCGTCTTGTCCGGGTGCTTGCTTTCCCACTGGTGCTGCTGGTCCAGCAATTCCTCGGGGTCGAAGTTCTGCTCGTCCAGGCCCTGCATCTGCTGGATGATCTCGACCGGCGGGTTGCCGTCGTAGATCTTGTACAGGCGCTGCTGGCGGTACGCATCGCGGATGAACACATAAGGATCGTAGGCGGACTGCAGGAAGCCCTCGGCGTCGATCGCACGCGAGCGGATCGTCACCAGGTACATCGCCTGCGGCAGGTATTGCAGGCCGTTGTAATGGTGGTTGCCGGCGAACAGGGTCAGCGGGTCGAAGAAATAGCTGTCCACCGGCCGCTGCCAGATGTCGCGCACGGTGCTCGGGCCCAGGAACGGCAGCATCAGGTAGTCGCCTTCCGGCGCGCCCCAGCGCGCCAGGGTGATACCGAAGTCGTTGTCTTCCAGCGGCAGGCCAAGCTGGCTGGCCGGGTCGAAGAAGCCGCCGATGCCCAGGGTCAGGTTCACCAGGAAACGACCGGTGCTTTGCAGCGCCTGCTTCGGGCGCGCCTGCAGCAGGTCGTTGGCGACCGTGACCGGCATGCGGATATTGGTGAAGAAATCGCTGAACGAACGCCGTACCGGCGGGTTGGTTACCTTGCGGTAACCCAGCGCGACCGGCCGGATCACCGCCTGGTCCACCGCGTCGTTGAATTTGTATGCGCCGCGGTTGTATTTCTCCAGCGGGTCGTCGGTGCGCGGCTTGGCGATGGTGCAGCCGGCCAGCAGCGCGATCGCGAGCACGGGCAACCAACGGCTCAATAAGGGAAATCGAAGCGGTGAGGGCATCGGTGCGGGGATTCGCGTCGTGGGGACAGTAAGTGTACTGTCTGGTTTTATATCGTGCACAGCTTTCAGCTTGCTTCCATGAGGTGCGTGCCGGCTCGTGGCCAGCCCGCCATGATACGCGTCGCGTGCATTGCCAGCAAAGCACCCGCTGGCTACACTGTCAGGTCATATAAGTCACTATTCCCTAAGGAATTCGCATGGCACGTATTACCGTGGAGGACTGCCTCGAGGTGGTCGACAACCGTTTCGAGCTGGTATTGATGGCGACCAAGCGCGCACGCCAGCTGGAAAAGGGCGCCGAGCCGGCCGTCAATCCCGATCATGACAAGCCGACTGTGCTGGCGTTGCGCGAGATCGCCGCCCGCCGCATCGACCAGGCCGCGATCGACCAGATCGACAAGGCCGAACGCGAGCGCGCCGAGCGCGAGGCGCTGGAGTGGGCCGCGGCCGAGGTTGACGACGACCTGTCCAAGGGCGGTGACGACTGATGGACGGCGGCTGCTGTAGCACGCGTCTCCGTCGCACCGGCGCGTCCGGTGCGACGGTCCGCATGCGTCCGGCAGCCGTTGCCAGTTCCTGTCATGAGGTGGGCGCCTGACCAGGCGCAAGATCCCGATGACTGCGGCCACCCACTCCGCCACGGTCGACCTGTCCGCGCTGCCGCCATATGCGCTGGCGCTGAAGGAACGTATTGCCTACCTGCCCGACGCACAGGTCGATCGCGTGCTGCGCGCGTTCCAGATCGGCGCGCAGGCGCACGCCGGGCAGGAGCGCAAGAGCGGCGAGCCGTACATCACCCATCCGGTGGCGGTGGCCGGGATCCTGGCCGAGCTGGGGCTGGATGCCGAGACGATCATCGCGGCGATCCTGCACGACACCCTGGAAGACACCGAACTCAGCCGCGAGAGCCTGGCCGCCGAGTTCGGCGAGGTGGTGGCCGAGCTGGTCGACGGCGTCACCAAGCTGGACAAGATGCGCTTTGGTAGCCGCCAGGAAGCCGACGCGGAAAGTTTCCGCAAGATGCTGCTGGCGATGGCGCGCGACATCCGCGTGATCCTGATCAAGCTGGCCGACCGCCTGCACAACATGCGCACGCTCGGCGCCAAGGATGCGCCCTCGCGCCGCCGCATCGCGCGCGAGACGCTGGAGATCTACGCGCCGATCGCGCAGCGCCTGGGCATGAACAAGTTCAAGGCGGAGCTGCAGGACCTGGGCTTCCGCACGCTGTACCCGGACCGCTACCGGGTGATCAGCGAGCGCATCCGCGCCGCGCTGGGCAACCGGCGCGAGGCGATGGGCAAGATCGAGGAAGCGCTGTCCGCGCGGCTGGCCGCCGACCACCTGCCGGCCCGCGTGGTCGGCCGGATCAAGTCGCCGTGGAGCATCTATTCGAAGATGCGCGGCGAGCACAAGAGCTTCGCCCAGCTGATGGACGTGTACGGCTTCCGTGTGGTCGTGGACAGCGCGATGAGCTGCTACATGGCCCTCGGCGTGGTGCACGCGCTGTACAAGCCGGTCGATCGCCGCTTCAAGGATTTCATCGCGATTCCCAAGGCGAACGGCTACCAGTCGCTGCACACCGTGCTGCTGGGTCCGTTCGGCGCGCCGATCGAGGTGCAGATCCGCACCGCCGAGATGGATTCGGTGGCCGAGCGCGGCGTGGCCGCGCACTGGGCCTACAAGACCGATTCGGGCCCGGCCAACAGCGCGCAGGCACGGGCGCGCGAATGGCTGTCCTCGCTGGTCGACAGCTCGGCGAGTACGGTGTCGTCGTCGGAGTTCATCGAGAACGTCAAGATCGATCTGTTCCCCGACGAGGTCTACCTGTTCACCCCGCGCGGCGACATCCTGTCGCTGCCGCGCAACGCCACCGCGCTGGATTTCGCCTACGCCGTGCACACCGACGTGGGCGACCATGCGGTGGCCGCGCGGGTCGACAAGAAACTGCTGCCGCTGCGCGCCAAGCTGGAGTCCGGCCAGCTGGTGGAGATCATCACCGCGCCATCGGCGGTGCCGAACCCGGCCTGGCTGGAAGTGGTGGTCACCGGCAAGGCGCGCACCGCGATCCGGCAATACCTGAAACACCTGCAGCACGAGGACGCGGTGGACTTCGGCCACCGCATGCTCGACCGCGCGCTGGACGCGCAGGGCAGCAGCCTCGACGGCATTCCGCCGGCGGTGCTGGACCGTTTCCTGGAAACTTCCAAGCTGAAGCGGCTGGAGGAACTGCTGTCCGACATCGCGCTGGGCAACCGCATGCCCGACGTGGTCGCCAGCCAGTTGCTGGCCTCGCGCGGCAAGAAGGCCGGCAAGCCGCAGGCGTCGGCGCATGCGCACGAGAAGATCCGCATCACCGGCGCCGAACGCGGCGTGCTCAGCTTCGCCAATTGCTGCCATCCGCTGCCGGGGGACGACATCATCGGTTACCTGTCCTCGGGCAAGGGCATCGTGGTGCATCGCGAGGAGTGCCCGAACGTGGTCGAGCTGCGCAAGTCGCCCGAGCGTTGCGTGGCGATCGAGTGGGATCGCGACGTGCAGGGCGACTACCGCGCCGAGCTGCGCATCGAGGTGATCAACCGCCCCGGCGTGCTGGCCACCGTGGCCGCCGCGATCGCCGCCGCCGACTCGAACATCGAGAACGTGGAATACGTCGAGCGCGATGCCGCCGCCGCGACCTTGCTGTTCGCGATGGAAGTGAAGAGCCGCAAGCATCTGGCCGACGTGATCCGCCGCGTGCGCCGCACCGGCGTGGTCAGCGGTGCCTACCGCTATCCCTTGTAGGAGCGCACCCGGTGCGCGATGCTCCCGGCTTTGTCATGCAAGAGCATCGCGCACCGGGTGCGCTCCTACACCGTATCTTTCCCACTCGAGGCAAGCCCATGTCCCGCAGTATCATCTCCACCGAGAAAGCCCCCGCCGCGATCGGCCCGTATTCGCAGGCCGTGCGTGCCGGCAATACCGTGTACTTCTCTGGCCAGATTCCGCTGGATCCGGTCACCGGCGCGCTGGTCGAGGGCGACATCACGGCGCAGACGCGGCGGGTGTTCGACAACCTCACCGCGGTGGCCGCGGCGGCCGGCGGCTCGCTGGCGCAGATCGTGCGCGTCGGCATCTACGTCACCGACCTGACGAACTTCGCCGCGGTCAATGCGGTGATGGCCGAATACTTCCAGCAGCCGTACCCGGCGCGTTCCACCATCGAAGTGTCCGGCCTGCCGAAGGCGGCGCAGGTCGAAGTCGACGCGGTGATGGTATTGGACTGAGTCCGGTCAGCGCCCCACGCCGACAGTCAGTGTCGGCGTCCGGCTTACGACAAGAGACGGTGCTCGGTTAGGCTTGCAGGTCATGGTCACCCGCACCGCCCGTCCCGCTTCCACCGTCGGCACCGATCCGGGGATCACGCCGGTTGGCGCGTTGCCGGGTGTCGGCCCGGCGCTGGCCGCATCGCTGGCCCGGCTCGGGCTGGAGCGGGTGCAGGACCTGTGGTTCCACCTGCCGCTGCGCTACGAGGACAAGACCCGGATCACCGCGATCGCCGACCTGCGCGTGGGCGAACGGGCGCAGGTCGAGGGCGTGGTCGAAGCGGTCGAGCGCGGCTTCCGCTATCGACCGCAACTGAAGGTGGCGATCGGCGACGCCAGCCGGCAGACCTTGCTGCTGCGCTTTTTCCATTTCAACCGGGCGCAGGCCGAGCAGCTGCTGCCGGGGACGCGTCTGCTCTGCTATGGCGAAGTACGCCACGGCGCGCAGGGCCTGGAGATGGTGCATCCGAACTACCAGCGCCTGAGTGGCGACGTAGCCGCTGCGGTCGACGAGTTGCTCAGCCCGGTCTATCCGACCACCGAGGGGTTGGGTCCGAAACGGCTGGCCGGGGTGATCGGCAAGGCGCTGGCGCTGCTGCCGCCGGCCGCGCAACTGGAGTTGATCCCGCCCGAGCTGTGCGCCAGGCACGGCCTCACTTCACTGCGCGATGCGTTGCTGTACGTACACCGGCCGCCACCGGACGCCCATCTGGGCCAGCTCATGCTGGGCCAGCATCCGGCACAGCAGCGACTGGCGTTCGAGGAATTGCTGACCCAGCATCTGAGCCTGAAGCGCATGCGCGCGGCGGTGCGGCGTCGGCATGCGCCGAGGCTGGAGGGCAGCGGCGCTCTGCGCCGGCCATTGCTTGCCGGGTTGCCGTTTCGCCTGACCGCCGCGCAGCAGCGGGTCAGCAGTGAAGTCGAGCGCGACCTGGCACGGCCACGGCCGATGCTGCGGCTGGTGCAGGGCGACGTCGGCAGCGGCAAGACCGTGGTCGCGGCGCTGGCGGCGCTGGCGGCGGTGGAGTCGGGACATCAGGTTGCGCTGATGGCGCCCACCGAACTGCTGGCCGAACAGCACCTGCACAATTTCCGGCATTGGCTGCAGCCGCTCGGCGTCGAGGTGGAGTGGCTGGCCGGCAAGGTCACCGGCAAGGCGCGCAAGCAGGCGCTGGCGCGGGTGGCCGAGGGTGCGCCGGTGGTGGTCGGCACGCATGCGTTGATGCAGGAGGGCGTGGCGTTTGCGCGGCTTGGCCTGGTGATCGTCGACGAGCAGCACCGCTTCGGCGTACAGCAACGGCTGGCGCTGCGCGACAAGGGCAGGGATGGCGATCTGGTTCCGCACCAATTGGTGCTGACCGCCACGCCGATCCCGCGCACGCTGGCGATGAGCGCGTACGCCGACCTCGACGTCTCGTCGATCGACGAACTGCCGCCCGGGCGCACGCCGGTGCAGACCATCGCGATCTCGAATGCGCGGCGTATCGAGGTGATCGAGCGCATCCACGTCGCCTGCGGCGAGGGGCGCCAGGTGTACTGGGTATGCACGCTGATCGAGGAGTCCGAGCAGTTGCGCGCGCAGGCGGCCGAAGTGGCGCACGCGGAACTTTCCGCGGCGCTGGCCGGCTTCAAGGTCGGCCTGATCCACGGCCGCATGAAGCCGAAGGAAAAGCAGGCGGTGATGGACGCGTTCAAGGCCGGCACGCTGGCCGTGCTGGTGGCCACCACGGTGATCGAGGTCGGCGTGGACGTGCCGAACGCCAGCCTGATGGTGATCGAGAACAGCGAGCGGCTGGGATTGGCCCAACTGCACCAGTTGCGCGGCCGGGTCGGCCGCGGCGCGGTGGCCTCCAATTGCGTGCTGCTGTACCAGCCGCCGCTGGGCCAACTGGCACGCGAGCGGCTGCAGGTGATGCGCGATACCAACGACGGCTTCCGCATTGCCGAGAAAGACCTTGAACTGCGCGGCCCGGGCGAGGTGCTGGGTACCCGCCAGACCGGCCAGCTCAGCTTCCGCATCGCCGACCTCACCCGCGACGCGCACCTGTTGCCGGCGGTGCAGCAGGTCGGCGAACACATGCTGGCCGAACACCCGCGGCAGACCGGGCAGCTGATCGAACGCTGGATCGGTGCGGCGGCGCGCTACGCGCATGCGTGATTTCCGATTCCCATCGAATACACTGACCAGCTGGACCAAGACGAAGCACCATGAGCAAACCGCAACTTCTGATTGATACCGACCCCGGCGTCGATGACGCACTGGCCATCCTGATGGCTTACGCGCATGCCGACATCGCCGGCCTCAGTGTCGCCGCCGGCAACGTGGGCCTTGGCCATACCGTGCGCAATGCGCGCACCCTGGTCGACCTGGCCGGTGCGGCCACGCCGGTGTTCGCCGGTTGCGCCGCGCCGCTGGTGC
>DATCUT010000062.1:0-21175 GCA_036561785.1 Rhodanobacter sp.
GCCTTCGTCTTTGTGGCGTTTGCGGCGGCGATCGCAGATCGCAGGCTCCAACAGGTCACCGCCTCGGGCTTTATCCTGAAACACCCTCACCGGCAACGGTGGGGGTGTTTCTTTAGTATCGAAGTGCCGATCCCATCACCGCGGGCAATTTGTCATCGCCTATGATGGCGGGCACACCATGGTCCGGTGCATGCACGCCGGCGTGCATTGAACACGATCGGGGTGATGCGCGGCGATCGCTCCATGCACTGCCTGTTGCTACTCTCTGCCGACAGGTTCGTGCGAAGGGAAGTGCCGTGGTGCAGCGTTACGTATTGGCAATAGATCAGGGCACGACCAGCTCGCGCGCGATGTTGTTTGATCGGGCCGGCGCCGTGGCCGGCTCGGCGCAACGCGAGTTCCGCCAGATTTTCCCGCAGCCGGGCTGGGTGGAGCACGATCCGCAGGAGATCCTGGCCAGCGTGCTGGCGACGGTCGCCGAAGTGCTGGCCTCGGCACAAGTCGATGCCGGCGAATTGGCCGGCATCGGCATCACCAACCAGCGCGAAACCACCGTGGTGTGGGACCGGCGCACCGGCCAGCCGGTCTACAACGCCATCGTCTGGCAGTCGCGGCAGAGCCTGGCGATCTGCGAGAGGCTGGAGGCGGACGGTTATGCCCCGCTGGTGCGCGAAAAGACCGGGTTGCTGATCGACGCGTACTTTTCCGGCAGCAAGATCCGCTGGATCCTCGATCATGTCGACGGCGCTCGCACCCGTGCGGAGCGCGGCGACCTGTTGTTCGGCACGATCGACAGCTGGCTGATCTGGAATCTCAGCGGCGGCAAGCTGCACGTCACCGACGTCAGCAATGCCGCGCGTACGCTGTTGTTCGACATCCACACGCGACAGTGGGATGACGAACTGCTGCGCATGCTGGGTATCCCGCGCAGCCTGCTGCCGCAGGTGCGTTCGTGCAGCGAGGTATACGGCCAAACCGTGGCATTGCCTGGTTTGCCGGTCGGCGTGCCGATCAGCGGCTTGGCCGGCGACCAGCAGGCGGCACTGTTCGGCCAGGCCTGCTTCTCACCCGGCATGGCCAAGAACACCTATGGCACTGGCTGTTTCATGTTGATGAACACGGGGACGCAGGCGGTACCCTCGCGTCACGGGCTGCTGACCACGATCGCGTGGGAGCTGGATGGCGCCGTCGAGTACGCGCTGGAAGGCAGCATCTTCGTCGCCGGCTCGGTGGTGCAGTGGTTGCGCGATGGTTTGTTGATGCTGCAGCACGCCAGCGATTCGCAGGCCTGCGCAGAGAGCGTGGATTCGAGCGAAGGCGTGTACCTGGTGCCGGCCTTCGTCGGACTGGGCGCACCGTACTGGCGCAGCGACGTGCGCGGCGCAATGTTCGGTCTGTCGCGTGGGACCCGCAAGGAGCATGTCGTGCGCGCTGCGCTCGAGTCGATGGCCTATCAATCGCGCGACGTGCTGGCTGCGATGGAGGCGGACGCCGGCATCCCGCTGAAAGAATTGCGTGCGGACGGCGGCGCGATCGCCAACGATTTCATGGCGCAGTTCCAGAGTGACATGCTCGGTGTGCCGGTACTGCGCCCGCGAGTCGCCGAGACCACTGCGCTGGGCGCGGCCTACCTGGCAGGTCTGGCCGTAGGCTTCTGGGAGAGTCGCGAGCAGATTGCGGCGCTGTGGCAGATGGATCGATGCTTCCGACCCGTCATGGAAGAGTCCCGCCGTGAGCGGCTGTATCGCGGCTGGCAGGATGCGGTGAACGCCACCATCGGTTTTCGCGTCGACTGAAAACGAACGGGGCCCGGGCCATGCCGCGCGAGCCCCGCGATCAGGCCGCGATCAGTCCAGCGTGTAACCGAACTGGTCGAGGAACTCCGTGGCGAACTCAGCGTAACTGAAGCGCTGGTTCTGCGTGCCGGGATGCTCCACCTTCAGCGCGCCCATCAGTGAGGCCATGCGACCGATCGTGGGCCAGTCCTTCTTGCGCATGATGCCGAAGATCAGGCCGGCCCGATAAGCGTCGCCGCAGCCGGTCGGGTCCACGATCTGGCGCTCGCGCGCCGGCGGGATGTGGTGGGTATCGCTGCCAACGTGGATGAGCGAGCCGCGCGGGCCCTGGGTCACGATATACGCGGTCACCCTTCCGGCGATCTCCGCGGCACTCCAGCCGGTGCGGGCCTGCAGCAACTGCGACTCGTAGTCGTTGACGATCACGTAGGTCGACTTGCCGATC
The DNA here is from genome assembly GCA_036561785.1 of Rhodanobacter sp. Lineage (GTDB taxonomy): Bacteria > Pseudomonadota > Gammaproteobacteria > Xanthomonadales > Rhodanobacteraceae > Rhodanobacter. The sequence continues at coordinate 2,242 of DATCUT010000062.1, forward strand.
ATCGAGCGGAACTCGTCGCCGCTGAACAGCGGCATCGCCTGGCCCGGGTCGAAGATGAACGGCACACCGCGCGTGGCGAACTCCTCGACGTGCTGCAGCATCGCCTCGCGGCCGTCGGGTGCGACGATCGCGAAGTCGATCTCGGGGATGTCGCGCACATGGTTTTCCTGCGCGCTGGACATCGCGCCGGGGTGGAAGGCGGTGATCTGGTTGTTGTCCAGGTCGGTGGTGATGAAGCACTGCGGGGTGAACTGGTCGTCGAATTCGCGCACGCAGTCGAGCCGGATGCCGCACTGTTCCATGTGTTTGCGGTACGGCCCGAAATCCTGGCCCACGGCTGCCACCGGCAGCGGGTCGCCGCCGAGCAGCTTGAGGTTGTAGGCGATGTTGCCGGCGCAGCCGCCGAACTCGCGGCGCATCCGCGGCACCAGGAACGACACATTCAAGATGTGCATCTGGTCGGGCAGGATGTGGTTCTTGAACTGGTCCTGGAACACCATGATGGTGTCGTAGGCCAGCGATCCGCAGATGACGGCAGACATGTGTGCGGGAGTCCCCAGGTAAGGTGTGGAAAGACCGCGCTGCCGCGGTCGGCCGAGTGCCGAGCCGGCCGGCTTCGGCCAAAGGCTGGAATCGTACCGCTATCTGTTCTTGTTGGCGACTTTTTACGAGAGGCTTCAGCTCACTTCGAGACGCAGAAAGTGTGCTTATGGTCGTGTTGTAAAAGGGTTTCTTAACGTTATTGTCCTTGCGCATGCGAGCCACGCTGACTAGACTGGCGAGCTTACTTTTTAGCCAGGCCGAACCACGGCGGACTCATGTTCAAGAAGTTTCGCGGGATCTTCTCCAACGACATCTCCATCGACCTCGGCACGGCCAACACGCTGATCTATGTGCGTGGTCAGGGCATCGTGTTGAACGAACCCTCGGTGGTGGCGATTCGCCAGGACCGTGGCCCCGGCGGCCCGCGCACGATCGCGGCGGTCGGTGGCGACGCCAAGCGCATGCTCGGCCGCACGCCGGGCAACATCGCCACCGTGCGGCCGATGAAGGACGGCGTGATCGCCGACTTCACCATGACCGAGGCGATGCTGCAGCACTTCATCAAGCAGGTGCACAAGTCGCGCTTCCTGCGCCCGAGCCCGCGCGTGCTGGTCTGCGTGCCGTGCGGTTCGACCCAGGTCGAGCGCCGCGCGATCAAGGAATCGGCCGAAGGCGCCGGCGCACGCGACGTGTTCCTGATCGAGGAGCCGATGGCCGCAGCGATCGGCGCCGGCATCCCGGTGCACGAGGCGCGCGGCGCGATGGTGCTGGACATCGGCGGCGGCACCTCCGAAGTGGCGGTGATCTCGCTCAACGGCATCGTCTACTCGCAGTCGGTGCGTGTCGGCGGCGACCGCTTCGACGAGGCGATCATCAACTACGTGCGGCGCAACCACGGCACCCTGATCGGCGAATCCACCGCCGAGCGGATCAAGCTGCAGATCGGTTGCGCGTTCCCGCAGAGCGAGGTCAAGGAGATCGAGATCTCCGGCCGCAACCTCGCCGAGGGTGTGCCGCGCATGTTCACGATCAACTCCAACGAGATCCTCGAGGCGCTGCACGAGCCGCTCGCAGGCATCGTGGCGGCGGTCAAGTCGGCGCTGGAGCAGACTCCGCCGGAACTGTGTTCCGACGTCGCCGAGCGCGGCATCGTGCTTACCGGCGGTGGTGCATTGCTGCGCGACCTCGACCGCCTGATCTCCGAGGAGACCGGCCTGCACGTGCAGGTGGCGGACGACCCGCTCACCTGCGTGGCGCGTGGCGGCGGCAAGGCGCTGGAGCTGATCGATCAGCACGGCAGCGACTTCTTCGCGCCCGAATAAGGCGCGGCCATGGCGCGCACGCGCGATGAGTCCTCGCCGCTGTTCGCCGGCAATGCAGCCGGCACGCTGCGGCTGATCGTCTATCTCGCGCTGGCCGTGGTGCTGATGGTGCTCGACCATCGCAACGGCTGGCTGTGGCGTCTGCGCTACACGGCGGCGGCCGTGGTCGAGCCGGTGTACCGGCTGGCCGGGCTGCCGGCGGCGGGCGTGCGCACCATGAGCGTGGCCTTTGCCGACCGCCAGCGGCTGACCGAGCAGAACCAGCGCCTGCGCGAGGACCTGCTGCTGGCCAACGCCAAGTTGAACCGGATGGCGGCCGTCGCCGAACAGAACCAGCGTCTGAAGGAATTGCTCGACACCCAGCACAGCCTCGAGCTGAACGTGCAACTCGCGCGCGTGATCGGCGTGGACCTGGGCGCGTATCGCTACCAGCTCACCTTGAATATGGGCGCGCGCGACGGGGTCAGGCCGGGCCAGCCGGTGATCGACGCACATGGCGTGATGGGCCAGGTGAAGGAGGTGCTGCCGACCACGTCGGTGGTGATGCTGATCACCGATCCGGCGCATGCGATCCCGGTGGTGGTCGAGCGCACCGGCCTGCGCACCGTGGCTTATGGTTCGCGCGACGGCGACCAGCTCGCCCTGCCCGACATTCCGCTGGCGGCCGACGTGCGTGCGGGCGACAAGCTGCTCACCTCGGGCCTCGGCGGACGCTTCCCGCCGGGCTTTCCGGTCGGCGAGGTGCGCTCGGTGGCGCCGGCGGCGACCGGCATGTTCCTGGTGGCGATGGCGCAGCCGTCGGCCGACCTCGACCGCAGCGAGGACGTGTTGCTGCTGCACGACCAGGCCGAGCCGGACGGCCCGCCCGCACCGGTGACGCCGATGGGGCCGCCGGGTGATCTGGCGCCGGTGGGCGCGACCTCTGCTGCCCCGCCGGCAACCAGCGGAGCGCTGCGATGAACAAGCAGCGCCTGAGCCTGTGGTGGTTCGTCGGCACGCTGGTGTTCGCTCTGCTGTCGATGCTGGTGCCGTTGCCCGGCGTGCTGGAGCCGTTCAAGCCGTACTGGCCGGCGCTGTTCCTGCTGTACTGGTCGCTGGAGTCGGAGGATCGGGTCACCCTGGGGCTGGCCTTCATGGTGGGCCTGGCGGCGGATCTGCTCAACGGCGTGGTGTTGGGCGAGCAGGCCCTGCGCCTGTGCGCGCTGGTTTTCATCGCGCTGCGTTTTCGCTCGCGGCTGCGCTTTTTCCCGATGTGGCAGCAGGCGCTGGCGGTGCTGGCGCTGTTGCTGAACGACCGCATCCTGCTGCTGATCGTACGCATGCTGGCCGGTGCGTCGCTGCCGCCGGCGAGTTGGTGGATATCGCCGTTCGTCGGCGCGGCGCTGTGGCCGTTCCTGTTCCTGTTGCTCGACGATTTGCGCGCGCGTCTGCGGATTCAATGAGACATGAACCAGTGACATGAAGCTCCGGCGTTCGATCAAGGACCCCCGCGGCGAAAGCCTCCTGTTCCGGCGCCGCGCGCTGGCCGGCTTCGTGCTGATCGTGCTGTGCCTGTGCCTGTTGCTGAGCCGCTTCGTGTTCCTGCAGGTGATGCACCACGACGAGTTTGTCACCCGCTCGCAGGCCAACCGGGTCAAGCCGCGCGCGATCCCGCCGGCACGCGGGCTGATCTACGACCGCAACGGCGTGCTGCTGGCCGACAATGTGCCGGCGTTCCGGCTGGAAGTGGTGCCCGAGCAGATCAAGGACATGCCGGCGCTGCTGGCCCAGCTGGGCCAGGTGGTACCGCTGGATCAGGACGACCTGGACGCGTTCCGCAAGCAGCTCAAGCAGAGCCGGCGCTTCGAGAACGTGCCGTTGAAGATGCATCTGACCGAGGACGAGATCGCCCGCTTCGCAGTGAACCGCTGGCGTTTTCCCGGGGTGGACGTGGTGCCCTACCTGACCCGGCGCTACCCGCTGGGCGGGATGTTCGCGCACGTGGTGGGCTACGTCGGGCGCATCGACACCGACGACCTGGAGCGGCTCGACCCCAAGCGCTACCAGGGCACCAGCCACGTCGGCCGCAGCGGTCTCGAGCGTTCCTACGAAAATATCCTGCACGGCACGCCGGGCTACGAACTGCTCGAGGTGAATGCCGACGGGCGCACCCAGCGCGTGCTGGAAACGCATGCGCCGACGCCGGGCAAGAACCTCTACCTGAGCCTCGACGTGCGCCTGCAGAAGGCCGCCGAGGCGGCCTTCGACGGCCGCCCCGGTGCGGTGGTGGCGATCGACCCGCGCAACGGCCAGGTGCTGGCGATGGTCAGCGTGCCCACGTTCGACCCCAACCTGTTCGTCAACGGCATCAGCCAGGCCGACTACAGCACGCTGACCAGCGATCCCGACAAGCCGCTGTACAACCGCGCGTTGCGCGGCGTGTATCCGCCTGGTTCCACGGTGAAGCCACTGGTCGGCCTGGCCGGACTGGAGACCGGCATGCGCACGCCGCAGGACAGCGTGGTTTCCACCGGCGTGTTCTACATTCCGGGTCAGCAACGCGGCTATCGCGACGACCAGCGCGGCGGCGTGGGTCGGGTCGACCTGATCGGTGCGATCGAGCAGTCGGTGAACACCTATTTCTACAAGCTCGCGCTGGACATGGGCATCGACCGGCTCAGCGAATACATGGGCAAGTTCGGTTTCGGCCGGCCGACCGGGATCGACCTGATCGGCGAATCGTCCGGCGTGCTCCCATCGCGCGAGTGGAAGGCGGCGAACTACAAGCAGCCGTGGTATCCGGGCGAGACGGTGATCGCCGGCATCGGCCAGGGCTTCTGGGCGGTGACGCCGTTGCAGTTGAGCCATGCAATCGCCACCTTCGCCGGGCATGGCGTGCCGTATGCGCCGCGCCTGGTGATGGCCACCCAGGGCGGCGTCAACGCGAAGCCGCAGCCGCTGGCCAACCCGCCGAGCGGGCCCTCGGTGATCCGCGACCCGGCCGACTGGGACGTGGTGAATCAGGGCATGCAGCGGGTGATCTATGGTGTCAAGGGCACCGGCCGCAAGCTCGGCATCGGCTTTCCCTACCTGATGGCCGGCAAGAGCGGCACCGCCGAGCGCTTCTCGCGCCGCTCCGAGGCCTACGAGACCAACCGCAGCACGGAGTACCTGGCGACCCGCCACCGCGCCTGGTTCGTTGCCTACGCGCCGGCCGACAACCCGCAGATCGCGGTGGCGGCGATCCTGGAATCCGGCGCCTGGGGTGCCTCGGCGGCCGGACCGATCGTGCGCACGATCCTCGATACCTGGCTGGCCGGGCATGACGGCGTGATCCCGGACGCGAAGCGCCTGCCGGTGTCGGCCGCACCGTTGCCACCGGCCGCGAACATCCCGCCCGATACCGGCGTGGAAGACGTCGAGCCGGTCGAAGATCTGCCGGCGCAGGCCACCACGACGGGAGGCACGCCATGATCGAGGCGCTGTATGCGCGCGCGCGCCGCTTCCTGCGCCGCATCCTTACCCGGCCGCGGATCGACCTGCCGTTGGCTTTCGGCCTGTTCGTACTGGCGCTGATCGGATTGGTGACGCTGTACAGCGCGGGCGACGGCAGTCTGGCCCTGGTCGGCGGCCAGGCCGGTCGCTTCGTGCTGGGCGGCGCGCTGCTGCTGCTGGTATCGCGCATCCCGCCGGCGGTGTTGCGCGGCTGGACGCCCTGGCTGTACGCCGGCAGCACCGCACTGCTGGTGGTGGTGGCGATCCTGGGCGAGGGGCGCGGTTCGATCCGCTGGCTGGACCTGGGCGTGATGCGCTTCCAGCCGTCCGAACTGCTCAAGCTGACCATGCCGATGATGGTGGCCTGGTACCTGCACCCGCGCCAACTGCCGCCGGGCTGGAAGGACATCGCGGTGGTCGGCGTGCTGATCGCGATCCCGGCCGGCCTGATCGCCGAGCAGCCGGATCTGGGCACCGCCGTGCTGGTGGCCACGGCCGGCGCGTTCGCGCTGTTCCTGTCCGGCATGGCATGGTGGCGCATCGGCCTGCTGGTCGGCGCCGTCGCCGGCATGGTCCCGGTCGGCTGGCATTTCCTGCACCAGTACCAGCGCGACCGCGTGCTGACCCTGCTCAACCCCGAGTCCGATCCGCTCGGCAACGGCTGGCACATCATCCAGTCGCAGATCGCGGTCGGTTCCGGCGGCATCTTCGGCAAGGGCTGGCTGCACAGCACGCAGTCGCGGCTGGATTTCCTGCCCGAGCACACCACCGACTTCATCTTCGCGGTGTTCTCCGAAGAGTTCGGCCTGGTCGGCGTGGCCGCGCTGATCGCGCTGTACGCGTTCGTCATCGGCCGCTGCCTGTGGATCGCGATGGAAGCGCGCGACACCTATTCGCGACTGCTCGCCGGTGCGATCGGCATGAGCTTCTTCGTCTACGTGTTCGTCAACGGCGGCATGGTCGCCGGCATGTTGCCGGTGGTCGGCGTGCCGCTGCCGCTGATCAGCTACGGCGGCACCTCGGCGGTGTCGCTGCTGACCGGCTTCGGCGTGCTGATGTCGATTCACGCGAACCGCAAGATGCACCTCTGAATCCGTCCGGCGCATCGGCCTTGCGGCGCCCGAAGTTGCGCTCGCGTGCGTGTTAGGCTTTCGACGACATCGTTATTCTGTGAGCGAAGCCACAACATGACAGCCACGCCTGCGTCGCACCCGGCCCGTTTCCTCGCCATCCTCGGTCTGCTGTGGGTGGGCGCACTGACCCCGGCCCTGGCGACGACGCACCCCGGCCAGGCCGAACTGGTACGCGAGGTGGTACGCGAGACCGGCAAGAGCCCGCAGGCGCTGGACGCGCTGCTCGACGGCGCGAAGATGCAGCAGGGCATCCTCGATGCGATCAGCCGCCCGGCCGAGGCGAAGCCGTGGAAGGACTACCGGCCGATCTTCCTGACCGACCAGCGCGTCGACAACGGCGTCGCGTTCTATCGCGAGCACCGCGCGCTGCTGGAGCAGATCGGCAAGCAGTACGGCGTGGCGCCGCAGTACATCGTGGCGATCGTCGGCGTGGAGACCAGCTACGGCCGCAACACCGGCAAGTACAAGGTGCTCGACGCCCTGGTCACGCTGGGCCTGTACTACCCGCCGCGGGCGAAGTTCTTCCGCGAGCAGCTGAAGGAATTGCTGAGCATGCCGAGCAACCACCTGGCCGGGCCGATCGACACGCTCACCGGCTCCTACGCTGGCGCACAGGGCTGGGGCCAGTTCATGCCCACCAGCATCCGCGATTTCGCGGTGGACGCGGATCAGGATGGCCATATCGACCTGCAGAACTCGCTGCCGGACATCTTCGCCAGCGTGGCGAACTACTTCGTGCAGCACGGCTGGGTCAGTGGCGGTCCGGTGGCGGCGCGGGCGCAGCCGGACGGCGCGGCGCAGCAGGTCGCGGTGAAGGACGCCATGCCGCAGTGGCCGCTGGAGCAACTGGAGGCCTGGGGCTACGCGCCGCTGCAGCCGTTGTCGCCGGCCGAGCCCACCAGCCTGCAGACGCTGGAAGGGCCGAACGGGCCGGAGTACTGGTTCACCTTCCAGAACTTCTACGTGATCACCCGCTACAACCGCAGCCCGCTGTACGCGATGGCGGTCGACCAGCTGGCGCAGGCGATCGCCGCCGGCGTGGGCCAGGCGGAAGTCGCACGATGAGGGCGGTATGCGCAGCGGCCATGCTGACGACGGTCCTGTTGCTGACCGGCTGCGGCAGCCACAAGACGAAGCCCTCGCAGGGCGGCAGTCGGCAGGATCACGCGCGAGGCCAGGCTTCTGGCGGCAGTGGCGACGGTTTTCGTGACGACCTCAGCAAGCCGCAGGGCAGTCGCTATCGCGATGGCGAGGACAGCGTGCCGCCGCCGCTCGATGTCAGCAAGCTGGTCGAGCCGGTGCCGAAGGCGGAGCCGCGCTCGCTGTACGGCAACAAATCGCCCTATACCGTGCGCGGGCAGACCTATCGCGTGCGGCCCAGCGCGCGCGGCTACGACGAACGCGGCATCGCCTCGTTCTACGGCAACAAGTTCCACGGCTACAAGACCTCCAGCCTGGAAACCTACGACATGTACGCGTTCAGCGCGGCCAGCACCACGCTGCCGCTGCCCAGCTACGCGCGCGTCACCAACCTGGAGACCGGCAAGAGCGTGATCGTGCGGGTCAACGACCGCGGCCCGTTCCACGACAACCGGCTGATCGACCTGTCCTACGCCGCCGCGGTGAAGATCGGCATCTGGCCCAAGGGCACCGGCCTGGTCGAGGTGCGCGGGATCGACCCCGGGCAGCCGCTGCAGGAACTGCCGCCGCCGGCCGTGGTCACAAGCGGACACCCCGGAATCTACCTTCAGGTAGGCGCGTTTGCCGACGCGGACAACGCCGACCGGCTGGCCCAGCGCCTGCGCCAGGCCAACCTCGGCGCGGTACAGGTGAGCACGGCGGTGATCAACGGCCAGCAGGTTCGCCGCGTGCGGGTCGGGCCGCTGGCCAGCGTGGATCGCGCCGACCAGGTCAGTGTCCGGATCGAGAGCATGGGTCTGCCGCGGCCCCAGGTCGCGGTAGACTGAGCAGGATTTGCGCGGCTTTTTTCCATCACGTCGGCACCTGTCACGCCGATATCCAGAAACCGGACTGAACAACACGATGAATTTTTTCCGCCGCACCCTGATCCCGTTCGCTGCCGTCCTGCTGGTCGGTGTTGCCGTTGCCCAGACGCCGCCGCGCCCGTCGCCGGTACCGCGTCCGGTGGTGCCGGACGCGCCGGTGCCGCCGCCGCCGGATGTCGACGGCAAGAGCTGGGTGCTGATGGATTACGCCACCGGCCAGATCCTCGCCAGCAAGGAACCTGACCTGCGCGTGGAGCCGGCCTCGATCACCAAGGTGATGACCGACTACGTGGTCTCGGCTGAGGTCGCCAACGGCAAGGTGCACATGACCGATCCGGTAACCATCAGCGAGAGCGCCTGGCGCGGCGGCGGTGCCGGCACCGACGGTTCCACCAGCTTCCTCAAGCTCAACAGCCAGGTGCCGCTGAAGGACCTGCTGTACGGCATGATCATCCAGTCCGGCAACGATGCCGCGATCGCGCTGGCCGAGCACACCGCCGGTTCCGAGCAGGCGTTCGCCGGTTTGATGAACGCGTATGCCAAGCAGCTGGGCATGGTCAACTCGAACTTCCAGAACGCTTCCGGCTACCCGATCGAGAACCACTACACCACCGCGCACGACATCGCGATCCTGTCGCGCGCGCTGATCCATGACTTCCCCGACGACTACGCGATCTCCGCCGTGAAGGAGTTCGAATGGAACGGGATCAAGCAGCACAACCGCAACACCCTGCTGTGGCGCGACCCCAGCGTGGACGGCATCAAGACCGGCCACACCGCCGCCGCCGGCTACTGCCTGGCGGCCTCGGCGAAGCAGGGCGAGTCGCGCATGATCGCGATCGTGATGGGTGCCAGCAGCGAGAAGGCGCGCGCCGATTCGGCGATGGCCCTGCTCAACTACGGCTTCCGCTTCTACGAGACGCACAAGCTGTACGACGCCAGCAAGCCGCTGGCCACGCCGCGGTTGTGGAAGGGCGCGGCGAACCAGCTGTCGCTGGGCGTTGCCGACAACGTGCTGGTCACCGTCAAGCGCGGCCAGTACGACCAGCTCAAGGCGACCATGGACATTCCCGCCACGCTGATTGCGCCGTTCACCAAGGGCCAGCAGATCGGCATGCTGCGCATCACCCTGGATGGCAAGCCGGTGCAGAGCGTGCCGCTGGTGGTACTGGCCGACGCGCCGCAGGGCGGCTTCTTCTCGCGCCTGTGGGACAGCATCCTGCTGTGGTTCCGCAGCGACAAGAAGGCCGAGGCAGCCGCCCCGGCCAAGAGTGCGGACGCGAAGTAATGCAACCGATCGACTTCGGCAAGGCGAAGCAGGAAGGCAAGGGCTTCCAGTTCCCCGGCGAGTTCGAGATCACCGCGGTCGGCAGCGCCAGCGCGAACCTGCCGACCCGCGTGCCGCAGCTGCTGGAGCGCGCCGGCCTGCACGTGCTGCACGAGAGCGTGCGGCACCGCCATTCCGGCGCCGGCAACTTCGTCTCGGTCACGGTGAGCTTCCGCTGCGACAGCCGCGAGCAGTACGAGGCGGCGCACCATGCGCTGCGCGCCGATCCGGATATCCGTTACACGATGTAGCGCCGGGATTCGGGAGACGGGATTCGGGATTCGCGAGAGCCGCGCCCCGAACCTCATGGTGAGTGTGGAGTGCGCGGCTCTGTTGCAGAAACGCCTTGAGGTAGCAAGCTGGCCGTGCCCCCCGAATCCCCAATCCCCAATCCCCAATCCCGGCCCCTGGTCATCCGCCGTCTCGGTCGCCAGCCGTACGCGGCGACCTGGCAGGCGATGAGCGCGTTCACCGACAACCGCACCGCGGACACGCCCGACGAGCTGTGGTTGCTGGAGCACGACCCGGTGTTCACCCTGGGCCAGGCCGGCAAGATGGAGCACGTGCTGGCGCCTGGCGATATTCCGGTGGTGCCGGTCGACCGCGGCGGCCAGGTGACCTACCACGGGCCGGGCCAGATCGTCGGCTATCCGCTGATCGACCTGCGCCGGGCTGGCGTGGGCGTGCGTGAGCTGGTGCACCGGATCGAGCAGTCGCTGATCGACACGCTGGCGCACTGGAACGTGGTCGCCGTGCGGCGCGAAGGCGCGCCCGGTGTCTACGTGGCCGACGCCAAGGTCGCCGCGCTCGGTTTGCGCGTGCGCCGCGGCTGCAGCTTCCACGGGCTGGCCTTCAACGTGGCCATGGACCTGGAGCCGTTTCACCGCATCAACCCCTGCGGTTACAAGGGTTTGGCGGTCACGCAGCTGCTAGACTTGGGCGGTCCGTCGCAGTTGGCCACGGTCGAGGACGTGCTGGTGGAGGAGTTCTGCCACCAGTTCGGTTTCGTCGCTGAGCCCGCTGCCCCCGTTTTACCCGAACTCCCCGCTCGCGCAGCGGTCTGAGCTGTCTACATGAGCGAAATCTCCATCTCTTCCCCCAAGGTCATCCCGATCACCGTCGTCAGCGGTGCGCCTGCGGGTGAAAAGCAGGTCGGCAACGACAAGATCGCGCTGAACCGCGCCGGCTTCGACGCCAGCGTGCCGACCCTGCGCAAGCCGTCGTGGATCCGCGTGCGCCTGCCGCAGGGCAACGCCGTGCAACAGCTGAAGGCGCGCCTGCGCGAGAACTCGCTGGTCACGGTGTGCGAGGAAGCATCCTGCCCGAACATCCACGAGTGCTTCAGCAAGGGCACCGCCACCTTCATGATCCTCGGCGAGGTATGCACCCGGCGCTGCTCGTTCTGCGACGTGGCGCATGGCCGCCCGGTGGCGCCCGATCCGCTGGAGCCGGCGCGGCTGGCCGAGACGATCCGCGACATGCGCCTGAAGTACGTGGTGATCACCTCGGTCGATCGCGACGACCTGCGCGACGGCGGCGCCGAACACTTCGCCGCGTGCATCCGCGCCACGCGCCACGCCAGTCCGAACATCCGCATCGAGATCCTCACGCCCGATTTTCGCGGCAAGGGCCGCATGGAACGCGCGCTGGAGGTACTCAAGGATTTCCCGCCGGACGTGTTCAACCACAACCTGGAAACCGTGCCGCACCTGTACCGCGAAGTGCGTCCGGGCGCCGACTACCAGTGGTCGCTGGACCTGCTCAAACGCTTCAAGGCGCAGCATCCGGAGGTGCCGACCAAGTCCGGCATCATGCTGGGTCTGGGCGAAACGATGGAGCAGGTGCTCGAAACGATGCGCGATCTACGCGCCCATGACGTCGAGATGATCACCATCGGCCAGTACCTGCAGCCCACGCCGCACCATCACCCGGTGGTGCGCTACTGGACTCCGGAAGAATTCGACATGCTGCGCGAAGCCGGTGAGGCGATGGGGTTCCATCACGTCGCCTCCGGTCCGCTGGTGCGTTCGTCCTATCACGCCGACCTGCAGGCCCATGCAGCCGGTGTCACCGAGTCAGCCTGAGAGCCTCCATGAAATTTCGTCCCGCGTTGGTCCTGCTGCTTGCCTTCACCGCGACCTGCGCGCTTGCGCAGTCGGCGGCCGACCTCGGCGCCGGCAAGCCGCGCAAGGCGGCCACCTGGCCGCTCACCTCCACCCCCGAGGAGGCGCAGGCCGCGCAGTTGTCGGCGCGCTTCCTGACCCGTTTCCATTACGACGCGCAGCCGCTCGACGACGCGATGTCGGCGCGCATCTACAAGGCCTACTTCAAGCTGCTCGACAGCGAGAAGGTGTTCTTCACCCAGGCCGACATGGCGAAGTTCGCGCCGTTGAAGACCCAGCTCGACGACGCGATCTGGAACCAGGACCTGTCCGCGCCGTTCTCGGTGTTCAACCTGTACGTGCAGCGCGCGGTCGAGCGCATGAGCTACGCGCGCAACCTGCTCAAGCCGGGCTTCGACTTTTCCGCCGACGAGAGCTACACGTTCGACCGTGAGCATGCCGACTGGCCGAAGGACCAGGCCGAGCTGGACGAGCTGTGGCGCAAGCGCACGATGAACGACTGGCTGCGCCTGAAGCTGGCCGGCAAGGACGATGCCGAGATCCGCAAGACGCTGGACAAGCGCTACGCGGGCTACATCGAGCGGGTCAGGCAGCTCGACGGCCAGGACGCGTTCCAGACCTTCATGACCGCCTACGCCGAGACCACCGACCCGCACACCGATTACCTCGGTCCGCGTGCGGCGGAGAACTTCGACATCTCGATGAAGCTGTCGCTGGAAGGCATCGGCGCGGTGCTGCAGCCGCGCGACGACTACACCCAGGTGCGCGAGCTGGTGCCGGCCGGCCCGGCCAACAAGTCCGGCAAGATCCAGGTCGGCGATCGCATCGTCGGCGTCGGCCAGGGCGACAACGGCCCGATCGTCGACGTGATCGGCTGGCGCCTGGACGACGTGGTCAACCTGATCCGCGGCAAGAAGGACACCGCCGTGCGGCTGGAGATCATTCCCGCGGACGTCGGCGTGGACGGCAAGCACGAGATGGTCACCCTGGTGCGCAAGAAGGTCAGCATCGACGAGCAGGCGGCGAAGAAGAAGGTCGTCGAGATCAAGGACGGCGACGTCACCCGCAAGATCGGCGTGATCGAGCTGCCCACGTTCTATTCCGACTTCGGCGCGCGCAGCGCCGGCGACAAGGACTTCAAGAGCGCCACCCGCGACGTCGCCCGGCTGCTCGGCGAACTGAAGCATGAGGGCGTGCAGGGCGTGGTGGTGGACCTGCGCAACAACGGCGGCGGTTCGCTGGCCGAGGCCAATTCGCTGAGCGGCCTGTTCATCGACAAGGGCCCGGTGGTGCAGGTACGCGACTCCAAGGGCCAGGTCGAGGAGCAGGGCGACGACGACCCGGGCATGGCCTGGAGCGGCCCGCTGGCGGTGCTGGTCAACCGCGGCACGGCGTCGGCGTCGGAGATCTTCTCCGCGGCGATCCAGGACTATCATCGCGGCCTGGTGATCGGCGAGCCGACCTTCGGCAAGGGCACCGTGCAGAACCTGGTCGACCTGGACCGCTTCTCGCAGAGCGACAGCGAGAAGCCGCAGCTGGGCGAACTGAAGATGACCATCCAGGAATTCTTCCGCATCAACGGCGGCTCCACCCAGCTGAAGGGCGTGACGCCGGACATCGCGTTCCCGAAGAACGGCGACGACAAGGATTTCGGCGAGTCGACCTACGACAACGCGCTGAAGTGGACCCAGATCGCGCCGGCCGACTACCAGGTGGTGGCGAACCTCAACGCCTACCTGCCGCAGCTGCAGCAGAAACACGCCGAGCGCGTGGCGCAGTCGCCGGCATGGAAGCTGATGCTGGACGAGCTGGCGCAGTACCGCACGATGCGCGCGAAGACCGCGATCTCGCTGAACTTCGCCACGCGCGAGGTCGAGCGCAAGCAGCTGGAGGCGATCCAGGCCGATTTCCGCGCGCGGCACAAGGCCATCGACGGCACCGACGCCTCGCTCGCCGACGAGGCGAGCAGCCTCGACGACGGCCTCAACGCGAACGAGCGCAGCCTGAAGAGCGAGCTCAAGCAGGAGAAGGACGCGAAGAAGGCGAAGGACGTGCAGCTCAACGAGACCGCGCACATCCTGTTCGACGCGATCGGCATGATCAAGGCCGACCCGAAGCTGGCCAGCGAAGTGTTGCCCTACGGCGGCAAGTTCTCGCCCAACTCCATCGCCAGCGTTTCGACGCCGGCGCCGGCAACGAGCAGCGCCACGCACTGAGTGGCCGGTTCTCGCACGACGGAAAGGGCGGCGCAAAACGCCGCCCTTTCCGTTTCTACCGTAGGAGCCCGCTCGCGGGCGATGCTCTTGCTTTGATGCGCCAGAGCAAAAGCATCGCCCGCGAGCAGGCTCCTACGCGGTGTAGCCGAGGCGGTCGATCCACGGCTGCAACACGGGCAGCACGGGCTCGAACTGCTCGCGGTAGTTCTGCCAGCGGTCGACCGCCTTGCGGTGGACGCCCTCGGTGACTTGCGCGTAGCTGGGTGTGCTGATGAAACGCTTGTGCCTGGCGTGTTCGGCGAAGCGTGTCATGGGTGACGTGTCGGCGGTTTCGAGAAATGGCCCCAGACGCGCGACCTGGTCGTCGAACTGGCTGACCACGGATTCGTAGCGCCACTCCAGCACATGCGGCGCAAACATCTCGACGTCGCGGTGCCACTGCTCGAAGGCTCGTACGTAGCCCTGTGCCAGGCGTTGCAGCGACGAACACAGCACCATGAACGCCGGTGAGCGGAACGGCTGCATGCTGCAGCTGAGCAGCACATCGCAGGGGTGGCGCAGGCACAGGATGATGCGCGCGTGCGGGAACAGCCGCATGATCATCGGCAGGCACAGCATGTTGAGCGGATTCTTGTCCACCAGGCGACGCTCGCCGAGGTCGGGCAGCACCTCGCCGACCATGCGCCGATAGACACTGCGCAGTTGGTCGGCGTCCTGCTGCGTCAGGTTCGCCAGGTCCGCGGGGTACTGCTGGCCGACCAGCTGCATGCCTTCGATCAGGTCATGGATGTAGGCGCGCTCGTCCATGGACTGGAAATCCGGATGGGCATCGAGCATCTGTTCCAGCAAGGTGGTGCCGGAACGGGGGAAGCCGACCACGAAGACCGGGCTCTGCCGGCTGCCAGGCGAGGACAACGGATTCCAGTCGGCACGGGTGCCGTGCTCGACGTTGCCGCCTGTCACCTGCAGCGGTTGACTGTCTGGCGCCAGCAGTTCCGGCACCACGTTCCGGGCGATGTCGAGTTGTGTGGCATGCGCCTTCTGCAGGGCTTGCCACGCCTCGGGATACTGTCCTTGCCGGTCAAGAGCGGAAGCCAGGCCGAAAGCAGCGCTGGCCTGGCTTTCGTCGTCGATGGCGCAGGCGAGCACACGCTGGTACAGCACGTCGGCCTCGGCATAGGCGCCCCTGCGCATCGCCAGTGCGGCGTGCGCGCGCCAGCCGTCGGCGCGGGCCCGTTCCGCATCCGCTGGCAGGGCGTCGAGTACGTCCGGCGGCAACTGCCGCAGTTCGTTTTGCGCTGCGTCGATCCGGTTGTTTCTTTCGTACAGCAAGACGCGCTGCGCGGCGATGCGCAAACGCATGACCCCGCCCGCTGGTTCGTCAGGTAAGTGCGCGTGCGCCAGCGTGTGCAGCGCTGCGTCCAGGTTGCCCTGGACCGACAGCATGGCGGACAGAACCAGGGCTTGCTCGGCCGGTTGCGCCGGCCAGTCGATGGCCCCGCGCAGCATCGCCTCCTGCTGGGTGTTGTCGCCGCAGACATAACAGGCGTAGGCAGCCTGCAGCCGGGCTTCGATGAAGTGCGGGTCCAGCTGCGCCGCATCCAGCAGGGTCTGCCTGGCCAGTATCCAGAGCTGTTGCTGCGTGTAGAGCAAGCCGAGGTTGTAGTGCACCTCGGCATCGTCCGGCGCCAGCGCCAGCGCCGTCAGCAGGGCCTGCTCGGCTCCCGCAAGGTCGCCTGCCTGGCGGCAGACGACGGCCAGGTTGTTCCAGTGGGCCGAAACGTCCGGTCGCAACTGCACCAGTCGCCGGAAGGTTGCCGCGGCCTGCGGCAGGCGAGCGGTCGCCTGCTGCGCCAGGCCGAGCAGCAGCAGCACGCCTTCGTCATTCTCCTGCGACGGCGTGGCCTGCCCGGCGAGGGCGATCACCCGCTCCGGTTCGCCGGCGTTCCAGGCGCCGGCCATGGCGCTGGCCAGATCCGTGGTCGCGGTGGGCATGCCTTCTCCATCGGTGGTCTTCCAGATCGCATTATGCAAGAGGGCCGCGAATGTTCGCGGCCCTCCTGGTTGCTGCCGGTTCCGTCAGGCGGTCAGAACTTGATCGTCGCCCGAGCCCAGTAATAGCGGCCGAGCACGTCGTACGTGGCGGTGTCCACGTTGTAGTTCGAACCATTCTGGTAGACCAGCGGCGGCAGCTTGTTGCTGAGGTTGTCCACGCCGACGTCGAAGCGGGTGTGGATCGATGGCACCGCATAGCCCAGCTGGATCGAGTGGTAGAGCACCGAAGCCATCGGGATGTTCACGCCGGTGATGGCGGCGTCGGCATTGAGCGCGGTCAGCCGGTGGATGTACCGCGTCTGCCACTGGGCATTCCAGTTGCCCTTGTCCCAGTTGAGCGTGGCCGTACCGCGCCAGCGCGAGATGTTGCCGAATTGCGGGCTGAGGGTGCCGGCGTAGTTGATCGTCTTTGCACCCGGCTCGCCGGGTGTGGCGTTGATGTTGTACGTCGAGGTGTAGCTGGTGCTGAGGCCGGCCCGGAAGTTGCCCGGATCCACGCTGCCCAGGTCGAAATGCGGGACCTTGTAGCGCAGCGTGTAGTCGATGCCGGTGGTGCTCAGGTTGCCCAGGTTGACCACCGGGGTATTGATCAGGAACACCTGGCCGGGCTTCGTGCTGGTGTTGCCCTCGCGCGTAATGAACGAGCAATACGGACTGCTGGCGTTGTTGAAACAGGAGTTGACGACGATATCGGCCTGGATCGCCGTCAGCGTGTCGGACAGGTGGATGTGCCAGAAGTCGAGGCTGGTGGACAGGCCCGGCAGCCAGTCCGGGTCGTAGACCAGCCCGAGGTTGATGGACTTGCCCTTTTCGGGCTTCAGCGTCGCACCGACCGTGGCGGCGCCGGAGTAGAACGTGTTGACCTGCGCCGGATCGTTGCCGCCCCAGTTCACCGGAACGAACTGGCAGGCTGCCTGATGTGCCGCGAGGTCGGCCGCGGTGAGTCCGCGGCACGGATCGTTCAAGTTGGGCTGGACCAGCGTGCGGCCATCGTAGAGTTCATTGAGATTGGGCGCGCGGAACACCTGGGAAACGGTGCCGCGTACCAGCAGATCGTCCACCGGCTTCCATTCGATCGCGATCTTGCCGTTGGTGGTCGTGCCGGTGGTGCTGTAGTTCGACGTGCGGATGCCGAGATCGAGGTTCAGCGAGCGTGCCCATGGCTGCTCGGAGAGCAACGGGATAAGCGTTTCGGCAAACACCTCCTTGACGTCGAAGTCGCCACGCCCGGGCGAGCCGCAGGCTTCCTGCAGGATCTGGCAGGTGGTGGTCACCGGATCGAGCACGGCAAAGTCGCTCACGGTGTAGTTCATGGACTGCTTGCGGTACAAGGCGCCGGCGGACAGCTGCATCGCGCCGGCGGGCAAGTCCCACAGCTCGCCGCTGGCATTGAACTGGGCCTGCTTGGTGGACTGGGTAAAGACGTAGATCGGCGTCTTCACGCCGCCCCTCAATAGCGCGCCGACGCTCGGGTCGGCCTGGTTGAAGATGTTCGCGCCGCCGTCGACGGCGGCCTGCAGCGACGGGATGTCCACCTCGTTGGTGTCGCGCTGGTCGCGTTTGGTATGGCTGTAGTTGACCGATGCATCCCAGATCCAGCTGCTGTCCTGGCCGAAGTTGCCGCGCAGGCCCGCGTTGATCTGGCCGGTATCGGTGGTGTAGCTGTGCACGCGCGTGCCGGCGCCGGTAAGGCGGGTCTGGAAGGTGTAGCCGCTGTTCGGGTCGCCGGGGAAAAGTCGATTCTGGCTGAAGGTGACGCCGAACGGATTGATCGGATTGCTGGCGTAAATGATCAGGCCGTCGCCGGTGCCGACCGGTGAAGGTGCATCCTGGCCGCTGGATACCGTGTGGTTGTAGAACGCATCGACGAAGCCGGTGAGGCTGTCGGTGAAATTGTAGCTGCCGAGCACAAACCCGTTGGTGCGCTTCTGTGCGGTCTGGATGTAGTTGAGCGCAGCGTAGTTGAAAGTGTCCGTGGCGAGACGGCAGCGGTAGTCCGCCTGGCTCGACCCGTCGCCCTGCGCCAGGGTCACATTGGCGGTGCCGCTCGAATTGATCGGGCAGCCGTACTGGTTGGCGATCGATGCGGGCAGCTGGATTCTGCCGGTCGGAATCGAGCTGGAACCGGCCGCCACGACAGAGCCGCTCGACAGGTACAGCTGCTGCTTGGAGAACTTGCGCCTGGCGGCGAGCGTCGCGTCGTACTTGTTGTAGTCAAGGCCGCCGACGATGCTGTAGTTCTCACCCGTGTTGCCGGCGGTCAGGTTGAAGCCGCGGCGCTGGGCGTCGCCGTGGCTGGAGATGCCATCGTTCAGGCTGAACTGGGCACCTTTGAAGTCCTTGCGCAGGATGAAATTGACGACGCCGCCGATGGCGTCGGAGCCGTACACCGTGGAGGCGCCTTCGGCCAGCACGTCGACCCGCTCGATCATCTCCGGCGGGATCAGGTTGAGATCCGGATTGGCCATGCGCTGGCCGTTGACCAGTACCAGCGTGCGATTGATGCCCAGGCCGCGCAGCGAGACGCGCGACGCGCCGTCGCCGGCTTCCAGCAAGGGACTGGCCACACCACCACCGTTGCTGTTGTTCTGCGGATTGGTGGCGTTGCCGGAGATGCTCGGCATCTGCTGCAGCACATCGCCCAGCACCGGCTTGCCCGAGTTGGTGATGGTTGCGCGATCCAGCGTCACTACCGGGCTGGCCGTCTCGGCGTCCACGCGCCGGATCAGCGAGCC
>DATCUT010000063.1:0-8114 GCA_036561785.1 Rhodanobacter sp.
TCGGCACGCCCACCTTCTGCGGGAGCCGGTCCGGCTCGCCCGTCACGGACATCAAGCCACTCTCTGCCTGTGCCGCGATGTCGTAACCGGGCCGCTCGCGCGACGGGCCCAGGTCGCCGAACCCCGAGATCGACAGGTAGACGACCTTGGGAAAGCGCTCGCGCACCGCGGATGCCCCCAGGCCCAATGCCTCCACGGCGCCAGGGCGCAGGTTCTGGATCACGACATCGCAGCCCGCGATGAGGCGCCACGCCACCTCCCGTCCCGCATCGCTCTTCAGGTCGAGCGCGATGGACTGCTTGCCGCGGCTGTAGGCGCGGATCATCGACTCGCCATAGCGGCCGATGTGCCGGGCCTGGTCCCCCGCGAGCGGTTCGATCTTGATCACCTGCGCGCCCAGCTCGGCCAGCACCATGGCCGCGCCCGGCCCGGCGATGTATTGCCCCATGTCGATCACGCGCACGTTGCTCAACGGGGCGGCGGGCCCGGATGTCTCTTGTTTCTTGAAGTTCATTGAAGACGACGTTATCGCCTTCCCCGATTCTTGAAAATTCGATAATCGTGAGGGAGTGATCACGATTCGATATATCCCGAGGGATCTGGAATGGACACGAAAACCGCCCGCCTCGTCCGCACGCTGCGCCTGAGACATCTCGAACTGCTGGTCGTTCTTTCAGAGACCGCCACGATGCGCGACGCGGCGACACGGCTGCATCTGAGCCAGCCCGCGATCAGCAAGATGCTGGGCGAGATCGAAAGCTGCTTCGGGGCCAGGCTCTTCGAGCGCAGCCATCAGGGGATCCAGGCGAATGCGCTGGGGGCGAGCGCCGCCTTCCGGGCACGCGCAGCGCTCAATGAGCTGGCACGCGCCACCGAGGACGTCGATGCCATGCACAGCGGCGTGACCGCGATCTTGCGCGTCGGCGCGCCGTCGGTCACCGCCACCGTCCCGGCCGCCATCGTCGCGCTGCGACAGCGCATGCCGGGTGCGGCTGTGCAGTTGCTGGAAGGTCGCGTCCATGAGCTCATCCACCGCCTGCTCAAGGGGGAACTCGACTGCGTCTTCGGCGCCATCACCCCGGAGCTGATCGCCAGCGACATGATCCCCCTGCTCGAGCCCGTCGTGCTGCTGAAGGACGAGCTGTGCGTGCTCGCTTCCACTGTCAACAGGAGCGTCAGCGCGCGACGCTTGAAATGGGCCGATCTGCGGGATGCGCAGTGGGTGGTTCCGCCCAAGGAAACGCTGGTCAGGCAGGCGTTCATGACGGCCTTCCTGAACAGCGGCGTGACGCCGCCCGTGCCCGTCATCGAGGCCATGTCGTCGGTGACGATCGGCACCGTGCTTCGCAGGGATCCGTCACTGCTGTGCGCGGTGCGGCTGGAGCATGCCGTGGACGAAGTCGCCCGGGGCGGCGTTCAGCGTCTCAGGGTCCTGCCGCAGGTCGTTCTTCCGTCGTTCGGCCTCTTCTTTCGGCGGGACGCCATGGAAAGGCCGGCGATCCTGACCGCGTTCGCGGACGCCATCCGCAGCGTGAGCGGCAACGCCATGCCGAAGAGGCGAACGGCGAGGCAATAGCCGTCGGCGAGACAGGCTCGATCCTTCACGGCAGTCCGCACGTCTTGCGTGCGCAACAGTCTCGATGGCGCGGATGTCGGCGTTCACCGGCATCGCGAGGGCGCTCCCAGGGTGACCCGGCCGTGCTACGTGGTCAGCGAGGCACTGTCGATCACGAAGCGGTACTTCACGTTGCCCTTGAGCATGCGGTCGTAGGCTTCGTTGATCTCATCGGCACGGATCATCTCAATGTCCGCCACGATGCCGCGCTCGGCGCAGAAATCCAGCATCTCCTGTGTCTCGGGAATGCCGCCGATCATCGAGCCGGCCAGGGTGCGGCGCTTCATGATCAGGCCGAACACCTGCGGCGGCGGATGCGGCGTGGCGGGCGCACCCACAAGGGCCATCGTGCCGTCGCGCTTGAGCAGGCTGATGAACGGATCGAGGTCGTGCGGCGCGGCCACGGTGTTGAGAATGAAATCGAAGCTCTTGGCATGGGCCGCCATTTCCTCGGCATGGCGCGAGACCACGACCTCATTCGCGCCCAGGGCCAATGCCGCTTCGCGCTTGGATTCGGACGTGGTGAGTGCCACAACGTGCGCGCCCATCGCATGCGCGAGCTTGATGCCCATGTGGCCGAGCCCCCCAATGCCGACCACGCCCACCTTGTGACCGGGCTTCACCTTCCAGTGGCGCAGCGGCGAGTACGTGGTGATGCCCGCGCACAGCAGCGGCGCCACAGCCGCCAGTTGCGCCTCGGGGTGGCGGATGCGCAGCACGTAGCGCTCGTGTACCACGATCTGCTGAGAATAGCCGCCCAGCGTGTGGCCCGGTGCATCCGGCGTCGGGCCGTTGTAGGTGCCGACCATCTTGTCGCAATAGTTTTCGAGCCCGGCGTCGCAGTCCTCGCAATGCTTGCAGCTGTCGACGATGCAACCGACGCCGACCAGATCGCCTGGCTTGAAACCCGACACATGCGCCCCCACGGACGCTACGCGACCCACGATCTCGTGCCCCGGCACGCAGGGATACAGCGTGCCGGCCCATTCGGAACGCACCTGATGGATATCCGAATGGCACACGCCGCAATAGGCCACGGTGATCTGCACGTCGTGCGCGCCCGGCACGCGACGTGCGATGTCCATGGATTCGAGGGGTCGGTCGCTCGCTCGAGCGCCATAGGCTTTGACTGTCATGGTGTTTTCCTTTGCGCGAACTGAAGTGATGGGGTGTGCTCTGAAGATTCAGTCATGGGCGTTCGCTTCACAAGATGTGTCATCACGCGGCCAACGAGGAATCGCCTTGCAGGGAACCTGGGCGTTCTATGGGTTGGAGAACTCGACCCGCGCGCCGCGTCGCCCGAGCGCCTGGGCCAGGCCCGCAGGGTCATCCACCCGGCCGAGGTACGTGTACGAATAGGAAGAGTCGAATGTCGAATAGAAGACCACCACGGTCTTTGTGCCGTACAGCATCAGGTCGCCATTGCGGATGGTTCCCGGTCGAGTTGCGTTCGCTGGCAGCGGCTTCGGCAAGTCGGCGTGCTTTTCGTTGCCGTTGAGTTCGGCCATGTCGAGCGTCAGCGGCAGCCGTGCGGCGAACGCATTGGCAGCAGCGTTGTCGGCCAGGGTAACGGCGAAGCGACGTTCGCCAACGGTCATCCACATGCGTGACTCCTTCGGTTTGATGGGCGCTGCACCGGCATCCGCAGCAGCGACCACGAGAGAAGCCGGGATCGACTTCTCACCCCATGCTTCAGCGTGGTCCGCGCGCGCAGTCGACAGAACCAGGAGCGCACCGACCACCAGCAGCCCTGCGCTGAATGCAAAGGTGCTCCGATAGCCGCTCGTGTCGAACAGCACGCCACCGACCGTGGAGCCCAGCGCGATGGAGAGCTGCACCACGGCCACCATGAGCCCGCCCCCGGCCTCCGCGTCCTGCGGGAGGGTCCGTGCAATCCATGTCCACCAGCCCACCGGTGCGGCGGTGGCCGCCAGGCCCCAGACGCCCAGCAGCACCGTCGTGGCGGCCACCGACGTGCCAAGGGCGATGAGCATCAGCGCGATCGCGCCCATCATCAGGGGGATGATCGTCAGCGTGCCGTAGAAGCCCCTCTTCAGGAACCGGCCAATGACCGTGGTGCCGAGGAAACCCGCGACACCCAGCGTCAGCAGGATGAGCGACAACGTCGACACGTCGACCCGCGTGACCGCCTCCAGAAATGGCCGGAGATAGGTGAAGAGGGCGAACTGCCCCATGAAGAAGACGCCCGCTGCCAGCATGCCGAGGGTCACCAACCTGCGCCTGAAGAGTCGGAAGACGTTGCCGGAACCCGGCGCGCGCGGCCGGGCCCGCATGGCCGGCAGACTGAACCACTGCCAGACGAACGCGATCACCGCGACCGGCACCAGGCAGAAGAAGGCGCCGCGCCAGCCGACGATCGAAGCGAGGTAGCTGCCCAACGGTGCCGCCACGACCGTGGCCAGCGCATTGCCGCCATTGAAGATCGCCAGGGCGCGCGGCACCTTGGCAGGCGGGACGAGCTGCATGGCCGTGGCCGCCGACATGGACCAGAAGCCACCGACGACGACGCCGATCAGCGCCCGGCCTGCCATGTACGTCAGGTAGTTGGGCGCCAGCGCAACGATGACCCCGGAGAGGCACATCATTGCCGTGAGAGAGAGCAACAGCGTCTTGCGGTTGATCCTGACGGCGACGGCCGAGATGGACAGGCTCGTGAGTACCGCGAAGGCGCCGGAGATGGCAATGCCCTGCCCGGCCATGCCTTCGGTGACCCGGAGATCGGCCGCCATCGGCGTCAGCAGGCTGACGGGCAGGAACTCCGAAGCGATCAGCGCGAAGACGCACAGCGTCATCGCGAAGACGCCGCCCCAGTGGGCGGGTCGCGCTTCGCCCTGGTGTTCAAAGAAGGCGCTGCCTGCGGGCGCGCCAATGGCCTGCGCTGTCATCAGACGCTCGGCCTGCCGAGGTGCTTGCCGAAGAACGACGTCAGCTTGTCGAACGGGATCAGGGTCACGCGGTCGTAAAGATCGACATGGCCGGCGCCGGGGACGATGTACAGCTCCTTCGGTTCGGCGGCCCGCTGGTAGGCGTCTTCGCTGAACTCCCTGGAATGCGCCTGGTCACCCGTGATGAACAGCATCGGGCGTGGCGAGATCGTCTCGATGTCATTGAACGGGTAGAAGTTCATGAACTTGACGTTGCCGGTCAATGTCGGGTGGGTCGTGGTTCGCGCCGAGCCGCCCGAGGGGGTGTACTCGCCCCTCGGTGTGCGATAGAAGTCATAGAACTCTCGCTGGATCGGGTCCGTGTCCGGTGTCAGCGCATGCACCGTGCCGCTGGTGTACTGGAGCGCCCCTCCGGCAAATTCCACATCGCGCTGCGCGGCCGCCGCTGCGATGAGCTGCTTGCGTTGCTCCAGCGTCAGCGAATGATGGAGCGCGTCGCGGTTCACAGCGCCCATGTCGTACATGCTGACCGTCGCGATGGCCTTCATGCGCGGGTCGATCTTCGCGGCACTGACGACGAACCCGCCGCTCCCGCAGATCCCCAGAGCCCCGATCTGCTGCCTGTCGACAAACGCCTGACTGCCAAGATAGTCGACCGCCGCGCTGAACGTTTCGGCATACATGTCCGGTGAAACGGCATTGCGCGGCTGGCCCGCACTGCCTCCCCAGAAAGCGAGGTCGACGGACAAGGTCACGAATCCCTGTTCGGCCATCTTGGTGGCATAGAGGTTGGCACTCTGCTCCTTCACCGCCCCCATGGGGTGACCCACGACGATTGCCGGGGTACGCTTCTTCCGGTCCAGCGCCTTGGGAACGAAGAGGTTCCCGGCGACGTTCATCTGGTACTGGTTCTTGAAGCTGACCTTCTGCACGGTGACCTTGTCGCTCGTGTAGAAGTTGTCGGCGCCGTTGGCGAGGCTGGTGTCCTTCCGCGGAGCGGCCGCGAAGGCCGTGCCACCTGTCGTTGACAGCATGCTCGCAGCAGCGACGCCAGTGCCGGCCCTCTTCAGAAATTCGCGTCGATCGGAAGCGCCGCCGACCTGGTCTGCGGCGAGGGAGGTGTCTGCTGTGTTGTTCATGGTCGATTCCTTGAAAGAGCGGCCGCAGGGAAGGCATTCGTTGCCCTGTCCATCGTGCTTGCCACAACCGTCGGAGAAGTTTGCCGAGTGCTGCGCCGGTTGACTAGTTAATGAATACTTAATACATTTATTAGCACTACTAATCAGTTCGGCTGTCACGGAGCCCGACATGCCACGACGCAACCTCAACGACCTGCTGGCTTTCGTGACGGTGGCCCGCGAAGGCAGCTTCACCAAGGCCGCAGGCACGCTGGGCGTGACTCAGTCGGCGCTCAGCCAGGCGATTCGTGGCCTGGAAGAAGGGCTGCAGATCCGCCTGTTGACGCGGACCACGCGCAGCGTCGCACCGACGTCGGCCGGCGAGCGACTCATGAAGGCCATCGGCCACCGCTTCGACGAGATCGAAGCCGAGCTCGATGCGTTGACGGCGCTGCGCGACAAGCCGGCCGGTACCGTGCGCATCACCTGCGGCGACCATGTGATGCACACCGTGCTGCTGCCCAAGCTCATGCCGCTGCTGCGCGAGTACCCGGACATCAAGCTGGAGTTCGACATGAACTACGGCTTTCGCGACATCGTGGCCGACCGTTTCGACGCCGGCGTTCGCATGGGAAACACGATCGACAACGACATGATCGCCGTGCCCATCGGACCGCCGCTGCAGATGGCGGTGGTGGCCTCACCCGAGTACTTCGCGGTCCACCCCATCCCCAAGACGCCTGCCGACCTCACCAGGCATCAATGCATCAACCAGCGCATGCCGACGTCGGGCGGGTTGTACGTCTGGGACTTCGAGAAGCGCGGCCGCAAGGTCAACGTGCGCGTGGACGGCCCGCTGATCTTCAACACCGCCCCGCCACAGGTGGATGCCGCGCTGGCCGGGATGGGAATCTCACTGCTGCCGGAAGACGAGCTGATGTCGCACATCGAATCGGGCCGGCTCGTGCGCGTGTTGCAGGACTGGTGCCCCAAGTTCGCCGGCTACCACCTGTACTACCCCAGCAAGCGCCAGCCCTCGCCCGCCTTCTCGCTGGTGGTGAAAGCGCTGCACTTGAGTTCCTCGCGGCCTCAGTAGATCGACCTCGGCGCGCACGGCTTCGCGCCGAGCCCGTCCGTGGGGCGGAGGCGGCGCCTGGTCAGTCCAGCCGAATGCCTTGCTCCTTGATGATCGGCCCCCAGCGCTGCGCTTCGGCGCGTGACAGGGCGGCGAACTGCTCGGGGGTGCCGGGCATCGCCTCCATGCCGAAGTCGTTGAAACGCTTCTGCACCGCCGGCAGGGTGAACGCCCTGTTGAGTTCCGCGTTCAGCTTGGCGACCACCGGTGCTGGCAGGCCGGCCGGGCCGAGCACACCCTGGAAGGCGAAGACCTCGGTGTTGGGCACGCCCACCTCGGCCAGCGTCGGCACGCTGGGCAGCAGCTTGCTGCGCTGCGCCGAGCCGATGGCCAGCACCCGGACCTTGTTGCCCTGCATGATCGACAGGCCCGAGGCCAGGTCGAGGAACATGCACGGCACCTGACCGCCCATCACGTCGGCCATCGCGGGCGCGGCGCCGCGATACGGGATGTGGGTGATGAAGGTGCCGGTGCGGTTCTTGAACATCTCCATCGCCAGGTGATGCGGCGAGCCGTTGCCCGGCGAGGCGTAGTTCAGCTTGCCCGGGTTCGCCTTCGCATACGCGAGGAAGGCCCTGAAGTCCTTGGCGGGAAAGTCGGGATGCACCACCAGCGCCATCGGGAACTTGCCGATCGCGCCGACGTAGCTGAAGTCCTTCTCCGGACTGAAGGGCAGCTTGCCGAACAGGAACTCGTTGAAGGCCAGCACCGCGTTGTCGGCCGACATGATGGTGTAGCCGTCGGGCTTGCTCTTGGCGACCAGGTCGGCACCGATGTTGGTCGACGCGCCGGGGCGGTTGTCGATGACGATGGCCTGACCGAGGCCCGGCCGCATCGCCTCCGACAGGGTGCGCGCGATCACGTCGGTGCCGCCGCCCGCGGGGTACGGCACCACCCACCTGATCGGCTGTTCCGGATAGCCCTGGGCCCGGGCCCAAGGTGCGAGGCTGGCGGCGCCGCTAGCGGCCAGGCCGGCAAGGAGGGTTCGTCGTTGGGGGTTCAAGTGCTTGTCTCCGGTGTTGTGGATGGTGAGGCGGACAGGGATGGCAGCGGGAGATCGTCGAGCGCGTCGGCCAGCGCCTGCCGGCAGCGCGCCTCGTCGCCGACCTGCTCGAACAGCAGCAGCGCGAGCCGCGCGAGGAACAGCGACTCGCGCGACGCCCCGGCTTCGGTGATGGCGTTGGCGCACGCGGCATACAGGCGGTCGCGGGCTTCGAGGGAGAGGGGTGTCGTCATGCGGGCTCCAGCGCTTCGTTCCATTGCAGCAGTGCTCCGGCGCGCACCAGCGCGTGGCGCAGCATCGCGGGCGTCGGCCGGCCGCGCCAACGTGCCGCCACATG
>DATCUT010000064.1:0-7826 GCA_036561785.1 Rhodanobacter sp.
ATCGCCAGCGCGATCGCGCCGCTGCCGGTGCCGAGATCGGCCACGCGGCAGACGGCGACGGGCGGCAGGCGCTGCAGCGCGAGTTCGACCAGCAATTCGGTTTCCGGGCGCGGGATCAGCGTGGCCGGGCTCACTTCCAGATCCAGCGACCAGAAGCCGCGCCGGCCGGTGATATAGGCCACCGGCTCGCCCGTGGCGCGGCGTTCGACCAAGGCGGCATAAGCCGTCTGGACGTCCATATCCGGCATGTCGTCTGCATGCGTGAACAGCCAGCTGCGTGGCTGCTGCAGCACGTGCAGCAGCAGCAGCTCGGCGTCGACGCGCTCGCCGAGCCGATCGGCCGCAGCGGCCAGCATGCTGCGGACATCAGGCATGCGGCGGCTCCGTTGTCGATGTCGGCAGCTGCGGCGGCGTCACGCCCGGCTTCGGCGCGGGCTTGCGCCAATAGCCGCCGCGCGTCCACGCGTCGAAGGCCCAGCGCAGCCAGTCGATCAGCGACCATGCCAGCCACAGTGCCCACGCCAGCATGGCCAGCTTGTAGACCCACAGCGAGACGCTGAACACGCCGCCGGCGGGCAGCGCATTGGCGCTCTGGTCGGCGAACCAGCGCAGGTTCCACGCATTGGACGCATTGCCGGCCACGTGCATGTCCGGCAGGCCGAGCAGACCCTTCGGCACCGCGCCGATCAGCACCGCCAGCGCCAGCAGGGTGAGCAGCGCGAGGCCCAGCTGCATCAGGTTGAACTTCGTGCTGCCAAGTTGCTCCGACGGCGTGCTGCGCGCACGCAGGCCCAGCAGGATCAGCCACACCACCACCAGCGCGTAAGCGCTCCAGGCGAACGCGGAGAAGCCAAGCCCCAGCAGCAACCAGTGCCGGAAGCGCAGCGGTGTGGGTGCGTAACGCGCCAGCAGCCACGCGACGAACAGCAGCACGACCAGTTGCGACCAATACAGCACCGCCGGTCCGGTGGTCGGCCCCCACGTCCACAGTACCCAGCGATCCTGCGGCAGCTGCAACGCGAGGTCGACGTTCGCCACCGGCGCGTGCAGTGCGAACACCGGCGTGCGCATGCGCGCGGCGACGCCGTGCGGCTCGCGCAGGCGCAGCGTGTAGTCGTGTTCGCCCGGCAGCAGCGGCAGGCTCAGCTTGCCGTCGCGCACGGCCAGGTTGATCGACTCGCCGTCGCGATTTGCATCCAGCAGCTCGGCACCGGCCGGCAGGCTGATCGCGTGCTCGCCGCCACGCGTGCTGCGCGCGCGCAGGCTCAGCGTGGTTTCGGTGGCACGTTCGCCGGCCCGGCTGGTTACCTGCACGCCATCGAATGCCAGGCTGTCGCCGGCGATCGCCACCGGCTTGCTGAAGGCCAGCTGCAGGCTTTCGCCGGGGAGCGGCTGGTACAGCAGCCCGTCGTCGCTGGCGCTGGTCGGCACACCCTTCGCGTCCACGTGCCACATCGGCGCGGCATGGATGGCCCACACCTCGGCACGCTCGCCCAGCGCCGGCGCCTTGAGCGCCAGCTTCGTCGCATGGTCGAGGCGGCTGCTCCAGCTCACCGCGCCGCTGTTCGCGTTGAAGGTGATGCTGATGCGGCCATCCTTCACCAGCACGTCGTCGCCCAGCGGATGCTCGCCCGGCAGCAGCGGCAGCGTGACGCTGAAGCCGCCATCCTGCGGGGCAATGCGCTCGACCGTGTTCTCGACAGTCCAGTCGACGCCCAGCTGCAGGCGGCGGGTCAGCCGCACATAGGGCGGAAAACTCTGCGCGGGCGGCAAGTCCTTGCCGTCGCTGGCCGTGCGCATGCGCTGCAGGGCGATGCTGTCGCCCAGCGGGCGGCCGTCGTCGACGCCGGCCAGCGACCAGCCCTGGCCGCTGAACGCGATGCGCTGCGGGCGCAGCACGAAGCGCAGGCTGGCGTTGTCGGTCGCGCCGATGCGGTAGCGCAGGCTGACCCGATGCACGCCACGCTCCAGCCGCAGCAGCAGCTGATCGCCGCGACGACTCAGCGGTGCATTCGCATGGCCGTCCACGCCGACATCGAGCAGTTGCAGCGCGTCATCGGCTTGCGGCAGCGGCAGCGCGACCGCGGCGCCGATATGCGCCTCCAATGCCACATCCAGCGTGTCGCCGCTGGCCTGCAATTGCGCCTGTGCCACGGCGGCGCAGGCCGGCGCGCACTTCGGCGCCTCGGTCAGCCGGTCGCGCAGCTGGTTCAGCAAGTCCTGGCTGGGCAGATTCTGCGCATGCACGCCCGCGGGCAGCAGCGCGATGGCCAGCAAAGCGGCGCTCACTGCACCACCGCCGCGCCAGTCGCGCCAGCGGCCACGCAGAGGTGTCAGCAGCAGCGGCACCAGCTTCGCCAGCAGCAGCGCCAGCAGTCCCACCATGACCACCCGCAGCAGCCGCACCAGCCACGCCGGCGCGATCACCAGTCGCGTGCTCTGTTCCGCCGTGACCGGGCCGGACCAGCCGAGCCGGTAGTCGTTGCCCTGGTTCCAGCTCGGCATGCCGGCGCCGGCCTGGATCACGCTGCGGCTGTCGATCCGGTTGTTGCTGGCACTGCCGAGGCTCGGCATCTTCGTTCCCATGACAACGACCGAAGACGACGCCTGATTCGAACGGCCGCTTGCCACCAGGCCGGAGTCTCCCCGTACTTGCCTGTCCTTCATCGCGTCGGCAGCCGACGGTGCGGCGGCGGCCATCTCTTCGACGGGCGGCGGCGCCGGCGCCACCTGCTGCCTCATCTTCATCTGCGCATTCGCATAGGCCTCTTCCCGTGCAGCCTGCTCGGCGTAACCCGCCGAGACGATCCGTGCCTGGCTCCCACCTTCCAGTTGCGGATGCAACGCGTACTGCAACTGTGCCGCGGCAAACGACAGCGTCCACAGCATCGCCAGCGCAAAGACCGCCACCGCACCGGTGCGTGCCGCCGTGCGCAGCCGTCCTTCCGGCAAGGCGCGCAGCAGCAGCGCCAGTGCCAGCGTCGCGGCCAGCGTCCACAGCGGTGCCGTGTGCTCATGCTGCGCCAGCGCCAGATAGCCGGCCGCCAGCAGCGCCCACGGCCAACCCAGCAGACGCCCGGCGAGCAGCGCGATCAGGGCCACCACGAACAGATCGAGCAGGCTCCACTGGCCGACCCACGAATCGGGCGAGCGATCCACGCCGATCGCGCCGAGCAGGCGGTAGCCGTGCGGCAGGTGCAAGGTGGCGTCGATGCTTTCCAGCGGCAGCTGCCAGCCGGCACTGGGAATCGC
The DNA here is from genome assembly GCA_036561785.1 of Rhodanobacter sp. Lineage (GTDB taxonomy): Bacteria > Pseudomonadota > Gammaproteobacteria > Xanthomonadales > Rhodanobacteraceae > Rhodanobacter. The sequence continues at coordinate 3,253 of DATCUT010000064.1, forward strand.
GCCGCGATGCGTGGGCAGGCGCAGGCCGGCGTCGAGATCGAGTTGCTGCTCACGCAGCTCGACGCCGCTGCCGCCGCCCTCGCCCTTGCTGACCAGCAGCGGCTCGCCGTCCTGGCTGGCCCGCTGCAACTGCCACGGCGCCGCCACGTCGAGGCGCTGGTGATGGCGCAGCTCACCACTGAGGCGGTCGGCCACGCTGAGGCCGCCGCCGTCGAAGTCCAGCCACAGCTGGCGTTGCAGGTGCAGTTGGTCGCCCTTGCCGCCCTCGTCGCCGCGTGTGCCCTGCTCGATCGCCAGGCCCATGCCGTCGTCCAGCACGAAGGCCGGCAGCCCGCGCCACTCGCCCGGCACGCCGGCCTGCGCCGCATCGGTGGCGTTGCCTTCCACGCGGGTATTGCGCAGGGCGGGATCATCGTCGTAACTCCAGATCTCCTGTCGCGGCCACGGCGCCACCGGCAGCTTCAGCGCCACCTTGCCCAGCGGGGCGACGCTGCGCGCGGCAAGCGTGACCGTCCACTGGCCCGGCCGCAGTTGCACGCGCAGCTGGCCGTCGTTCTCCAGCCGCGCCGGCAAGTCGCCGGACAAGGCGGTAGCCACGAAACCCTGCGGCAACACCGGACCGAGCGATTGCTCGCGCGCGCTGCCGGTGACGTTGAACTGCAGCTGCGTTTCCAGCGTAGCCGGCAGGCCATCGGCAAGGCGGCGATAGACGCGCAGCGACAACGCATCGGCGGCACGCTGTGCGGCAGCGGCCTCGCCCAGGGTGAGCTGCTCGCCATTGCGCTCGATCCGCGTGACCGCCGCACCATCGACACTCAGCGCCACTAGCCCGATCGCCGAAGGCACGCGCAAGCGCGCCGGGCGCGCCGTCCACGGCAGCGTGCCGCGCAATTGATAGTCGCCGGGCGCCAGCCACAGCATCGGCTGATCGCCCCGTTGCAATACCGTGGCCGGCTGATTGTTCGCACTGACCTGCTGCGGCCAGTTCTTCGCGTCACCGGGCAACGCCACCCAGCTCGGTGCATCCACGCGCACGTCCAGGCTGAAGCGGCCGCCGTCCTTGCCGGCATCGAGGATCAACCGACCGGGCCAGGCGCATTGATAGCTGCCGGCGTTCGGCGCCTGGGTGGCAAGGAACGGACAGGCATGTTGCGGCACGTCGTGCAGCACCCAGTCCTGCCAGTCGCGCAGCGGCGACGGTACTTCCTGCGCCGGCAACGGCGCCGCCAGCAGCAACCACAGACCCAGCAGTCCGAACATTCGAGCAAGCATGCAGTTCTCCCTGTGTGCCGTGCGGCCGGCACAGTGTAAGTGGAACACGACAGGCACACAGCGGCGCCTGGCCCGGTTGCGATTCCGATCATTGATTCAACGCAGCCGGCGACACAACGGGGTTACGTGCCGACAACGACGGCGCCGTATAGTGGAACGCGCTTTCCCATCACGGTGAACCGCATGTCCCAGCTCAATCGCCAACTGCGCCTCAAGACCCGCCCCGAAGGCCTGGTCCGGCGCGAGGATTTCGACCTGGTCGAACAGCCCGTGCCCGCGCTGAAGAACGGCGAAGTGCTGGTGCGCGTGCTGTATATCTCGATGGACCCGACCAACCGCGTGTGGATGCGCGACATCCCGCAATACCTGCCGCCGGTGGCGATCGGCGAGGTGATGCGCGCGCTCGGCCTGGGCCGCGTGGTGCAGTCGCGCTCGGCGCAGTACCACGAAGGCGACCTGGTGCAGGGCGTCACCGGCTGGCAGGACTACCTGGTACTGCACGAAAGTGCCAAGGGCTACGTGCGCCTGCCCGCCGATCCCGGCATCCCGCTGCCCACCCTGCTCGGCGCGGCCGGCATGAGCGGCGTCACCGCCTACTACGGCCTCACCGAGATCGCCCCGGTGCAACCCGGCGAAACCCTGGTGGTCTCCGCCGCCGCCGGCTCGGTCGGCTCCATCGCCGGCCAGATCGGCAAGATCATGGGCGCCCGCGTAGTCGGCATCGCCGGCGGCGCCGACAAATGCCGTTACCTCACCGACGAACTCGGCTTCGACGCCGCCGTCGACTACAAGGCCGAAGACTTCAAGCAGCAGCTCAAGGCGGCCACTCCTGACGGCGTGCACGTCAACTTCGAGAACGTGGGTGGCGAGGTCATGCGCGCGGTGCTTTCGCGCATGGTCATCGGCGGCCGCGTCGCCCTATGCGGCCTGATCTCCGGCTACAACAGCACCGAACGCCCCAGCGACGACTTCGGCGTGTTCGTGATGAAGCGCCTGAGCATGCGCGGGTTTCTGGTGCTCGACTACACGAAGACGCGCGAAGCGGTGCAGGCGCTGGGCGGGTGGATTCGCGAGGGAAAGTTGAAGGCGGAGGAGACGGTGGCGGAGGGATTGGAGAATGCGCCGGTTGTGCTCAACCGGCTGTTTGATGGGAGTCATCGGGGGAAGTTGGTGTTGCGGGTGGATGCGGAGGGGTGAGGCATCGATTTTTTAGCAGCCACCAGACCCCAAGCAGCCATTCGGAAACTCAAGTGACCCAAACCCCGAAAGGGCACCCGCCTTGCCTCCTGTTATGCGCTTCAGACGGCGAGATAAGCGTCAACATTCATCAAGTCCAGAGTACTGGACATGTAATCGCCCTGATCGAGTAACTGCACGTCGCTCAATATCGTTACGCGCATCTGCGTTTGCCAGACCAATACCTGCAAAGAATATTTCGTCATCGGGCTCACTCTCCCGTGCAAACAAATTGAACTGCTCGGATTTCTGAGACAGGCTTGATTTTTCAGGAAAAACCGAAGCCCTAGTAACGATCGAAACAGGTGTCCCGTCTGGTTTCAGCGCAAAAATTTGAGGATCAACATTTGGATCCTCTTCGATATACTCGACTTCGTACCCATCTCTTTCGATCTGCTCAACTACAAATTCGACGCCAAATTTATGAACTTCTTCTTCTGTAAGCAACGACCCGCCATATACGCTCTGAAGTAGATGAGGAAGAGCCCATTCCTCGAACTCCGCCTGTGTTATGTCAGGATTGGCCTCCCCCAAGTTCAGATGCGAGTTGTCTGACCGATGTGAGCCGAAACAGCACGAGACGGAAGTAACTTCTAGATTGTAAGAGAAAGCAAACCCTCGGGAACTCTTGTCGAATGCCAGAAGCCGCCATGGAAAGAGGTATCCGAGCTCCCTACGCTTATAAGAAGCGAGAACAATCAAGTACTCGCCGACTTCGATCTGCAGATGCGTAGTGTATGGCGGACGCTCAGGTATCTCGATTTCTAGACCGAACACTGACGCGGATGTGTGCACTGCGTTGTCAATGAATTCCTCGTCGAGCTGGGCACCATGAGAGTGTTCTAACGCTACGCGCGCGGCCACGAAATCAAAAATGTTGCTGAGAGGATTCGAAGGCTTCCAAGCTGTCTCAGGGCTAAAGCTCCGAATAGGTTCGAGGCTTCCGAGTGTCTTAGAGCGAAAGCTTTCGATGGCGTCGATCGCTTGTCGCCCAGGCATGCCTTGATGGCGCAGGCCTACAAAAGTTTCGACAATCGTCACTAGAGTTGCTTCCGGGAGTGAGAAAATCTGCTCCTTCGACAGCTCATCAAGCATCCTTTCGCTGTAGCCCATCATTTCTGCTGTAGGGTCCGCTCTGATGCGAAGTGCCGCCATTGCGCGAATGAGTTGCTCTTTCCCACTCGGTTTGCGACCGAAAATTTTATCCAAGAGTGCCATCCGCAATCACCTCTCAGTTGATGTCCAATGCAGGAATTGAAGATGAATCGCGAGCTTGCACTTTTTAGAAGAGCCAGATCAAGAGCTTCCCCCTCACCCCAACCCTCTCCCCCGGCTTTGCCGGGGGAGAGGGAGTAGAGCCCCTTGGCCACGCAAGAGAAAAGTGACTCGGTCGCCGAAGGCGATCGACCGCTCTTGCTTCAAAAAAGACAGCGGCCGCAACCGCCACACCCCTCAATCCGAAATCGCCAACACGCACTCGTCCGCCCCGTAACTTCGGCAGCAAACAGGAAAGATCGACAGCCCGCCCGACGCGATGGCCGGCCCGAGCAACCCCTCCAGGAAACCGCTGAAGAAGCCGCAGCCGGATTGGCCTTCTTCCGCGCACAGGGGGCTGTCGTGGATGTGCAATTGCATACCCTGCTGGTCGACCTCGACCAGCGCGCGCAAGGCAGGGAGGCCCAGGCGCTCGACCGCCTCGCGCAGGTCCAGTCCGCCATCCAGCGCGTACTCGCGCCCGAACACCCAAGTGCCCATGCGCCGGCCGGCCAGCGCGAGCGAGGGCTCGCGCGCATCCGCAGCGACCGCATGCTGCAGCGCCAGCAGTTGCGGCAGTACCCGCGGGTAGTCGTGCTCCAAATCCCGCAACGCCTTGTCGACCGCCGCCTCGTCCGGCGCCAGCGCAACCAGTTCGACGAACAGCGCCGTCTCCACGGACTTCACCGGTGCAGGTGCCCGTGGCGTGGGCTGGATGAACTCGAACTCCGGCTCGGGCGAGGATGCCTGCCGCGACGCTGGCGGGCTCGCCACGACAGGTGTCGCCACCGGTCCGGCCGCCTCGGGCTCGG
>DATCUT010000065.1:0-5674 GCA_036561785.1 Rhodanobacter sp.
GCCGTGCGGCGCGGCGCCCGGGTGGTGCTGGCGGAGGCGCCCGCGCCCGACGAGGTCGAGCCGCTGGAGGTTCCCGTTCTGTGGATCGACGGCCTGCACGATCAGGTCAGCGAAATCGCCGCGCGTTTTTACAATCGTCCCAGCGAGTCGATGCGGATGGTCGGCGTCACCGGCACCAACGGCAAGACGTCGTGCGTGCAGTTGCTGGCGCAGGCGTTGACCCTGCTTGGCCATCGCGCGGCGTCGATCGGCACGCTCGGCGCCGGCGTACATGGCCAGTTGCGCGAAGGTGAGCGCACCACGCCGGATGCGATCAGTGTGCAGGCGCTGCTGGCGGAATTCCGCGACGCCAAGGTCGGCCACGTGGCGATGGAGGTGTCGTCGCACGCGCTGGAGCAGGGCCGCGTGGGTGCGCTGGATTTCGAGGTGGCCGCGTTCACCAACCTCACCCGCGACCACCTGGACTATCACGGCAGCATGGAGGCCTACGGCGCGGCGAAGGCGAAGCTGTTCGCCTGGCCGGGCCTGCGTAGCGCGGTGATCAACATCGACGATGCGTTCGGCCGCGAACTGGCGACGCAACTGCCTGCCCGCGTGCAGCGCCTGCGTTTCAGCATGGCCGACGACAGCGCGGCGGAGATCGCCGCCAGCGCGATCGTCACCTCGGCCGAAGGGCTGGCGTTCCAGTTGCGCACGCCGTGGGGCACGCGGGCGATCCACAGCCATCTGATCGGCCGCTTCAACGTGGCCAATCTGCTCGCCGTGGTGGCCTGCCTCGGCGCGCTGGGCGAGCCGTTCGCGCGCATCGTCGAAGCGGTCGAGCAACTGCAGCCGGTCAACGGGCGGATGAGCCGGCTCGGTGGCCTGCGCGGCCAGCCGCTGGTGGTGGTCGATTACGCGCACACGCCGGACGCGCTGGAGCAGGCGCTGACCGCGGTGCGTGCGCATTGCGCCGGCAAGCTGATCTGCGTGTTCGGCTGCGGCGGCGAGCGCGACGCGGGCAAGCGTCCGCTGATGGGCGAGATCGCGGCGCGGCTCGCCGATGTGGCCATCGTCACCGACGACAACCCGCGCGGCGAAGACGGCGACGCGATCGTGGCGCAGATCGTCGCCGGCATGGCCGCGGCGCGCGCGATGACGGTGGAGCGCGATCGCGCGGTGGCGATCGCCGACGCGCTGCAGCTGGCGCGTGCCGGCGACGTCGTGCTGATTGCCGGCAAGGGTCACGAAACCTATCAGGACGGCGCCACCGGCAAGCGTCCGTTCGACGATCTGGCGGTGGCGCATGCCGTGCTGGAACGGATCAGCCGGGAGCTGCGCGCATGATGTCGCTGAGCGCCATCGCCGTGTGGACCCACGGCCGCCTGCTTGGCAGCGACGCCGAGATCACCGGCGTCGCGATCGACACGCGCAAGCTGCAGCCGGGCGACCTGTTCGTGGCGATCAAGGGCGAGCGGGCGGACGGCCACGACTACCTGGCCGAAGCCGCCGCGCGCGGCGCGGTCGCCGCGCTGGTCACGCGCAAGGTCGACAGCGAACTGCCGCAGGTGCTGGTGAACGACGCCGAGCTGGCGCTGGGCGACCTGGCCAGCGCGGTGCGCGCCCAGCGCGACGTGCGTGTGGTCGGCATCACCGGTTCCAACGGCAAGACCACGGTGAAGACGCTGGTTGCCTCGATCCTGTCGCGGCATGGCCGCACCCATGTCAGTGCGGGCAACTTCAACAACGAGCTGGGCCTGCCGCTGACCTTGCTGGCGATGCCGCGGGATACCGAGTACGCGGTGCTGGAAATGGGCGCCGGCAAGCCGGGCGACATCGCCTACCTGGCTGCCATCGCACGGCCAGATATCGGCCTCGTCACGCTCATCGCGCCGGCGCATCTTGCGCGCATGGGCAGCATCGAGGGCGTGGCCGAGACCAAGGGCGCGCTGTATCAGGCGTTGCCGGCCGACGGCATCGCGATCATCAATGCCGACGACGCGTTCGCCAGTTTCTTCGGCGGCCTGGCCGGCGCGCGCAGGCAACTGCGCTTCGGCCTCGACCAGCCGGCCGATGTCGGTGCCGACATCATCGAGCAGCGCGTGGACGGTTCGCGCTTCGTGCTGAGCACGCCGCACGGCGATGCCGAGGTGGCACTGCCATTGCCCGGACGCCACAACATCGCCAATGCGCTGGCCGCGACGGCGGTGGCGCTCGCGCTGGAAGTACCGCTGGAAACCATCGTGGCCGGGTTGGGGCAGGTGCCCGGCGTGGCGGGCCGGCTGCGCCGCGAAGTGATGGACGGCGGCTGGACCCTGATCGACGACAGCTACAACGCCAACCCCAGCTCGATGGCGGCGGCGATCGACACCTTGCTGCTGGCTGGCGGCGAACGCTGGCTGGTGCTGGGCGACATGGCCGAGCTGGGCGCGGATGCGCGTGCGCTGCATGCCGGCATCGGCGCGCGGGCGCGCGAACGCGGCGTCGACCGGCTGTTCGCGGTGGGTCCGCTCGGCGTGGCCACGGTCGAGGCCTTCGGCGCGGGCGGCGAGCATTTCGACGACAAGGCCGCGCTGATCGCCGCTTTGAAATCGCGCGTGCACGCAGGCGTCACCTGCCTGGTGAAGGGTTCGCGTTCGGCCGGCATGGAGCAGGTGGTGGCGGCGCTCGGCGGTCATACCGGCAAGAACGAGGGGGGCGCATCCGATGTTGCTTGAACTGGCCGACTGGATGGCACGGCATTTCACCGCGCTGCATCTGTTCCAGTACATCACCTTCCGCACGATCATGGCTGCGCTCACTGCGCTGTCGCTGTCGCTGCTGTGCGGTCCCTGGCTGATCAACCGGCTGGCCGCGCTGAAGGCCGGCCAGGTGGTGCGCAGCGATGGTCCGCAGACGCACCTGGTCAAGGCCGGCACGCCGACCATGGGCGGGGTGATGATCCTGCTGTCGGTCACCGTGGCGACCTTGCTGTGGGCCGACCTGCACAACCGCTACGTGTGGGTGGTGCTGGCCGTGATGCTGAGCTTCGGCGTGATCGGCTTCTACGACGATTACCGCAAGCTGGTGCTGAAGGACAGTCGCGGCCTGGCCAGCCGCTGGAAGTATTTCTGGCAATCGCTGTTCGGCCTCGGTGCGGCGCTGTTCCTGTACTACAGCGCGCCGCATGTGGGCGCTGCCGGTCTGCCGGTGGCGGAGACCGCGTTGTACGTGCCGCTGTTCAAGCACGTGGTGCTGCCGCTGGGGCTGTTCTTCGTGGTGATCACCTATTTCATGATCGTGGGCTTCTCCAACGCGGTGAACCTCACCGACGGTCTGGACGGCCTGGCGATCATGCCTACCGTGCTGGTGTCCGGTGCGCTCGGCGTGTTCGCCTACCTGGCCGGTAACAAGGTGTTCTCCGAATACCTGGGCATCCCCTCGATTCCCGGCGCGGGCGAGCTGGCGATCTTCACCGGCGCGCTGGCCGGCGCGGGCTTGGGCTTCCTGTGGTTCAACACGTATCCGGCGCAGGTATTCATGGGCGACGTCGGCGCGCTGGCGATGGGCGCGGCGCTCGGCTGCGTGGCGGTGATCGTGCGCCAGGAGGTCGTGCTGCTGGTGATGGGCGGCGTGTTCGTCATGGAAACCGCCTCGGTGATGATCCAGGTGGCGAGCTTCAAGCTCACCGGCAAGCGCGTGTTCCGCATGGCGCCGATCCATCACCACTTCGAATTGAAAGGCTGGCCCGAACCGCGCGTGATCGTGCGCTTCTGGATCATCAGCGTCGTGCTGGTGCTGATCGGCCTCGCCACGTTGAAGGTGCGCTGATGCCGATCTTCGACGCCGCCACCCAGGCCAAACGTCGCACCGGACCGCGCGGCAGCTTCGACCTGTGGTTGCTGGTCGCGCTGATCGGGCTGGCCAGCGTGGGCGTGGTGATGGTGACGTCGAGCTCGATCGCGGTGGCGGACAGCCAGCACATCGGCGCGTTCTACTTTCTCAAGAAGCACCTGTTGTTTCTCGGCCTGGGCCTGTTCGCCGCGGCCGTGGCCATGCGCACCGAGCTGAAGCTGCTGGAAAAATTCGCGTTCCCGCTGCTGGCGCTGGCCTTCCTGCTGCTGCTGGCGGTGTTCGTGCCGCACCTCGGCATGCGCATCAACGGCGCACGGCGCTGGCTCAACCTGCTGGTCACCACGTTCCAGCCGGTCGAGGCGGTCAAGCTCATCATCGTCGTCTACATCGCCAGCTACCTCGTGCGCCATCGCGAGAGCGTGGAAACGCGTTTCCTCGGCCTGCTCAAGCCGATCATGGTGGCCGGTGCGGTGGTGATCCTGCTGTTGCTGCAGCCGGACTTCGGTTCGGCCACGCTGGTGATTGCGGTAAGCATCGCGATGGTCTGGCTCGGTGGGGCGCGGCCGATCTTCCTGTTCATCATGGGCTTGCCGCTAATGCCGCTGCTGTACATCGCGGCCACCGGCGAAAGCTATCGCATGAAGCGGCTGACCACATTCATGGACCCGTGGAAGGACCCGTTCAACGACGGCTTCCAGCTGACCCAGTCGCTGATGGCGATCGGCCGCGGCGAGTGGACCGGGGTGGGCCTGGGCTCCAGCGTGCTGAAGCTGTCCTACCTGCCGGAGGCGCACACCGATTTCATCTTCGCGGTGATTGGCGAGGAACTCGGCCTGGCCGGCGTGGCGCTGGTGATCGGCCTGTTCGCGCTGGCGGTGGGGCGCGGCCTGTACCTGGGCCTGAAGGGCGTTGAGGTGGGCCAGCGTTTCGCCGGCTACGTCGCGTTCGGCATCTCGCTGATGCTGGCGATGCAGGCGTTCGTGTCGGTCGGCGTGAACCTGGGCGCATTGCCGACCAAGGGGCTGACCCTGCCGCTGATCAGCTACGGCGGTTCGTCGATGGTGCTGACCTGCGCGATGGCCGGCGTGCTGCTGCGCGCCACCTACGAGATCAACCGCGCGCTGGACGCGCGGCAGATGGCCACGCGGATGCCGGCGGCGGTGGTCGCGGCCGATGCGAACGTCGCGGCGAAGCCGCGCGAGGCGGTGGCCGCATGATGACGTCCGGGATTCAGGATTCGGGATTCGGGATTCGCAAAGGCACGCCGCGCGGGCTCGTGGCGATGCCGCACGCCCAAAATCGCGAGAGTGTTGACGCTCGCGTGCGGCGCTCTGCCGAATCCCGAATCCCGAATCCCGAATCCCGGCCCGTATTGATCATGGCCGGCGGTACCGGCGGGCATATCTTCCCCGGTCTTGCCGTCGCCGAATGCCTGCGTGCGCAGGGCGTGCCGGTGGTGTGGCTGGGCGCGGTCGGCGGGATGGAGACGAAGGTGGTGCCGGCGCAGCGGATCGAGCTGCACACGGTGGTGGTCGGCGGCCTGCGCGGCAAGGGCATCAAGACCCGGCTGCTGGCGCCGCTGATGCTGCTGCGTGCGCTGTTCGCCTCGCTGGCCGTGTTGCGCCAGGTGCAGCCGCGCAGCGTGTTGTCGATGGGCGGCTACGTGGCTGGCCCCGGCGGTCTCGCGGCGTGGCTGTTGCGCCAGCCGCTGCTGGTGCACGAACAGAATCGGGTGGCCGGGTTCACCAACCGCAGGCTGGCCGGACTGGCGAAGCGTGTGCTGGCCGGTTTCGCCGATGCCTTGCCGCGGGCCGAGTGGGTCGGCAACCCGGTGCGCGAGGCGATCGCGGCATTGCCGCCG
>DATCUT010000066.1:0-5436 GCA_036561785.1 Rhodanobacter sp.
GTGGAAGGCGCTGGAATCGGCGCTGCCGCGCCTGCGCGACGGCCGCCAGGCGTACTTCCTGTTCCTGCCCGATGGCGAGGATCCGGATTCGCTGGTGCGCAAGGAGGGCCGCGAGGGCTTCGAAAAGCGCATCAAGGAAGCGATGCCGCTGTCCGACTACTTCTTCAACGAGCTGTCGCACGATGTCGACATGGCCAGCCTCGACGGCCGTGCCCGGCTGGCCGAGCGCGCGCGCCCGCTGATTGCGAAACTGCCCGACGGCGCGTTCCGCGACCTGATGGCGCAGGAGCTGGAGAAGCGCAGCGGCGCCCGCGCACTGCTGCAGGCCGACCCGGCCACGCACCGCGCCGTGCAGCGCCCCACGGCCGTGCAGCGCAGCCTGGTACGCAGTGCAATCTCGCTGCTGCTGGGGCAGCCGGGCCTGGCCGACCAGGTCGAGAAACCCTATCGCTTCCTGCGCCTGGACAAACCCGGCGTGGACCTGCTCGCCGAACTGCTCGACATCGCGCGCGCGCGCCCCGGCATCAACTCCGCCACGCTGGTGGAGCACTTTGCCGAACGACCGGAGTATCCGTCGCTGCAGAAACTGATGGCGGCGATGGCGGTGGGCGAGCCGGAAAGCCAGCGCACCGAGTTCTTCGATGCGCTGGTGCGGATGGAGGACCAGGCCATCACCCAGCGCCGCGATGCGCTGACCGCGAAGAGCCGCGAAGGCGCGCTGGACAGCGCCGAGAAAGCGGAGTTGCGCGAACTTCTGGCTGCCCGCGCGCGGCCGCCGGTGGCCTCGGTCTGATCGCGATGACGTGCCGCCTGCCCACGGACGCTCCGCGTCATCTTGCCCGGCTCGACTGCCATCCGACTGTGGGACCATGCCCGGCTGCGGCCGGGCAGGTTTCGCATGACGCGCAAGGACACTGATGGATCTGCTGCAGCAATTGATCACGATCTTCGCCGAGAACGGCTACGTCGCCGTGTTCATCGCGCTGATGATCTGCGGCGCCGGCCTGCCCTTGCCGGAAGACATCACCCTGGTTGCCGGCGGCGTGATCGCCGGGCTCGGCTACGCCAACGTGCATGCGATGGTCGCGCTGGCGATGTTCGGCGTGCTGCTGGGCGACTCGGCCATCTTCCTGCTCGGCCACCACTACGGCGCGCGCATCCTGCAGTGGCGTTTCGTGGCGCGTGTGCTGACCCCGGAGCGCTATGTCAAAGTGCAGGAAAAATTCGACCAGTACGGCAACCGCATGCTGTTCTTCGCGCGTTTCCTGCCCGGCATGCGCACCACCGTCTACCTCACCGCCGGCACCACCCATCGGGTGTCGTTCCTGCGCTTCCTGCTGATCGATACGCTGGCGGCACTGATCAGCGTGCCGTTCTGGGTCTACCTGGGCTTCTTCGGCGCCGACAACCACGAATGGCTGGTGAAATGGCTCCATCGCGGCCAGAGCAGCCTGTGGGTACTGGTGGGAATCCTGCTGCTGACTGTGCTGGTGCTGTGGTGGAAACACCGGCGCCGCACGCGTTGCGGGCTGGACTGAGCCACCGGCATGTCGTTGCGTCGCGTTCGCCCCGACAACTTCACCCTTGCCCTGCTCGCCACCGTGCTGCTGGCCTCGCTGCTGCCATGTCGCGGCGAGACCGCGCGGGTATTCGACGGCATCACCGACGCGGCGATCGCGCTGCTGTTCTTCCTGCACGGCGCCAAGCTGCCGCGCACGGCGATCGTGCAGGGCCTGACCCACTGGCGGCTGCACCTCACCGTGTTCGCCAGCACCTTCGCGCTGTTCCCGCTGCTCGGGCTGGCGCTGCAGCCGGTCGGGCATGCGCTGCTGACGCCCGAGCTCTACCTCGGCGTGCTGTTCGTGTGCACGCTGCCGTCCACGGTGCAATCGTCGATCGCGTTCACCTCGATCGCCGGCGGCAACGTGTCGGCCGCCGTGGTCAGCGCCTCGATGTCGAACCTGCTCGGCATCGTGCTGACCCCACTGCTGGTCGGCCTGCTGCTGGCCAGCCACGGCAGCGGCGCCTCGTGGCAGGGCGTGCTGGACATCATGCTGCAGCTGCTGCTGCCATTCGCGCTCGGCCACGTGGCGCGGCGCTGGATCGGCGGCTTCGTCGACCGCCACAAGCCGCTGCTCGGCTACACCGACCAGGGCACGATCCTGCTGGTGGTGTACACCGCGTTCAGCGCCGCGGTGGTCGAAGGCTTGTGGCGCGACACGCCGATCTCCGCCCTGCTGTCCACCCTGGCGATGTGCGCGCTGCTGCTGGCGCTGGTGATGCCGACGCTGACCTGGGCCGCACGCCGGCTCGGCTTTTCACGCGAAGACGAGATCACGATTGTCTTCTGCGGTTCCAAGAAGAGCATGGCCAGCGGCATCCCGATGGCGAAGATCCTGTTCGCCGGCCAGCTCGGCGGCCTCGGCGCGCTGGTGCTGCCGCTGATGATCTTCCACCAGTTGCAGCTGATGGTGTGCGCGGTGGTGGCGCGCCGGTATGCGACGCGTGGCGGGCGCGCTGCCGCTGAAGACAACCGCGAGGCTGACTGATACGGCCGCCGGCTCCGCACGTAGGAGCGCACCCTGTGCGCGATGCCCTGATGTCGATCGAAGCGAAAAGCATCGCGCACAGGGTGCGCTCCTACAGCCAACGGCCGTAGCGGCGGATGTAGATGATCTTCATCAGCTGGGTCAGCGCGCAATAGCTGGCCAGGGTCAGCGCCAGCCAGGCGAAGTACAGCGGCGGTAGCGGCACCATGCCGATCTTCGCACCCAGCGCGCTGAACGGGATCAGCATGCCGATCACGATGATCGCCAGGGTCAACCCCAGCACCGGCGCGGAGGCCACACTCTGCAGGAACGGGATGCGCCGGGTGCGGATCATGTGCACGATCAGGGTCTGCGACAACAGGCCCTCGATGAACCAGCCGGAGTGGAACAGCGACTGCCGCGCCGGCGTGTTCGCGCCGAACACGTGCCACATCAACCAGAACGTGGTGATGTCGAAGATCGAGCTGACCGGGCCCACCCACACCATGAAACGGCCGATGTCGCCGGCGTCCCAGCGACGCGGTTTGCTCAGGTATTCCTCGTCCATGCGGTCGAACGGGATCGACAGCTGCGAGATGTCGTACAGCAGGTTCTGCACCAGGATCTGCAGCGGCAGCATCGGCAGGAACGGCAGGAAGGCGCTGGCCACCAGCACGCTGAACACGTTGCCGAAGTTCGAGCTGGCGGTCATCTTGATGTACTTCATGATGTTGCCGAAGGTGACGCGGCCTTCCAGCACGCCCTCCTCCAGCACCATCAGGTTTTTCTCGAGCAGGATGATGTCGGCCGACTCCTTGGCGATGTCGGTGGCGGTGTCCACCGAGATGCCGACGTCGGCGTCGTGCAGCGCCGGCGCGTCGTTGATGCCGTCGCCGAGAAAGCCCACCGTGTGGCCCAGCCGCTGCAGCGAGCGCACCACGCGTGCCTTCTGCAGCGGCGACATCTTGGCGAACACGGTGACCCGCGCCACCAGCGCATCCAGTGCCGGGTCATCCAGTTCCTCGATCTCGCGGCCCTGCACCGAATGGCTGACGTCCAGCCCGACCTCGCGGCAGATCTTGCGGGTCACCGCCTCGTTGTCGCCGGTGATCACCTTCACCGCCACGCCGTGCTGGTGCAGCGCGCGGATCGCGGTGGCGGCCGAGTCCTTCGGCGGATCGAGAAAGGCCAGGCAGCCGACCGCGACCAGTTCGCTCTCGTCGGCCACGCCGTAGGCACGCTCGTGCGCCGATTCACGACGCACCGCGACCACCAGCACGCGCAGGCCGTCCTCGTTGAGCTTGTGCGTCATCGCCTTGATCTCGCGGCGACGCGCCTCGGTCATCGACTCGATCGCGCCGCCGGTCTTCGCGTACGCGCAGATCGACAGCATCTCCTCGACTGCGCCCTTGCAGATCAGCAGATGCTCGCCGTCGCCGTTGGCGACCACCACCGACATGCGCCGGCGCTGGAAGTCGAATGGGATCTCGTCGACCACGCGGTAGCGCGTCGCCGCCGCCTCCAGATCGCGATGTTCCAGCACCGCCTTGTCCATCAGATTCTTCAGGCCGGTCTGGAAACGGCTGTTGAGATAGCCGTATTCCAGCGCCTCGTCGGACTCCTCGCCGTCGAGGTCGAGGTGCCGCTCCAGCACGATCTTGTCCAGCGTCAGCGTGCCGGTCTTGTCAGTGCACAACACGTCCATCGCGCCGAAGTTCTGGATCGCGTTGAGCCGCTTCACCACCACCTTGCGCTTGGACATCGCCAGCGCACCCTTGGACAGGTTCGCGGTGACGATCAGCGGCAGCATTTCTGGGGTCAGGCCGACCGCCACCGACAGCGCGAACAGGAACGCCTCGGTCCAGTTGTGCTTGTCCAGTCCGTTGATCAGGAACACCACCGGCACCATCACCGCCATGAAGCGGATCAGCAGCCAGCTGACGCTGCTGATGCCGCGGTCGAAGCTGGTCTGCACGCGCTGACCGGACATGCTGTGCGCGAGCGAGCCGAGATAGCTGCGGGCACCAGTCGCCACCGCCACCGCGGTGGCGGTGCCGCTGACCACGTTGGTGCCCATGTAGCAAACGGTGGGCAGGTCCAGCGGATTGGCGCCGCTGCCGTCATCGACGGAGGCGCGTGTAGGCGCCGACTTCTCCACCGGCAGCGACTCGCCAGTGAGGATCGCCTGGCTGATGAACAGATCCTTCGCGCCGAGCAGGCGCAGATCGGCCGGCACCATGTCGCCCGCGCCCAGATGCACGATGTCGCCGGCGACCAGCTCCGCTACCGGCACCTCGATCCGCTCGCTGTGGCCGTCGGAGGCGCGCCGGGTCACGGTGGCGGTATTGCGCACCATCGCCTTGAGCTTCTCGGCGGCGCGGGTGGAACGGTATTCCTGGGTGAAACTCAGCAGCACACTGATGCCGACCATCACCGCAATGATGATCGGCCCGGTCAGGTCATCGCCGTCGGTGAACAGCTGCACGCCGGCCAGCACCAGCAACACCACGATGAACGGGTTCCTGAATGCGCGCAGCAACTGCAGCGACCAATGCGGCGGCTTCTCGTGCAACACCTCGTTCGGGCCATCGCGATGCAGCCGCGCGCTGATCTGCGCTTCGTCGAGACCGCTCATCGACGTATCCAGCCCGGCCAGCAGCGCCACGGCGGCGCAAAACGCCTGCCCGGCCACGACCACCGGCCGCGGCGCAGCCTTGCCCGCCAGCCTGGCGGCGGGTGCCTGAAAATTTTTGCTCATGCTTCGCTTCCGTGAGGCGGAATGCCGATGCCGCGAAGCGCTGGCGGCGTCAGGCCACCATCACGCTGCTCGTGCGGCCGCAGGCGCGGCCCGTGCCGGAGAGCGCTGGCGGAGGCCAGCCCCTGCGCGGGATCACGCCAGCCATCAGCG
>DATCUT010000067.1:0-22932 GCA_036561785.1 Rhodanobacter sp.
TGGGCAGGATCGTCGCCGCGGCCACGCCGGCGGCGAGCGCGCGGCCGACGTCCTCGGCGTTGGCCGAGAGGAACAGGTCGGCCTTGAACGGCGCGATGTAGTCGGAAGTCGGCGCGCCGCTGGTGAACGCGGCGCGGCTGATTTCCAGGCCGTAGTGCTGGATCGCGTTGAAGATGCGCAGGCCGGTGTCGCCGGAATTGCGCGACAGCAGGATCACCTCGACCGGCGGCACGTCGCCGGCCAGCTTGTTCAGCCCCAGCAGTTTCTGCACCAGCGGGAAGGCCACGCCGGGCTGCAGGATCTCGTCCTCGTGGTCGATCTGGAACGCGCGGTAGGCGTCGAGGCCTTCGCGCTCGAACAGCGCGTGGCTGTCGCCGAGGTCAAACAGCGCGCGCGAGGAAATCGCGACCACCAGGCGGTTGTCGCTGGCGGCAGCGGGATCATGGACAGTGGTGGGTGGGGAGGTCATGGCAGCGTGATGCCCGTGAGTTCGGCATTGAAAAGAAAATGATCGATGAAGATCGGAGCAGGAGCGCCCCCTCACCCCAACCCTCTCCCCCGGCTTTGCCGGAGGAGAGGGAGCAATGCTGCAGCGGCGCACGACGCCAACCGCTCGATGCTGGCATGAATCATTCGGCCGCGAACTGCTCGTCGAGTATGCGCTGTTCGAGATTGTGTTCCGGATCGAACAGCAGGCGCACGCCCTGCCCGCCGGACTGCCGGATCGCCACCGTACGCACGTCGCGCACCTCATGGAAATCGGCGGTGGCGCTGACCGGGCGCTTGCCCGGGTCGAGCACGCGCAGGATCACCTCGGTGCGGTGCGGCAGGATCGCGCCGCGCCAGCGGCGTGGGCGGAACGGGCTGATCGGGGTGAGCGCCAGCACGTTCGCATCCAGCGGCAGGATCGGGCCGTGCGCGGACAGGTTGTAGGCGGTGGAACCGGCCGGAGTCGCCACCATGATGCCGTCGCAGATCAGGTTCGGCAGTTTCACGGTGCCGTTGAGCTGCACTTCCAGGTGCGCGGCCTGGTTGCTCTGGCGCAGCAGCGAGACCTCGTTGAACGCCAGCGCGGTGTGCTCGTTGCCGGCCGCATCGGTGACCTCCATCTGCAGCGGGAACAGCGACGCCGTGTGCGCGCGCGCGATCCGCTCCGGCAGGCCGTCGAGCCTGTGCTTGTTCATCAGGAAGCCGACCCGGCCCAGCTTCATGCCGTAGACCGGCACTTCCAGCGCGCGATACGCATGCAGGGTGCGCAGCATGAAGCCGTCGCCGCCCAGCGCCACGATCAGCTCGGCCTGCTCCGGCGGCACGTCGCCATAGCGCTCCGCCAGTTTGCGCAGCGCCTGCTGGGCGACGCTGATGTCACTGGCGACGAAGGCAAAGCGCATGCGCGGGAATCCGTTGCGGAGGTCAGCCGAGCTTACCGTAGGAGCCCGCTCGCGGGCGATGCTCTTCCGAATCCAGAATCAAGAGCATCGCCCGCGAGCGGGCTCCTACGGCAACAGCAGCGACACGCGAAAGGCGTGGGATAAAAGAAACGCCCGGCGACCTTGCGGGCGCCGGGCGTTTCATACCGCTTTACGACGCGAGCTTCCTCAGACCGGTACCTGTGCCAGCTGCGCCAGCCGCCGTACCGCGACCGAGGCGATCGGGTAGTCCGCGTTCTGGGTGAGGATTTCCGCCAGCATGCCGCGGGTGTACTGCAGTGTGGCGTCGTCGCGTTGCAGCCATGCCTGCACCGGCGAAACATCCTTGCTGCCGCCGCTGAGGCTCAACACCTGCAGCGACAGCGCCCGGTGCTGGTGATTGAGTTCATCCAGCAGCGAGCCGCGAGCCTGCGCGTGCCAGTGACCTTCCACCGGCAGCGCCTCGATCTGGTCGCGCAGCCACTCCAGGTCCAGCGCCTCGCCCAGTTCGTAGAACACGCCGGCCACCTTCTCGATCGGCTGGCCGCTCTGCTGGCTCACCTCGACCATGTCCAGCGCCGCGCGCAGCTCCGGCATGCGGGCCATCCGCAGCGCCAGTTCCGCCGGCAGGCCCAGGCCTTCCCACTTTTCCTGGCTGGAGGAGAAATCGCCCTTGCCGGTCGGCGTCAGCACGCCCGGCAATGCCTTGCGCAGGGCCGACACGCCGGCCTGGTAGCGCTCGACGTTGGCGGCGATGTCCAGCGAACCACCCGGACGGTTCAGCAGCCAGCGGGTCATGTGGCGCAGCAGCGACCATATCTGCTTGATCGCGTCGATCTGGGTGTTCTCGGCGACCTTGGCGTCCAGCGCCTCGACCTCCGCCCACAGCTCGCGCGCTTCGAGGATCTCGCGTGCCGCGGTATAGGCCTTGGCGATCGCTGCCGGCCCCTGCCCGGTGTCTTCCTGCATGCGCATCATGAAGGTGGCGCCCATGCGGTTGATCGTCGAGTTGGTCACCGCGGTGGCGATGATCTCGCGCTTCAGCCGGTGGCGCTGCATGTGCGCGGCGTACTTCTCGTGCAGCGGCGTGGGGAAGTAGCGCACCAGTTCCTTCGACAGGTACGGGTCTTCCGGTACGTCCGAGTCCAGCAATTGCTGGAACAGGCGCATCTTGTCGTACGACAGCAGCACCGCCAGCTCCGGCCGGGTCAGGCCCAGCCCGCGGCTCTTGCGCTCGGTCAGCTCGGCTTCGCTGGGCAGGTTCTCGACCTGGCGATCGAGCGTACCCTCGGCCTCCAGCGTGCGGATGAAGTGCGCCATCGAACCGAGGCGATGCACCGACTGGTGCTCCATCAGGGTGATCGCCTGGTTCTGCCGGTAGTTGTCCCACAGCACCAGCTGGCCCACTTCGTCGGTCATCGCGGCGAGCTGCGCGTTGCGCGCATCGAAACCCAGCTCGCCACGCTGCACGGCGTCGTTCAGCAGGATCTTGATGTTCACCTCGTGGTCGGAGGTGTCCACGCCGGCGGAGTTGTCGATGAAGTCGGTATTCAGCAGCACACCCTTCTGCGCCGCCTCGATACGGCCTTTCTGAGTCATGCCCAGGTTGCCGCCCTCGCCGATGATCTTCGCGCGGACGTCGGCGCCGTTGATGCGCAGCCCGTTGTTGGCGCGATCGCTCACCTCGGCATGCGTTTCACCGGACGACTTGATGTAGGTACCGATGCCGCCGTTCCACAACAGGTCGACCGGCGCCTTCAGGACCGCACTGAGCAGGTCGGTCGGCGCCAGGTGCTCGACGTCGGGCTTGAGCCCCAGCGCCACGCGCACTTCAGGCGAGATCGGGATCGACTTGGCGCTACGCGGATAGACGCCGCCGCCGGCGGAAATCAGCGACTTGTCGTAGTCGTCCCAACTCGAGCGCGGCACCTTGAACAGGCGCTGGCGTTCGACGAACGTGCGCGCCGCGTCGGGACTGGGGTCGAGGAACACGTGACGATGGTCGAACGCGGCCACCAGCCGGATGTGCTCCGACAGCAGCATGCCGTTGCCGAACACGTCGCCGGACATGTCGCCGATGCCCACGCAGGTGAAGTCCTGGCTCTGGCTGTCGCGGTTGAGCGAGCGGAAGTGGCGCTTGACCGACTCCCACGCGCCGCGCGCGGTGATGCCCATGCCCTTGTGGTCGTAACCGTGCGAACCGCCGGAGGCGAACGCATCGCCGAGCCAGTAGTTGTGCTCGATCGAGATCGCGTTGGCGATGTCGGAGAACGTGGCGGTGCCCTTGTCGGCGGCCACCACCAGGTAGGGGTCGTCCGCGTCGTGGCGCACCACGTCGTGCGGGTTCACCACCTTGCCGTCGACCAGGTTGTCGGTGATGTCGAGCAGGCCGTTGATGAACAGGCGGTAGCAGGCAATGCCCTCGGCCAGCTGCGCGTCGCGGTCGCCGCCGACCGGCGCCTTCTTGACGAAGAAGCCACCCTTGGAACCGACCGGCACGATGACCGTGTTCTTGACCATCTGCGCCTTGACCAGGCCCAGCACCTCGGTGCGGAAATCCTCGCGCCGGTCGGACCAGCGCAGGCCGCCACGCGCCACCGCGCCGAAGCGCAGGTGGATGCCCTCGACGCGCGGGGCGCACACCCATATCTCGCGATAAGGCACCGGCTTGGGCAGGTCGGGCAGCATGTGCGAGTCGAGCTTGTAGCTGATGTAGTCGCGGTACGTGCCGTCCCACTGCTGGAAGAAGCTGGTGCGCAAGGTGGCACGGATCAGCTTCACGAAACTGCGCAGGATACGGTCCTCGTCGAGACTGGCCACATTCTCCAGCAGGATCCCGATCGCGTGCTCGACAGCCTGGACCTGCTCGTCGCGCGGCTTCGCCAGCACCGCACCGAGGCCGTCGATCAGCGCCGGCTGCGCGGCCTGCACGTTGGCCGGAATCAGCGCCTGCATCTCGGCGGCCAGGGTGGCACCGGCGGCCTTCAGCTCGTCGGCGGAAAGCGCTTCGCGACGCGGATCGAACTTGGCCAGGAACAATTCCACCAGCAGGCCGGCGATCGCCGGATAGCGGCTGAGGGTTTCCTCCATGTACGACTGCGAGAAGGTCGCGCCGGTCTGCAGCAGGTACTTGCAGTAGCCGCGCAGCATCGCCACCTGGCGCCAACTCAGCTTGGCGCCAAGCACCAACCGGTTGAAGCCGTCGTTCTCGGCGTTGCCGCGCCAGATCTTCTCGAACGCATCCTCGAACAGCGCACCGACCTGCTCCACGCTGAAGGTGAGCTTGCCGGCCGGCTGCACCTCGAAATCCTGGATCGACAGCGGCGCGTCACCGGAAACGTCGTAGACGTGCTCGGTGAGCACGCGCAGGCCGAGGTTCTCCAGCTGTGGCAGCACCTCGGACAGCGCGATGTCGCCACCCGAACGGTAGACCTTGAAACGCAGCGTCTCCGGCGCCTTCGGCGGGTGGTAGAACGACATCCGCAACGCGTTGTCGCCGGCCAGCTGCGACAGCTGGTGCACGTCCTCGGCGGCCACCGCCGGGTTCACGTCCTCGACGTAGCCGGCCGGCAGCGCACGCGCATAGCGGTTGGCCAGCACCACGCCTTCATGTTCGCCGCGCAGTTGCACCAGCGCATCGCGCACCTCGTCGTGCCAGTTGCGCACGATGCCGGCGACGCCCCGCTCCAGTTCGGCGAGATCGTACGCGGGCTGATCGCCGATCTTCGGCCGCAGCACGATGGTCAGCCGCGCCAGCGCGGCCTCGCCCATCTGCACCGAGGAATCGCTCTGCTCGGCGTGCAGCGCCGAACCCAGCAGCGCCTCGATGCGTTCGCGCACCGAGGTGTTGAAACGGTCGCGCGGCACGAACACCATGCAGGTGAAGAAGCGGCCGTAACGGTCGCGGCGAATGAACAGCTGCGTGCGTGCGCGCTGGCGCAACTCGAGGATGCCCATCGCCGTGGCGAACAGCTCGTCTTCGGTGCTCTGGAACAGCTCCTCGCGCGGCAAGGTTTCCAGGATGTGCCGCAGCGACTTGCCGGAATACGAATCGCGCTTCAGGCCCGAGCGCGCCAGCACGGTCTCCACCTTGTGCCGCATCAGCGGCACGTCCTGCGGGCGGGCCATATAGGCATTGGAGGAGAACAGGCCGAGGAAGCGCTGCTCCGCCACGGCGCGACCGTCGGCGCCGAACTGCAGCACGCCGATGTAATCCATGTAGCCGGTGCGGTGCACGTGCGAACGCGCGTTGGTCTTGGTCAGGATGATCGCATCGGTGGCGCCGGATTGGGGCAGCTCGCTGGCGGCCAGCGTGCGCAGCGAGCGCGGCGCCATCGAGCGCTCGTTGCTGCGCAGGATGCCCAGGCCGGACGAATCGACCGCGCGCAATACGCGATCGCCGTCGGCGTCGGCGACTTCGTACTCGCGGTAGCCGAGGAAGGTGAAGTTCTCGGCGGCGATCCAGCGCATGAACTCGCTGGCCTCCTGCACCGAGGCGGCGTCCAGCGGCAGCTTGCGCTGCGGCAGTTCGTTGGCGACCGCCAGTGCCTTGTCGCGCATCGCCGACCAGTCGCTCACCGCCGCGCGCACGTCGTCCAGCGCGGCCTCGACATGCGCCTCCAACTGCGCCTGCTCGGCGGTATCGGCAAGCCGGTCGATCTCGAAATGCATCAGGGATTCGGCATTGCCGGCGTCGCCGCCGAGGCTCAGCAGCTTGCCGGAAGCGTCGCGCGCCACCTTCAGCACCGGGTGGATCACCGCATGGATCTGCAGCTTCGCCGAGACGATCATGCTGACCGTGTCGACCAGGAACGGCATGTCGTCGGTGACGATCTGCAGCAGGCTGCGCCCGGCCTGCACATCCGCCGGGCTGAGCACGCGCACGCTGGCGCAACCGGCGCGGCGCTGCTGCATGAACTCCAGCAGGCTGCCGACCAGCGCCGCCCACTGCACCGGTGTGTGCAGATGCGCGTCGCCGCCCCCGATACGTGCAAAGAAAGCTTCGCAGAAAACCTGCGCCTCGCTCAGGCGCTCGGGCGAAAAACCGCCCTTTTTCAGTTCTGCAAATACTACTGACGGAAGGGAAGGGTCGTTCGCTGCATGGGTCGCATTCATGGCATCTACTGGTTAGTGGAGACGATGGTGGAGAAGCAGGTAAAAAGCCTTGGAAGGATACGCCGCGCGACAAGGTGAATCCAGCCGCGCGCCCATGCTGCAACATGCCCACGCGCATGGTTCCGACTGGTCGCGAGGGATCTTCGTTCAAGCCGTGCCAGTCACTCCATCGCACGACGCGACGCGAGCACCCCCGGTACCGAACACTCCACGACAGATGCCGGATGGACGGTTCTCGCCACCCGCGCAAGGCCGTCCAGATCATCGCCCCGCTTGTCAATGACTGGATTCATGCCGCCGATAAAATGTAAACTGGTCGGTATAGTCTGACCTGTGGGCCGTCTGGCATGGCCCTTTGCGTAACGGCGCGGCGGTTCGAGCAGCGCTCGTCCGCAGCCAGACCAACCAATGACACAAGACACACAGAGCGCGATGCAGTATTCCGTCCACGGCAACGCTGCAGCGCATTCCGGCATCCCCCTATCCCCGTTCAAGCAAATCCCTGGAGCTCCCATGAAGTCCTCATCACTGAGCACACCCTTGCTGTGCCTGAGCCTGCTGGCGCTGGCTGGCTGCGGCAAAGGCAAGGAGCAGGGCCCGCCGCAGATGCCACCGCCGGAAGTCGGCGTGATCCAGGTGCAACCGCAAAGCTCGCCGCTGACCAAAGACCTGGTCGGACGGCTGTCCGCCTACCGCAACGCGGACGTGCGCGCCCGCGTTGCCGGCGTGTTGCTCAAGCGCAACTACGACGAGGGCACCAACGTCAAGCGGGGCCAGCTGTTGTTCCAGATCGACCCGGCCCCGCTGAAAGCCGCACTGGATGCGGCGCAGGCGTCGCTGGCGCAGGCCCAGGCGACCTATACCAACAACAGGGTCACCGCACAGCGCGTGCGTGAACTGGCACCGAAAGGCTACGTCTCGAAGTCCGACCTGGACAACGCACTGGCCGCCGAGCGCAGTGCCGCCGCCGCGGTACAGGCCGCACAGGCCAACGTGCAGACCGCCCGCATCAACCTCGGCTACGCCAATGTCACCGCGCCGATCGACGGCCGCGCCGGCCAGCAGCAGGTAACCGAGGGCGCCCTGGTCGGCAACGGCGACGCCACCTTGCTCACCACCGTCGAGCAGATCGATCCACTGTATGTGAACTTCACCATGAGCGTGGATTCACTGGGCCAGATGCGCCGTGCGCAGAGCAGCGGCAACGTCACCCTGGCCGCCCAGGACAAGGCCAGCGTGCAGATCACCCTGCCCGACGGCAGCGCCTACAGCGAACCGGGCATGCTGGATTTCTCCGACACCTCGGTCAACCCGGCCACCGGCTCGGTCAACCTGCGCGCCACCATTCCCAACCCGAAGCACGGCTTGCTGCCCGGCATGTACGTGACGCTGAAGGCCAACCTCGGCGAGCAGCACAAGGTGTTCGTGGTCCCGCAGCTCGCGGTGCAACGCGACACCAGCGGCACCTACGTGATGACGGTGGGCAAGGATGGCAACGCCAAGCGCAAGAACGTCACCACCAGCGACATGCGCGACGGCAACTGGATCGTCAGCGACGGCCTTGCCGCCGGTGACCAGGTGGTCGTGTCCGGGCTGCAGAAGGTGAAGGACGGCGCACCGGCCAAGGCCAGCCCGTGGAAACCCGCGCCGGCCAACGGCTCCTCTGCCGCCAACGCTCCGGGCGCCGCCCCGAGCAGCAAGTAACGGAGTCCGACCATGCCGAGTTTCTTCATCGACCGCCCGATTTTCGCCTGGGTGGTAGCCATCCTGATCGCGCTGGGCGGCGTGCTCGCGATCCTCAACCTGGGCGTGGAGTCGTACCCGTCAGTGGCGCCGCCGTCGGTGGTGGTGAATGCCACCTACCCGGGTGCCAGCGCCGACACCACGGAAAAGAACGTCACCCAGGTGATCGAGCAGCAGCTGACCGGCATCGACCACCTGCTCTACTTCAGCTCTTCGTCCAGCTCCAGCGGCCGCGTCAGCATCACGCTGACGTTCGAGAACGGCACCGACCCGGACATCGCCCAGGTGCAGGTGCAGAACAAGGTCTCGCTGGCCACGCCGCGCCTGCCGTCCGAGGTGACCAAGCAGGGCGTGGTGGTGGCCAAGGCCAACACCGGTTTCCTGGAAGTGGTGGCGCTGCGCTCGGACAACCCGGCGATCGATCGCAACCACCTCAACGACATCGTGGCGTCACAGGTGCTCGACCAGATCTCGCGCGTTCCGGGCGTCGGCAGCACCCAGCAGTTCGGCGGCGAGTACGCCATGCGCATCTGGCTGGACCCGGACAAGCTGCAGGGCTATGGCCTGTCGGCCAGCCAGGCGCTGGCAGCGGTCACCTCGCAGAACGTGCAATTTGCGGCCGGCTCGCTGGGCTCCGACCCGGCGGAAAATGGCCAGGGGATCAGTGTCACCGTGGCCACCGAGGGGCGTTTCACCACGCCCGAGCAGTTCGAGAACATCATCCTGCGCGCCAACAGCGACGGCACCACGGTCAAGCTCGGTGACGTGGCCCGGATCAGCTTCGGTGCCGGCGTGTACGGCTTCAACACCACCTACGACGGCCTGCCGGTGGCCGCGTTCGCGATCCAGTTGCTGCCCGGCGCCAACGCGCTGGACGTGGCCACGGCCGTGCACGGCAAGATGGACGAGCTGGCGGGCAGCTTTCCGCAGGGCGTGAACTGGTTCACCCCGTACGACTCCACCACCTTCGTCAAGGTATCGGTCAACGAGGTGGTGCATACGCTGGTCGAAGCCATCGCCCTGGTCTTCCTGGTGATGCTGATCTTCCTGCAGAACATCCGCGCCACCATCATCCCGACCCTGGTGATTCCGGTCGCCCTGCTCGGCACTTTCATCGGCATGCTGCTGCTCGGCTTCACCATCAACCAGCTGACCCTGTTCGGCATGGTGCTGGCCATCGGTATCGTGGTCGACGACGCGATCGTGGTGATCGAGAACGTCGAACGGATCATGACCGAGGAAGGCCTGTCGCCGCAGGACGCGACCAAGAAGGCGATGGGCCAGATCACCGGCGCCGTGGTCGGCATCACCGTGGTGCTCATCGCGGTATTCGTGCCCTCGGCATTCCAGCCGGGTGCCGCAGGCGTGATCTACAAGCAGTTCGCGCTGACCATCGCGATGTCGGTGGCGTTCTCGGCCTTCCTCGCGCTGTCGTTCACGCCGGCGCTGTGCGCCAGCTTCCTCACCCCGGTGCACGAAGAGAAGAAGAACTTCGTGTTCCGCTGGTTCAACACCGCGTTCGAGAAGGTCACCCACACCTACACCGGCCATATCGGCAGCGCGGTGCGCCACGCGCCACGCTGGATGATGGTGTTCGTGCTGATCAGTGTACTGACCGGCTTCCTGTACAGCCGCCTGCCCAGCAGCTTCCTGCCTGAAGAAGACCAGGGCTTCGCGCTGGCGATCGTGCAGTTGCCGCCCGGCGCCAGCCTGCAGCGCACCAACGCAGCCATGGGGCAGATGCTCACCGTGCTGAAGCAGGACCCCGCCGTCGATGGCGTGATCCAGGTGGCGGGCTTCAGCTTCCTCGGCCAGGGCGAAAACGTGGGCATGGCGTTCATCCGGCTCAAGCCCTGGGGCGAGCGCGGCTGGGCACCGGACCAGAAGGCGGCGCAGAAGCAGCACGACAAGCTGGTCGAGGAAGGCAAGGCCAAGCCGATCGACCTGGGTGTCACCGCCGCCGAGTTCATCGCGCGCGCCAACGGTGCGGTGCAGTCGGTGCGCGACGCACAGATCTTCATCGTCAACGTGCCGACCGTGCAGGGACTGGGCCAGTTCGGCGGCTTCGACATGTACCTGCAGGATCGCGGCGGTGCCGGCCGCGACGCCCTCACCGCGGCCCGCAACACCCTGCTCGGCAAGGCCAGCCAGGATCCGTTGCTGACCGGCGTGCGCCCGAACGGACTGGAGGATGCGCCGCAACTGCGGCTGGATGTCGACCGCACCCAGGCGCAGGCGATGGGCCTGTCGGTGGGCGACATCTACAACGCGATCAGCCTCATGCTGGCGCCGGTGTACGTCAACGACTTCTCCTACGGCGGTCGTGTCAAGCGCGTGATCATGCAGGCCGACTCGGCCTACCGCATGGGACCCGATGCGTTCCAGCACATCTTCACGCCGAGCGCGCTGAACAACACCGACGGCACCCCGCAGATGATCCCGCTGTCCAGCGTGGTGCAGGCGAAGTGGCAGGTATCCTCGCCATCGCTGACCCGTTACAACGGCTACTCGGCGGTCGAGATCGTCGGCTCCCCGGCGCAGGGACACGCCTCGGGCGAGGCGATGAACGAGATGCAGAAGATCGTCAGCGAGGATCTGCCGCGCGGCTTCGGCTACGACTGGACCGGTCAGTCGTACCAGGAAATCCTGTCCGGCAATGCGGCCATCCTGCTGATGGTGCTGTCGGTACTGATCGTGTTCCTGTGCCTGACCGCGCTGTACGAGAGCTGGTCGATCCCGGTGTCGGTGCTGCTGGTGGTGCCGCTGGGCATCCTCGGCGCGGTGGTGTTCACCCTGCTGCGCGGCCTGCCCGACGACATCTATTTCAAGATCGGCATGATCACGGTGATGGGCCTGGCCGCGAAGAACGCGATCCTGATCGTGGAGTTCGCGGTGGCCGAGCAGCGCCAGGGACGCACCCTGCGCGAAGCCGTGGTCGACGCGGCCCGGTTGCGTCTGCGACCGATCCTGATGACCTCGGTAGCCTTCATCGGCGGCGTCTTCCCGCTGTTCGTCTCCAGCGGCGCCGGCGCCAACGCACGCCACGCGATCGGCACCGGCGTGATCGGCGGCATGCTGTTCGCCACCTTCCTCGGCGTGCTGCTGATCCCGGTGTTCTACGTCGTGGTCCGCCGCCTGCTCGGCGACAAGCTGGACGGCAACGCGCCAGCACCGGCCGCCGCGACCGGCAACGGCATGCAGACGTTCGACTCGGATCCGCGACGCGGCGCGTGATCCATCGCAGCAAAGCAAAAAGCCCGGCAGTGTCCCTGCCGGGCTTTTTTTGTTGTCGTGTACAGGAGCACGCTCGCGGGCGATGCTCTTGCTCTGATCCAAAGAGCATCGCCCGCGAGCGGACTCCTACATGATGATGCTCAGCGCAACCCCGTCTCCGCCCGCGCGATCACCAGCCGCTGGATCTCGCTGGTGCCCTCGTAGATCTCGGTGATCTTGGCGTCGCGGAAGTAGCGTTCCAGCGGCATCTCCTTCGAGTAGCCCATGCCACCGTGGATCTGCACCGCCTGGTGGCTGATCCACATCGCCGCCTCGGACGCGGTGAGCTTGGCCACCGCCGCCTCGGTGCCGAAGCGGCCGCCATGCTTTTCGGTTTCGCCCTTCATCCACGCCGCGCGCAGGGTCAGCAGCGTCGCCGCGTCCAGCTTGCACTTCATGTCGGCGATCTTCGACTGGGTCATCTGGAACGTGCCGATCGGCGCGCCGAAGGCCTTGCGGTCGCGCGACCACTGCAAGGTCGCCTCGTACGCGGCGCGGGCGATGCCGACCGCCTGCGAAGCGATACCGATGCGGCCGGCGTCGAGCACGCCCATCGCGATCGAGAAGCCCTTGCCCTCTTCGCCGAGCAGGTTTTCCTTCGGCAGCACGTAGTCGGTGAATTCGATCTCGCAGGTGGCCGACGCACGGATGCCCAGCTTCGGCTCGGTCTTGCCGGCGTGGAAGCCCGGCAACTGGGTGTCGACGATGAAAGCCGACACGCCCTTGGCGCCGATACCCGGCGTGCTGATGGCGAACAGCACGATGTAGCGCGCCACCGGACCGGAGGTGATCCAGCTCTTCTTGCCGTTGATCACCCAGTCGCCATTGGCGTTCTTGCTGGCGCGGGTATGCATGGCCGAAGCATCAGAGCCGGACTGCGGCTCGGTCAGCGCGTACGCGCCGATCGCCTCGCCGGTGGCGATCGCGCGCACGAACTTCTGCTTCTGCTCTTCGTTGCCATGCTTGAGGATGCCGTTGCAGAACAGCGAATTGTTCACTGACATCACGGTCGCGGTGGCTGCGTCGGCCGCGGCGATCTCGATCATCGCCAGCACGTAGGCGACCGGGTCCATGCCCGCGCCGCCGTATTCTTCCGGCACCTCGATGCCCATCAGGCCGAGCTGGCCCATCTCGCGGATATTCTCCAGCGGAAACTCGCCCCTGGCATCCAGTTCGGCCGCCACCGGCGCAATGCGCTTCTGTGCAAAGTCGCGGGCGATCGCCTGGATCGACAACTGGTCTTCGGTAAAACGGAAATCCACGGGCTGCTCCTGAAGGCAATCAAGCCGGCAATTTTAGCGGGAAATGGCGCGCAGGCTTGCCGGTGCGCGCTTGACGCGTCGCAAAGGCCGGCCTAGCCTATACATCTTTGTATCGCGATACAGGGATAACCGATGGATCTGGCCACCGCTTCCAGCGTGCTGCGCCTGCTGGCCGACCCCACCCGCGTGCGCCTACTGGCCCTGCTCGAACACGAGGAACTCACCGTGGCCGAACTGGCCGCGGTGCTGCATCTGGCGCAGCCGCGCGTGTCCACCCACCTGGCCAAGCTGAAGGAGGCCGGCCTGGTGCGCGACCGCCGCGCCGGCGTGTCGGCCTACTACCGCGCCAACAACGAAGGCGATGAGGCCCAGCACAACCTGCTCGCGTCGCTGCGCGCCAGCATCGACGACGCGCTGCTGCGCGAGGACTCGGCGCGCCTGCCCGGCGTGCTCGCGAACCGTGCCCGCGAGGAAGGCTGGGCCGACACCGTGGCCGGTGACATGGAGCGCCACTACTCACCCGGCCGCACCTGGGAAACCCTGGCGCGCTCGCTGCTGCAGCTGCTGGAGACCGGCGACGTACTCGACATCGCCTCCGGCGACGGCATCACCGCCGAGCTGCTGGCGCCGCACGCGCATTCGATCGTCTGCGTGGATTCCAGCGAACGCGTGGTCGAGGCCGCCGCCAAGCGGCTGAAGGCGTTCGCCAACGTGCGCGTGATCCAGGGCGACATGCATGCGCTGGAGCTGGGCGAACAACGCTTCGACCTGGTGCTGATGCTGCACGCGCTGACCTACGCCGAGCATCCCGCCCGGGCCGTGGCCGAAGCCGCGCGACTGCTGCGCCCCGGCGGCCGGCTGCTCGCCGTGACGCTGGGCCAGCACGATCACCGCGCCGCGGTCGAACCGTTCGACCACCGCAACCTCGGCTTCAGCAACGAGCAACTCGACGGCTATGCCCGCGCCGCCGGCCTCGACGTGCTGAGCTGCAACCGGCTCAGCCGCGAGCGCAAGGCGCCGCATTTCGAAGTGATCAGCCTGCTGGCGCGCAAGCCCGCTTGAACGCCGTTGCACCGCTTAACCAAAGGAAGTTCGATGAGTACCCTGCCCTGGCTCCACCCCGACCGCGTCGCCCTGCTGGAACAGGCGCTGCGCCAACGCATCCTGATCCTCGATGGCGGCATGGGCACCATGCTGCAGGCACACGAACTGGATGAAGGCGGCTTCCGCGGCGAGCGCTTCGAGCACGGCCACGACGGCCATGCCCATGCGCACGATCATCCCGGCTGTGACCTGCGCGGCAACAACGACCTGCTCACGCTGACCCAGCCGCAGATCATCCGCGGCGTGCACGACGCTTACCTGGAAGCCGGCGCCGACCTGGTCGAAACCAACACCTTCAACTCCACCCGCATCAGCCAGGCCGACTACAAGCTGCAGCATCTGGCACAGGAATTGAACCGCGAAGGCGCCCGGCTGGCCCGCGCCGCCTGCGACGCGATGACCGCGAAAACACCGGAAAAACCGCGCTTCGTGATCGGCGTACTTGGCCCCACCAGCCGCACCGCCTCGCTGTCGCCGGACGTCAACGACCCCGGCTTCCGCAACGTCACGTTCGAGGAACTGGCGGAAAACTACACCGAATCCGCCAACGGCCTGATCGACGGCGGCGCCGACGTGATCATGGTCGAGACGATCTTCGACACGCTGAACGCGAAGGCTGCGCTGTTCGCATTGAGCGAACTGTTCCACCAGCGCGGCGCACGGATGCCGGTGATGATCTCCGGCACCATCACCGACCGCTCCGGGCGCACCCTGTCCGGCCAGACCGCCGAGGCGTTCTACTACTCGGTGCGCCACGCGCGGCCGCTGTCCGTCGGCTTCAACTGCGCGCTCGGCGCCGAGGACCTGCGCCCGCACGTGCAGACCCTGGCCAACCTCGCCGAGACCTACGTCAGCACGCATCCGAACGCCGGCCTGCCGAACGCCTTCGGCGAATACGACGAGACTCCCGAACACATGGCCAGCGTGATCGGCGGCTTCGCCCGCGACGGCCTGCTGAACCTGGTTGGCGGCTGCTGCGGCACCACGCCGGCGCATATCAGGGCGATCGCCGAGGTGGTGCGCGACGTCGCACCGCGTGTATTGCCTTCCGCCGCCCAAGCGGAGGCCGCATAACATGGCACGACACACCCGCCTGTCCGGCCTCGAACCGCTGGTCATCACGCCCGACCTGCTGTTCATCAATGTCGGCGAGCGTACCAACGTCACCGGCTCGGCACAGTTCAAGAAGCTGATCAAGGAAGACCGCTACGACGAGGCCGTCGAAGTCGCCCGTCAGCAGGTCGCCAGCGGCGCCCAGGTGATCGACATCAACATGGACGAGGGCCTGATCGACTCCGAGGCGGCGATGACCCGTTTCGTCAACCTGATCTCGTCCGAACCCGACATCGCCCGCGTGCCGTTCATGATCGACTCGTCCAAGTGGACGGTGATCGAGGCCGGCCTGCGCTGCCTGCAGGGCAAGGGCATCGTCAACTCGATCTCGATGAAGGAGGGCGAAGCGCAATTCCTCGAACATGCACGCAAGGTGCAGCAGTACGGCGCCGCCGCCGTGGTGATGGCGTTCGACGAACAGGGCCAGGCCGACACCTGCGAACGCAAGGTGTCGATCTGCGCACGCGCCTACGAGCTGCTGACGAAGGAGCTCGACTTCCTGCCCGAAGACATCATCTTCGACCCGAACATCTTCGCCATCGCCACCGGCATCGAGGAACACAACAACTACGCGGTGGATTTCATCAACGCCGCGCGCGAATTGAAGAAGCGTTTTCCCGACTGCCACATCTCCGGCGGCGTCTCCAACGTGTCGTTCTCGTTCCGCGGCAACAACACCGTGCGCGAGGCGATCCATTCGGTGTTCCTGTACCACGCGATCAGGGCCGGCATGGACATGGGCATCGTCAACGCCGGTGCGCTGACGATCATGGACGACATCGACCCCCCGCTGCGCGAGCGCGTCGAGGACGTGGTGCTGAACCGCCGCGAGGACGCCACCGAGCGCCTGCTCGACATCGCCGACAACTACAAGGGCAAGCGCGGCGCAGCCGTGGTCGAGACCCTGGCCTGGCGCGAGAAGGACGTGCGCGCGCGGCTCAGTCACGCGCTGGTGCACGGCATCGACCAGTACGTGGTCGAGGACACCGAAGAGGCGCGCCAGCTGTCCACGCGCCCGCTCGACGTGATCGAAGGCCCGCTGATGGACGGCATGAACGTGGTCGGCGACCTGTTCGGCGCCGGCAAGATGTTCCTGCCGCAGGTGGTGAAATCCGCCCGCGTGATGAAAAAAGCCGTGGCCTACCTGCTGCCCTACATCGAGGCGGAAAAGCTGCGCACCGGCGATACCGGCAAGAACAACGGCAAGATCGTGATGGCCACGGTCAAGGGCGACGTGCACGACATCGGCAAGAACATCGTCGCGGTGGTGCTCCGCTGCAACAACTTCGAGGTGATCGATCTCGGCGTGATGGTGCCGGCGCAGAAGATCCTGGAGACCGCGATCGCCGAGAACGCCGACATGATCGGCCTGTCCGGTCTGATCACGCCGTCGCTGGAGGAAATGGGCCAGGTCGCCCGCGAGATGCAGCGACAGAACTTCCACATCCCGCTGCTGATCGGCGGCGCCACCACCTCGCGCGCGCACACCGCGCTGAAGATCGAGCCGCACTACAAGGCCGGCACCGTGTGGGTGAAGGACGCCTCGCGCGCGGTCGGCGTGGCGCAGTCGCTGGTCAGCAAGGACCTGGTCGGCGACTTCCTCGAAAAGGTCCGTCTCGAATACGCCGACGTGCGCGAACGCCACCGCAACCGCGGCCCAGGCAAGAAACTGGTGTCGCTGGAAAAGGCCCGCGACCAGCGCTACCGCTGCGACTGGGCCAGTTACGATCCGCCGCAGCCGAACCAGCCCGGCGTCACCGTGTTCGACGACTACGACCTGTCCACCATCCGCCGGTACATCGACTGGACCCCGTTCTTCCAGGCCTGGGAACTGGCCGGCCACTACCCCGCCATCCTCACCGACGAAGTGGTCGGTCCGCAGGCCAGCGAGCTGTTCAAGGACGCGCAGGCCATGATGGACAAGATCATCGCCGAGAAGTGGCTGACCGCCCGCGCCGTGATCGGCCTGTGGCCCGCCGCCAACATCGGCGATGATGTCGAGGTCTACACCGACACCAGCCGCATGAAGCGGCTCGCCACGCTGTGCAGCCTGCGCCAGCAGGCCGACAAGCCGATCGAGCGCCCCAACCTGTGCCTCGCCGACTTCATCACACCAAAAGAATTCAACAAGCCCGACTGGATCGGCGGCTTCGCCGTCACCGCCGGACTCGGCATCGAGGAACATCTCGCCCGCTTCCAGGCCGACTACGACGACTACTCCTCGATCATCCTCAAGGCCCTGGCCGACCGCCTCGCCGAAGCGTTCGCCGAACACATGCACGAGCGCATGCGCAAGGAATTCTGGGGTTTCGTGCCGGACGAGTCGCTCGACAACGACGCGCTGATCGCCGAGACATACCGCGGCATCCGCCCGGCCCCCGGCTATCCCGCCTGCCCCGAGCACACCGAGAAAGCCACCCTGTTCAAATTGCTCGACGTCACCAAAAACACCGGCATCGAACTCACCGAAGGCTTCTCGATGTACCCCGCCGCCGCCGTCTCCGGCTGGTACTACTCACACCCGGACAGCCAGTACTTCGTGGTCGGCCGCCTCGGCAAGGACCAAGTCGAGGACTACGCCTGGCGCAAGGGCTGGACCCTCGCCGAAGCGGAACGCTGGCTCGCCTCGAACCTGGATTACGAGCCGGAATAGCCGCGCACCGCGTGTAGGAGCGCACCCTGTGCGCGAGCTTTTCGCCACATCTACCGGAGAGCATCGCGCCCAGTTGGTAGGGCGGGCACTGCCCGCCGGCTTGCGGCTCTGCAGCTGATTGAGATCGTGAAGCCAAAGCGGCGGGCGGTGCCCGCCCTACGAAGCTTCACACGGTGGCGTCGCCGGTGAGGCTGTTCTTGCGATGGCGCAGGTGCACAACCAGGTTGTAGACCGAGACGAACGCGGGGAAGAAGTTCGAGATGATGCCCACCGAATCGTTCTTGCCGATGATGAAGTACGCCAGCAGCAGGATGCTGCCGCAGACCGACAGCCACCAGAACGCCAGCGGCATCACCACCCGTTTCAGCTTGCGCGTGTAGTACAGCTGCACGAACCAGCGGCTGGTGAACATCACCGAGCCGAGCAGGCCGACGGCCTTCCAGGGCGTCAGCTCGAACTGCTGCAAGGCGCGAAGGATGCTGGCCAGGTGAACGCTGAGGAATTCCATGGTGGTGCGCTTTTGACGTAAGGGGAGGCAAGTCTAGCAACCTGCGCCCCTGTCCTTGCGGCATACCGATCCATCCGAGGCATTGACCCGCCCCGCGACTGCCCCTAAAATTGCGCGCTCGCAGTGGGCGGTTAGCTCAGCGGTAGAGCACTGCCTTCACACGGCAGGTGTCACAAGTTCGATCCTTGTACCGCCCACCATCGAATCCAGAAACCGGCCCCGCGGCCGGTTTCGTCGTTTGGGCACCATCAAATGCGCAGCGTGCGTGTAGCAACGGGCACTTCACACGGCAGGTGTCACAAGTTCGATCCTTGTACCGCCCACCAATAGATTCAACAAAAGGCCATCCCGACGGGTGGCCTTTCGTTTGGGACTCCCTGTCACGACTTGTCAGCCATCGTGGCGGCGCAGGTACGGGCGCGCTCCAGCAGCAACTCGCGTTCGCGCAGGTTCTGGGTCAGCGTGGCGGCGCGCTCGAACTCCGCGCGGGCCTCGTCGAGACGGTCGAGCCTGGCCAGCAGGTCGCCGCGCACGGTCGGCAACAGGTGGTAGTTCGCCAATGCTGGCTCGTCGAGCAGCGTGTCGACCAGTTCGAGGCCGGCCGCGGGGCCGAACGCCATCG
This sequence comes from Rhodanobacter sp., assembly GCA_036561785.1. Classification (GTDB taxonomy): domain Bacteria; phylum Pseudomonadota; class Gammaproteobacteria; order Xanthomonadales; family Rhodanobacteraceae; genus Rhodanobacter. The sequence goes on from DATCUT010000067.1 coordinate 18,803, forward strand.
ACAAGGCCACCGCACGGTTCAGCTCGATCACCGGCGACGGCGCCAGCTGGGCCAGCGTGGCATACAGCGCCGCGATGCGCGGCCAGTCGGTCGCCTCGGCGGTCAGCGCCTGCGCATGACAGGCGGCGATCGCGGCCTGCAATGCATACGGCCCCAGTGTGCCGCGCAGCTTCTCGGCACGATCGAGGGCGGCGAGGCCGCGGCCGATCAGTAGGCGATCCCAGTGCGCGCGGTTCTGTTCCAGCAGCAGCACCGGTTCACCGCCGGGGCCGGTGCGCGCGCGCGTGCGCGAGGCCTGGATCTCCATCAAGGCCACCAGCCCGAGCACCTCCGCTTCCTGCGGCACCAGCCCGGCCAGCACGCGGCCCAGGCGCAATGCTTCCTCGCACAGGGCCGGCCGCATCCAGTCGTCGCCGGCGGTGGCCGAGTAGCCCTCGTTGAAGATCAGGTAGATCACGCCGAGCACCGACGACAGTCGCGCCGCCAGCTCCTCGCCCCGCGGCACCTCGAACGGCACCCGGGCCTTCGCCAGGCTGCGTTTGGCGCGCACGATGCGCTGGGCGATCGTCGGCTCCGGCACCAGGAAGGCCCGCGCGATCTCGCCGGTGGTCAGGCCGCCGAGCAGGCGCAAGGTCAACGCCACGCGTGCGTCGATCGGCAGCACCGGATGGCAGGCGGTGAACATCAGCCGCAGCAGGTCGTCGCCGATGTGATCGTCGAGCGCAGCCTCGACCACCGACACCTGCTGCTCCTGTTCCGCCTCCAGCTCGTGCATCAACTCGACGTGCTTGCGTTCGAGCAGCTTGCTGCGGCGCAGCCGGTCGATCGCACGATGTTTCGCGGTGGTCATCAGCCAGGCGCCGGGATTGTCCGGCACGCCGGTCTGCGGCCACTGCTCCAGCGCCACCACCAGCGCGTCCTGCGCCAGCTCCTCGGCCAGGCCGACGTCGCGCAGCATGCGGGCGAGACCCGCGATCAGCCGGGCCGATTCGATCCGCCAGACGGCGTCGATGGTGCGATGGGTATCGGTCACGCTCATGGCGACCGATCACACCATCCCCACTCCGCCGGCGCAAGGCCGGAAGTAACGTCCGCGCCTGCTTTTCAGCCACCGCCTTCAGGTTCGCCACGTCGGTTCCAATGACAATGACAATGACGATGACGATGACGATGACGATGAGCTTGAACATGTTGCCTCCCGTCAGGGAGTGGCGATGAGGTGGCGCCGCGGTTCGTCCTGCCTCGCGCCCTGCACCTGCATGTCGGCATGCCCGGTCAGCGCCTGCCGCACGTCGGCGGGAAAGTCCGTGAACTCCTGCACCTGGCGCACCTCGATGGCTTCGCCGGCCGACGCCGGACAACGCGACGCCCAGGCGATGGCCTCGTCCCGCGACGCGACATCGATCATCCAGTAGCCGCTGGGCATGTCCTTCGCCCCGGCAAACGGGCCATCGGCGACCATGAACCTGCCGTCGGCGAAGGAAACGCGCGCACCCATCGACGGCGGGTGCAACCCATCCAGCGCAAGCAGCACGCCGGCCTGCCACAGCGCCTGGTTGTACTTCATCATCGCGATCACGCCGTCGAGGTCCGGCATGTTCCCCGGCGCCACGCTTCCACCGTTGCCGGGGATCATCCACATCATGAAGCGCATGGTTGCTGTTCCTTCCCGCATTCGCGTGGAAGCCGGCGCGGGGCCCGGCTCATGATTTGGCGGCGACCTGCGCGCGCAGCCGTTCCTCCTGCTCGCGCAACTCGGGCGTGAACTCGGCACCGAAATCGTCCGCCTCGAACACCTGGCGCACCTCGATCTCGGTGTCGCCGTCGAACGGCGCGCGCTTGAGCCATTCGACCGCCTCCTCCAGCGACTGCACCTGCCACAGCCAGAAGCCGGCGATCAGCTCCTTGGTCTCCGCGAATGGCCCGTCGATCACCGTACGCCGGTTGCCGGAGAACCTCACCCGCACGCCCTTCGAACTGGGATGCAGGCCCTCGCCCGCCAGCATGATGCCGGCCTTCACCAGCTCCTCGTTGAACTTGCCCATCTCGGTCAGCAGTTGCTTGCCGGGCATCACGCCAGCTTCCGAGTCCGGAGTCGCCTTCACTATCACCATGCATCGCATCGTCGTGTCTCCTTCGAATGAGCCGGGAGCCAGGCATGCAAACCCTGGCTCTATCCGGACGACGAACGGCGAACCGGCAAATCGACACGGCCCACCGCGCTCCCGCCCCTGCGAGGCAGGGGAGGGTTGGGGAGGGGTCGCTCTTGATCTGATCCTTCAAGGCAAAAGCGCCTCCCCCTGCAGGCAGGCGGAGGAGCAAAGCTCCTGCACTCCCTCGCCGCAACGCGTGCCGCCAAAACGAAACCACAATCGCAAACGATGAGTCGCGGCTCGGTATGCTGTACGTATTGCGTCATCGGGCAGGAAGGGATGAAGGAAAACCAAGGCGGACTGATCGTCCATCGCGGCAGCCGCACCGAGCGGCTGGCCGACGCGCTGGCGCTGCAGCTGGAAGCGCAGCGGCCGGCCAATCCGCTGGCCGCGCAGACCGTGGTGGTGGCGCACCCGGGGCTGCAGCGCTGGCTGCTCGGCCGCCTGGCGCAGCGCCGTGGCCCGCAAGGCGGACACGGCATCGCCGCCAACGTCGAGATGATCCTGCCGTGGCAGTGGTTCGAGCGCTGCGCGCGCCGCATGCTGGGCGACGAGGCGCTGATCGGCGGTGCGTATCGGCATGAGGTGCTGCGCTGGCGCCTGCTGCAGGTGCTGTCCACGTCGAACGCAGCGGAAGTCCGCGCCTATCTGGCCGGCGACGACGCCGCGCGGCGCGGTTTCCAGCTCGCCGAGCACCTGGCCGGCCTGTACACCCAGTACCTGATCTACCGGCCGGACTGGATCCTCGACTGGGAACAGCATCCGGCCCGCCACGACGGCGACTGGCAGGCGACGCTGTGGCAGCGGCTGCGAACCTCCATCCAGCGCCCGCACCGCGCGCAGCGCAGCGCCGCCCTGCTCGACGCGCTGCGTGCCGGCAACGACCTGGCCAGCGATCCGCCGCTGCACGTGTTCGGCGTCAGCCATCTGCCGCCCGACGTGCTGGCGGCGCTGCAGGCGACCGCGCTGCACACGCCGGTGCATCTGTATTTTCCCGACCCCTGCCGTGAGCACTGGGTGTATCTGCGCAAGCAGCGCTTCCTGCTCGCCCATGCGGACGATCCCGAAGCGCTGTATTACGAGGTCGGCCATCCGCTGCTGGTGGCGCTCGGCCGCATCGCACAGGATTTCTGCCTCACCCTGGACGAGTGCGACGCGATCGACGAGCGCGATCCGCTCGACGAGGCCGAACCGCTCGACGAGGCCACCGCGCTGCTTGCCCGGTTGCAGTCCAGCATCCGCTGCCTGCAGCCGGAACTGGTCGGCGCGCCGATCCGCGAACAACTGGCCGGCGGCGCGGACCTGGGCGACATCCTGCCCGCGCTGCGCCACGACGCCAGCCTGCGTGTGCACGCCTGCCACACCCGTCTGCGCGAACTCGAGGTGCTGAAGAATGCCCTGCTGCGCTGCCTGGCCGACGATCCCACGCTGCAGCATCGCGACATCGTGGTGATGGCGCCGGACATCGGCGCCTACGCACCGTACCTCGCGGCGGTGTTCGGCGAGCCGGCACAGTACCGCAGCGATCCGCTGCACATTCCCTGGCATCTGGCCGACGTCGGGCTGGCGCATGCGCACCCGCTGATGAGCGCGTTCGCGCAGGTGCTGGACCTGGCCGAGAGCCGCTTCACCGTCAGCGAGGTGCTGGACTTCCTCGACGTGCCGGCAGTGGCGCGGCGTTTCGCGATCGACGCCGGCGGCCGCGACGCACTGGAGCGCTGGCTGCGCCGCGCCCGCGTGGCGTGGGGCCTGGATGCCGCGATGAAGGCCGAGGCCGGCGCGGCAGCGGTCGACGCGAATTCGTGGCAGTTCGGCTTCGATCGCATGTACGCCGGGCTGATCGTGGGCCAGGATGCGGATGACGAACTGCTCGACGACATCCTGCCGCTGCCGGGCGTCGCCGGCAGCGCGGTGGAGGCGCTGGGCCAGTTCGACCGCCTGCTCGGCGAACTGCGCCAGGCGCGCCACGCCTTCGCC
>DATCUT010000068.1:0-6095 GCA_036561785.1 Rhodanobacter sp.
CTACGCGCCTTTTGTGAGCGTCTTGCGGCCAGGGGCAAACGTCCCAAGCAAGTCGTGGTCGCCGCCATGCGCAAGCTCGTACACCTGATTTGGGGCGTTCTCAAATCCGGGCGTCCCTTCGACCCAGCCATCGGCTTGCCAGGATGAGGGGAAGACAGTATCTGAACAGCGCCCTCAGACCGGGTTGGGCTGATAGCCGAGCGCCAGCGACAGCTTGGCCGTGTCGCTGTAGAACTGGCCCCAGGCGATACGGCCACCCTCGATGCGCGCCAGCATGGCCTCCGCCACCTCGATCTTCTTGCCGGTAATGTCCCGACCCATGAACTCACCAGCGCCTCTGCCGGTCGTGTGTAGGGCGGCGAACACTAGATCGCCTTCGGCGATGAGGTGCGTCACCTCGAAATGGATGTCGGGCACCGCGCCGAAGATGATTCTGTATTGTGGCTCGATGTCGGCTTTGCCATGGAGCGGGATTGGCGATGCCGGATCGGCGATCTCCGCGTTCTCGGTGAGCCGTGCCAGCATGCCTGCGATGTCGTGGCGGTTATGGGCCGCAATGAAGTCCAGTACCACAGCTTTCGGGTCCATCGGTCTGCGTTCCTCCATCGGAATGGGATCCAGTGCGCGCTCAGGGCCGCGAACGCCTGAGTTGGTGCCGTTCGGGTACATCGTGGTCGGGCACGAAGCGCGCCGGGTCGAAGCCACCGATCACTGCAGGCTGGCCGAATACCTCCACAGCAGGCGCCACCTCCGCCAGCATCAGCATAAGATCGAGCAGGCGGCGTTCCGGCGCCGGAAGCCCCCCCGCACCGCCGGGACCGTCGCTGCACGGAAAGTCCTTGAGGTGCTCGAGCGCCGCCTCGGCGCGTGGCAACATCGTGTCGTAGAAACTCCGCAGCTGTTCCCAGGTGCTGCCGAGTCGCCGGCTGTTGCGTTCCCGCTCGGTCGGCAGCCCCCAGTCGCCGGCCCAGGGATCGAGATCAGCGAAAGCTTCGGGCAAAAGGCGATCGGACATGTGAGGGTTCTCCGCAGGCTCACGCGGCGATCATCTCATCCACGCATTTCTGCGCGTGGCGGATGAGCAGTTCCTGGTCCTGCAGCGGCAGCTCCTTGAGTATGCCCGAGGCAAGCCCCCGCTGGCTTGCCTCCAGGGTGCTGCCGTCCTCCAGCCACAGGTCGCGGACGGAACATTTTGCGTACTCGCGATTGAACTGTTCCGCCGCGTTGCGCGGTGCCGGCAGGTAGCCGCGCGCATTCCACACCGCCCTGCCCGGCTCCACCGGCCACATGGTGTGGGCGGCGTAGAGAAACTCGCCCAGGAATACGAGATGGAAGTTGGGGAAGATGTAGCAGACATCGAAGAACCAGTCCTCGGCACGCGACGGGTTGACGCCCGCAGGCCAGCGGCTCACGTCCGAAACATGGGCGGCGGTTTGGCCGAGGGTATTGCCAAAACGAGTGGCGATGTCCTCGACGGGCGCCGGCCGGTGGTCTTGCCGGTTGCCGTAGAATGAGCCGATGGCGTGCCGACCGAAGAACCTGACATCGAGGACATGGCGCGAGGGGTTGTCCCGGTTGTTCACCATGGTGCCGGGTACCGTGCGCCGGTGCAGGTACTTGAGATGGTAGCCCTCAAGTTGCGAGTCGCGCAGCACGCCCCAGCCACATTCGAGCTCCGCAGTATACGACCAGCGCACCGGCAGCCGATCGAAGGGATAGCCTTCGATCATCGGCGCGAGCTCCCCGAGGTGGCTCGCGAGCGACTCAGGGGGGTGCGGGTTGAGGTGGAAGAAGATGAAGCCCTGCCACAGCTCCACCGCAACAGGGGCGAGGTCATAGCGGCGGCGGTCGAAGTCGAAGAACATGTCCTCCTCCGGCACGCTTGCGAGTCGCCCATCGGACGAGTAGCCCCAGCCGTGAAAGCCGCAGGCGAGACCGCCACGGCAGTTCCCAGTCGCCTGCGTGGCCAGGCGGTTGCCGCGGTGCATGCAGGTGTTGTGAAAACCGCGTACCGCGCTGTCCTTGCCGCGAATAAACAGGATGGAGGTCCTGAACATTTCGAGCTCCAGCACCAAGTAGTCGCCAGGCTTTGGAATCTCGTCCACACGCCGGCCGCTGCACAGCCAGGTGCGACGGTAGACCTTATCGCGGAGCTGTTCGAAGTACGCCGGCGACACGTAGGGCTCCGGCGAGAGCGTGCCGGTGCCGAGTTCCTTCGCCTCGAGCGTCCAGCGGTGTTGTTTCGGGATCGCATTCACGGGCGTTTCCTCCGTCACTAACGCGGGATTTCCCGCGGGATTTCCCGACTGGCCGTCATACGGTCGCCAGGAAGTCAAGCACGGCCTGGTTGAAGGCCGCGGGTTGTTCGAGGTAGCTCAGGTGGCCGGCGTCGCGAATGGTCACCAACCGCGCTCCGGGAATGCGGGCGGCGAGCTCGCGGCCGTGTTGCGGGGGGATCACGCGGTCGGATTCCCCCACCAAGACCAGTGTCGGGGCGGCAATGTCTGCCACGCGCTCGCCCAAATCGAACGCGGTCAACGCCTCAGTGAGCACCTGGGTGTAGACCCACTGATCGTTGCCGGCGATGACCTCCACAATTTCGCCCTCCAGGCGCTCTACGGAGCCGGGCGCGAGCGCCTGCGCGGCCAGCATCTGCGCGTACTCGCGCATCGATAGTCGGCCAAGGGTCTCGACCCGGGCCTCCAGGATATCCGCCGGGATGCTCATGCGCGCCGCGGTGTGACACAGCACCAGACTGCGGCACAGCTCCGGCCTCGACAGGGCGAGCGCCTGGGCAATGAAGCCGCCCATGGAGGTTCCGAGCACGTGCAGCGGGCCAAGACCCAGTGCATCGGCCAGTCCGGCGCAGTCGCGGGTGAGCGCGGGGATGCGGTAGGCGGCCGGGTCGTGCGGCTTGTCCGAGCCGCCGAAGCCGCGCAGATCCACCGCGACCATGCGATAGTGCTCGCCGAGAGGCGCCACCTGCTCGCGCCACAGCCGTCCGTCACCGCCCAGACCGTGCAGCATGAGCAGCGGCGGCCCCTCGCCCCACTGGCGGGTGGCGATCTGCGCGTCGCCGACCCTGACTCGGACCACTGGCGTCGCCCCGCTCAACGTCCCGCGACACGCATGTCGGCGGGCAGGATGCGGCCTTGTTCGAGAATCATCTCGTCGTCGAGCCAGAGCGTGCAGCCCAACATCGGCATGTCGAGGTGGCAAGGCGTGTCGTTGCTGCCGCCGATCTCGAGGTCGGGACCGGTCGAGAACAGCACGTTGCCGTAGTAGGCGCGGCCGTCGATCATGCCGACGTCGGTGCTGCCGTCCGGCCGCCGCTCGGCCCACCGGCAGCGTTCGTTGAAGCCCCAGCCGATGTGCGAGACCGCGTAGGCGCGCGGATCGTCGTAGCTCGCGATGTAGCGGCGCAGCTCCTCGGCCTCGGCGCCGCCCGCGATGTCGGTGACGTAACCGTCCGCCACCGTCAGGGTCACGCGCCCGTCCAGTTGGCGGGCCACGGGGTAGTAGATGATGTCCCCGCGATCGAGGACCACAGTGCCGTTGACGGCGCGGTCCCTCGCCCCGGTCGCCAGCAGCCCGCCCGGCCAGTTGTCCCAGCGTCCCGGGGTATCGGTGTAGCCGTACTCGGTCAGGACCGGGCTGCCTTCGATGTCGTAGCTGATGTCGGTGCCCGCGGCGTTGGTGAAACACAGCCGCCGCGCCCGGCGCAGCCGCCGCTCGCCGGCCTCGATGCGGTGGCGCAAGTCCTCGCTCGGGAACAGGCGCTCGAGGTTCTCGTCCGCATCCACCGCCATCAGGATGCGCGTGCCGGCGGCCTGGATTTCGAGCTGCTCCTTCGACCACAGCAGCAGCATCAGGTCGATCACTAGGTCCACCGCCTTGAGCTGCGCCATCGCGTCCGGGTCCTGTCCGAGCGTGTTGATGCCGAGACTCGCCATCGGATTGTCGGTGCCGGGGGCGGGCCTCGCGCGCACCCGCACCACTTTTGCGCCGAGTTGTTGCGCCGCCGCGGCGAAGGCGTCTGCACGCTGCGCGAAGCCCTCGCCCACGGTCAGGACAGCCACGGTTTCGCTCGCGTTCACCTTGCACAACTCGAGCTCGCGCCGGTAGAGCGCGACGCGATCGTCGAAAGATTCGATGTTCATTGCAGACCTCCTTACGGACGGAGTGGCGGCGGGTTGCGCTACTGTCCCGGCACCGTCAGTCCGGGCTGTACCGGCCACGAACCACCGCGCCGAGAGCATCGAGGTGGTGTTTGCACAAGTCCTGCGCATCGCCGCCGGGATTGGGGATGCTGATGCGCCATCGGCTGGCGACGCCGCAAGGCAAAGCCGCTTACGGTCTGCGCAAGTGCACCGTTGAAGCGACCTTCGGGATCATCAAGCAGGTGATGCGCTTCCGGCAGTTCTCGGTGCGCGGTCTCGAACGCGTGAAAGGCGAGTGGGGATTGGTCTGTCTGGCGTTCAACATCAAGCGGCTTGCGGTGCTCAATGGTTAGGAAATGACCAGGAAATGAGTGACCTTTAGCCAACCCACGCGACGACAGTGAACCCATGACGATCAACGAATCGTTCCCCGAGTCACGCGTCCACATCGTTATGACCCTGCCCCAAGTCCGACAGGCTGCTAGACGCCGGCCCCGGGCACCTTGACCGGGCGGATCAGCAACGGCCCCTCGCGCACCTGGGCGCAGCCCATACATGACTACCAATGGCGTTGACATTATGGACCAGTGCTCCTGCAACGCCTCAATCACTGTTCATCTCTGCTCATCGACAGACACCCCTGGTCACAGCCCCCTTTGGGCGCCTAAGTGCTTCCTTCTGAAGCGAGCACCCACTCGGAACATTGCACAGATTGTGCCAAGTGTCACCTTTCTTGTTAGAACAAGCCTATCTGGCGGAACCGTCGGATAAGATCGCCCGCACGGGCACCAAAACCGGGCGAGCAGCGGCGCCCATGCACCAACCGAATCGGGAGAGATGCGCCAGGCGATTCACGCGGATTGTTTGGTGGTGACCTGCTGGCCCACCACAAACAACCGCTCACGGATCGGCACGGCCCGCACGACCCAGGACGCGTTCGGCAAAGCGACGGCGGCGACCGTCAGCGCACTGTCGTCGAGCGAACCGTATGCCAACTGGTCCTGTGCCACCACCACCAGCTTGCTGGCGTAACCGCTGATGTCATAAATGTCGGCCGTCAGTCCGGAGTTCAGCGGGCGCCAGGGTTTCTGCGCACCATCGCTGACCAGCAACCGCCCGGACTGTCCGGCCACCACTTGTCGCCCCTCGGGCGTGACCAGACAGCTGAAAAGCGTCCCATACTCGCCACTGACCTGCTGTGCCTGCCAGACACCGTGCGTGAGCTCCATCACCACGCCGTACTCGCCAACCACCAGGGCACCGCCAGCCGGCGCGCGGCAGGCGCGGTACAGATGCGGCGACACGTCGCCGAATTTCTCGGCCAGGCGCGGCAAGGCGGCCGACCAGTCGAACGTCAGTGGCTGCCACTGATCCGCTTCCGGCGCCTTGGACAGCACCGTGCCGAACTCGCCAACCGCAAGGCCGGTGCCATCGCTCAGGTACTGGATGCTGAACAGCGCCCCGACGGGCTCACTGGACTCCACGCTTACCTCGGTCAGCGCCTCGTTGACCCGCCAGATACGGCCCTCGCCGTCGGTCAGGCGAATGCGTCCGTCGGGGCCCACGGCGCCAGCCAGGAAGTTCACCGCGGGGTCGACATCGAGCTTTCGCGCGACGTCGCGCATATCCTGGGACAGCACCGCCAGTAAACCGCCGCGCCCGAGTACCAGCACCTCGCCGTCGTCACTCACGACCGCATCGAACGGACTGCGCCCGCGCCCGAAGGAGTGGTACTGCGCCGCTACAGGCAGCACCGCATCATCGGCCGATCTGCTCTTGACGGCCGCCGGTGCAATGACGCCACAGCAGGCAAGCAGCACCAAGCTATACCTGTTAAAAGCCTTCAACATCGTCGAGTCCCATGATTGACCATCACCGTGTCGGCCGGTCGCAAGCGGCCGACAGTCACCCCAATTCAGCGCCGCGTTCCCTACC
>DATCUT010000069.1:0-2893 GCA_036561785.1 Rhodanobacter sp.
GCGCTGCACCGCGGTGACGCGCAGGGCGTCCGTGCCGCAGGCCAGGTCGATGCCGTCGCGGCCGGCGGCCAGTACACGGCCCGGCGCGGCATGGTGATCGAGCTCGATCGCACGGGCGGCCCAGATCCGCAACGGTTCGCCGGCGATCTCGCCTTCGGCCACCGGCCATGGATCGAACGCGCGCACCTGGCGTTCCAGTTCGAGTGCAGGGCGGCTGAAGTCGAGCTTCGCCTCGGCCTTGTCCAGCTTGTGCGCGTAGGTCACGCCGTCATCCGGTTGCGGCGTGGCGACCAGCACCTCGCCGGCCAGCGTGCGGCGCAGGCCCTCGGCCAGCACTTCTGCGCCCAGCATGGCGAGACGATCGTGCAGCGAGCCGCCGGTGTCGTCGCGGGTGATCGGGGTGCGTCGTCCGAGCAGCACCGGGCCGGTATCCAGGCCGGCTTCCATCTGCATCAGGTCGACCCCGCTTTCGCGGTCGCCGGCGAGGATCGCGCGCTGGATCGGCGCGGCGCCGCGCCAGCGCGGCAACAGGCTGGCGTGCACGTTCCAGCAGCCGAGCCGCGGGATCGCCAGCACCTTGCGCGGCAGGATCAGGCCGTAGGCGACCACCACCAGCAGGTCGGGCCGGTACGCGGCCAGCGCCTGCTGCACGTCGATGGATTTCAGCGATTCAGGCTGCTCGACGACGATGCCGGCGGCCAGCGCGGCCTGCTTGACCGGGCTGGGCGTGAGCTTGCGGCCACGGCCGGCGGGACGATCGGGCTGGGTGTAGACGGCCACCACTTCGGCGCCGCTGGCGCGGCAGGCCTCGAGGCAGGGCACGGAGAATTCCGGTGTACCGGCGAAGACCAGCCGCAAGCCTGGGCTACTCAAGCACCGACCGCCTGCTTGCGGTGCTTCTCCAGCCGTTTCAGCAGCAGGTTGCGCTTCAGCGGCGACAGGTAGTCGACGAACACCTTGCCTTCCAGGTGGTCCATCTCATGCTGGATGCACACCGCCAGCGGGCCTTCGGCCTCGACGATGATTTCCTCGCCGGTCACGTCCTGCGCCTTCACCTTCACTTTCAGCGCTCGGGTGACGTCGGCGTACAGGCCGGGGAACGACAGGCAGCCTTCCTGGTAGACCTGCGAGCCGTCCTTCTCGAGGATCTGCGCGTTGACCAGCGCCAGCGGCTGGTTGCGCTCGTCGCTCATGTCGGCGACCAGCACGCGCTGGTGCACGTCGACCTGGGTGGCGGCAAGGCCGACGCCGTTGGCGGCGTACATGGTCTCGACCATGTCGGCGACGAACTGCTCCAGCTTCGCGTCGAACACGGTCACCGGTGCGGCGCGGGTGCGCAGGCGGGGGTCGGGGAATTCAAGGATGGAAAGAATGGACATGGCATCACCTCGGCGCCGAAAGTGCGGGCGATTTGGTAAAAAGCCACCCTCGGCGCCATCTAGAATGTGTCTCATTGTACGTCGGCAAGCGTCCGAGTACAGACGATTTTTGCCAACTCGCACCTGTTGCGCGCGTTAACCATTCGGTTACACTCGACCGAGCATCTGGGGAAGGGGGATTCCCGCCAATGATCAAGAAAATTATCGTGTTGCTGGCCGGCATGCTGGTCACCGTGGCCGTCTATGCGGCCGGTGCGCAACTGCGGGCCGATCATCCCGACAGCTATACCGTGCGCCGGGGCGACACGCTGTGGGACATCTCCGCCAAGTTCCTGTCCAAGCCGTGGCTGTGGCCGGAGATCTGGCAGGCCAATCCGCAGGTACGCAACCCGCACCTGATCTACCCCGGCGACGTGCTCAACCTGTCCTTCATCAATGGGCCGCGCCTGGGCCTGCAGCCGGGCGTGCATCGCGAAGGCGAGGCGGTGCCGGCGATCCCGCTGTCCGAGTTGAAGATGTTCCTCAAGGACATGCGCGTGATGGACTCGAGCGCGGTCAGTTCCGCGCCGTACGTGGTCGGCCTCGAGGAATCGCGCCTGCGCGGCGCCGTCGGCCAGAACATCTACGTGCGCGGCCTGCAGGGCGAGCCGGGCCAGCGCTGGGCGATCGTGCGGCCGAGCCACGTATTCCGCGGTTTCAACCAGGGCGATGCGGCCAGCGCCGACCTGGTCGCGCACGACCTGGACAGCAACGCGGCGATGGTTCGCTCGCCGTGGCGCGAGGATTCCCGCAACGACGGCCACTACGGCAAGGGTGACGACCTCGGCGTCGAGGTCAGCGTGATCGGCACCGCCGAAACGCTGCGCACGGGCGATCCGGCGACCCTGCTGCTGCTCAACGCGACCCAGGAAATCCGCAGCGGCGATCGCATCATGCCGCTGGACGAGTCGCCGTACGACGCTTACTACTACCCGCATGCGCCGAAGTCGGTGCCGGCCAACGCCAAGGTGATCGGCTTCGCCGACGCGATGGACGCAGCCGGTCCGCGCCAGGTGGTGATGCTGTCGATCGGTGCGAAGGACGGCGTCGACAACGGCCAGACCTACACCATCTTCGAGCCGGGCGAGACGATCCACGACGACGTGGCCAGCAACAGCATGAACCGGAGCTTCGGCGAGAGGGTCAAGCTGCCGGACGAGTACGTCGGCCACGTGATGGTGTTCCGCACCTTCGACCGGGTCAGCTATGGCCTGGTGATGGACGGCCTGCGCCCGGTGCGCGTCGGCGGCCGCCTGGCCATGCCGGAGTAACCGTCGACACGAACCACGGCGGCATCTGCCTACACGACGGCGCGGCTCCCACCGCGCCGTTTCCTTGGGTGCCTGCTGCGTAAACTGCGGCCATGCTCATGGACGATCTGGATGAATTGCGCGCGTGGCTGATCGCCTTGCGCACGCCCGGCCTCGGCCCGGGTGGCCTGCGCGAGCGGCTGGATGCGGCCGGCGGCGACATCC
>DATCUT010000070.1:0-20643 GCA_036561785.1 Rhodanobacter sp.
GAGGCGCTGATCCCGGCCGACCTGTCCGGGTGGCGCGGCCAGGTGCCGCGTGGGCGCATGGCGCTCGACCCCGAGCGCGGCCGCATGATGTTTCCGGCCAACCAACGGCCGAAGCGCGGCGTATGGGTGAGCTACGTGTACGGTTTCGCCGCCGACCTCGGCGGCGGCGAATACGCACGGACCACGCCGGAACTGGAAGGCGCCACCCGCTACGTGGTGCATGCCGCCTTGCCGGATCGCGCGGCGAACGGCAATGGGCCTACCGGCCACTTCGGCAGCATCGCCGAGGCGCTGGCGGCGTGGGCGCAGGCGAAGGCGGCCACGCCGGCGTTGCGCGCGCTGGTGATCGAGCTGGCCGAGAGCGGCGTGTACGAGGGCAGCATCGACTTGCAGCTCGATGCAGGCGAGGCGATCCAGCTACGTGCCGCCGAACGCACGCGACCGGTGCTGCGCCTGCTCGACGTGCGTGCCAGCCAGCCGGATGCGCTCGGCATCGGCGGTCGTGCCGGCAGCCGCGTGCTGCTGGACGGTCTGATGATCGTGGGCCGCGGCATCGAAGTGCACGGGCCGGGCGACGAGGCCGCTGCGGGCGACGACCTGTGCGAACTGCTGATCCGCCACTGCACCCTGGTGCCGGGCTGGGCGCTGCACTGCGACTGCGACCCGAAGCGCCCGGGCGAACCCAGCATCACCCTCGACGGCACGCGCGCGGCGCTGCGCGTCGAGCACAGCATCGTCGGCGCAATCATGGTGATCAGCCCCGAGCGACGCGGCGAGCCACCACCGCTGGAACTGTGCGACAGCATCCTCGACGCCACCGGCGTGGAGCGCGTGGCGCTGGGCGCGCCGGACGAGGCGGTGGCGTACGTCGAGGCCAGCTTTCGCCGCTGCACGGTGATCGGCGAAGTGCAGGCGCATGGCATCGCATTGGCCGAGGACTCGATCTTCGCCAGCCCGCTGCGCGTGCTGCGCCGGCAGCAGGGTTGCGTGCGCTTTTGCTACGTGGCGGGCGGTTCGCGCACGCCGCGACGCTTCCATTGCCAGCCCGACCTGGCGCTGGCCGCGGTCGCCGCGGCCGATCGCGCGCACGAACGGTTGCGCGTGGTGCCGCAGTTCCGCAGCCGGCGCTACGGATCGCCGCACTACCTGCGCCTGGCCGACGGCTGCTGCGCGGAAATCCGCCGCGGTGCGTCCGACCGTTCGGCGATGGGCGTCTACCACGACCTGTACGAACCGCAGCGCGAGGCGAACCTCGCGGCGCGGCTGCAGGAATACGTTCCGGCGGGCACGGACGCCGGCATTCTTTTCGCGAGCTAGGGATGCTCTGACCCATTCAGCACAGGCGGCATGATGTCCAGAAGGCTTGCAGGTGGTAGTGCGTGGTGCAGCCGAGGCTGGTTGCCTCGGCAAGCCGCGCGCGGCCGCCTGCGGGCCTTCTGGACATCACCCCGTCATTTGTTTTCAGCAGTTGGGGCCGGCTCTGCCTGCCCGCATCTCCGCGGCGCACCTCCTCGACAGGCGGACGCCTGCCTTCGTCGGCGCACCACGAAGCTGCAGGCAGGCAGAGCCGGTGACGCCTGCGCTGAATGGATCAGACCATCCCTCAGGAGATCGACATGAAAGGCGACTTCGCACGCGTCAGCTTCGATCCGACCCAGCATTACAGCCAGGTGTTCCAGCAGCAGGGACGCGTGCTGCTGGAGGCGGACTGGAACGAACAGGCGCACATCCAGCTGTATCTGCTGCGCACCCTGGTGCGCGACCTGGTCGGCCCGTGCTGGGCCGCAGGCGGCGGCTTCGCCATCACCGGCAGCACCACCAATGCGGACGGCAGCAACAAGCCGCTGCCGCTGACCGACTGGCAGCTGGCGCCGGGGCACTTCTACATCGACGGCATCCTGTGCGTGAACGAGGCCGTGTGCACGCTGGCGCAGCAGCCGAACGCGCCGACCCCCGACTATGGCGTGGCCGACGGCAAGAGCGGCTTCGAGAATCCGCCGGCGGGTTTCGCGCTGTGGCTGGACGTGTGGGAACGGCACTTGTGCGCGGTGGAGGCGCCGGGCATCGCCGACGTGGCGCTGGATGGCGTCGACACCGCATCGCGTGCGCAAGTGGTGTGGCAGTTGCGCCTGCTCGATCAGCCGCGGGCGCAACAGCAGCTCGACGACGTGGCCGCGGCGTTGAAGACGCGCCAGGCTGCCGCCGACAACCCGGCCGACGTCGCTGCCATCAAACAGCGGCTCGCCGCGGTGGCGCAGCTGCGCAAGGATCTCGATGGTGGCGGCCAGGCCAACGCCTCGCCCTGCGCGCTGGTGCGCCAGCTGCTCGGCGTGCGCATGGCGTACGCGCTGCCGCGGCTGCGCGCGGAGCTGGGCCCGCAGGAATCCGACAACGATCCCTGCGTGATCGCCGCCGACGCACGCTACCGCGGCTGCGAGAACCAGCTGTACCGGGTCGAGATCCACCAGGGCGGATTGGCCGGCGTGGCCAGCTTCAAGTGGTCGCGCGAGAACGGTTCGGTGGTGTTCCCCGTCACGCACCATGACCCCGGCGCAACGGCGGACGACGGCAGCGCGCAGCTGACGGTCACACTGGCCCGGCTCGGTCGCGATGCCCGGCTCGGGCTGGCGGCGAACGACTGGGTCGAGCTGGTCGACGACCGCTACACGCTGGGGCAGCGCGCGTATCCGCTGCTGCAGGTGATCGCGATCGACCTGGCGAACTGCAGCGTCACCCTGAACGTGCCGAAGAACATCACGCCGTGGCCGCTGGACGATGACACGCGCCGGCATCCGCTGCTGCGCCGCTGGGATCAGCGTGAGGCGGTGAACGCGCAAGGCGTGCTGGCCACCGCCGAAGGCGCACCGATTGCGCTGGAGGACGGTATCCAGATCACGTTCGAGCCGGGCGGCGTATACGCCACCGGCGACTATTGGTTGATCCCCGCGCGGGTGGCCGGCAACGGCCTGCTCGACTGGCCGATGAACGGCACGACGCCCGCCGCGCTGCCGCCGCGCGGGCTGCATCACCACGCGGTGCTCGGTGTCACCGGCGACAACGGCGCCTACGATGAATGCTGCTGCCGTTTCGACTCGCTGTGCCAGCTGCTGCAGGCAGGACGGAATCAGCTGGCCGGAAAGCCTGCCGCGCCTGCACGGGTGGCGGCGCCCGCTGCGGTGAAGAAGACGCGGGCGAAGGTGGCGAAAAAGGTCGTGACCGTGGACAAGCCGGCATAAGGGCAGGCCGCCGTTCCATCGGCGGCCTGCCAGCCGTGTTCCGTCAGCCCTGCTTGACGGTGTCCGCGGGTACGAAGGTGTAGCCCATCGCCTGCAGGCCCGCGACGATCTGCTTCAGGTTGCTGATGTTCAGGAACGGGTGGAAGAAGAAGCTCTGCACGCCATCCTGGATGACGGTGTTGCAATTGGCGCTGTGGAGGATGTCGGCAGGAGAGCGTGGCGGGTTGTGGTTGAACTCGACCAGTTCGACGTTGCCGAGCTGCTCCGGTATCACCACCGAGCCGTAGATGTCGCGCACCAGGTAGGGGTAGAACTGGCCGTAGATCCTGGTGTAGTCCGGTATGCCGCTTCCGCAGGTCCCGTTCGGACACCAGCCGGTGGCGTACAGGCCGCGGTCGTAGCGTGCGGTGAACGCGGGCTGGAACACCTGGT
This sequence comes from Rhodanobacter sp., assembly GCA_036561785.1. Classification (GTDB taxonomy): domain Bacteria; phylum Pseudomonadota; class Gammaproteobacteria; order Xanthomonadales; family Rhodanobacteraceae; genus Rhodanobacter. Next base: position 3,669 of record DATCUT010000070.1, read on the forward strand.
AGTCGATCGCCGAGGCGGCGTAGTGCGGCGGTTCGAAGATATTCGGCACGGCGAAGCCCGCCTTGGCGAATTCCTGCTGGCCGCTCGCGATACGCCCCTGTGCCCACAGTGCGGAGTCTTCCGCCACCGGCGTGTCATAGATCACGTAATTGTCGGCACTGATGTGCGAGCGGTAGAACTCGAAATCGTCGGCGCTCACGCCGCTGTAGGGGTTGGCGATATTCGAGTACTGGTGTGTATACCCGTGCATCAGCAGTGTGCCGCCCCTGGCTTGCATGTAGCGCAGCGCATTGACCACGCCGCTGGACTGGTAGAGGTGCAGCTGAACCGGCACGCCGTTGTTGTACACCCCGTTCGGATCCACGTAGAACGGGATCACCGCCACGCTGAAAGGCACATGCTTGCTGTACAGGTAGTCGGCGATCGCACGCAGCCTGGTCGGACTGGCGTCCGCGCCGACGTCCTCGATGCGCACCAGCGCGCGCTTGCGCGACAGCATGGACGGGTTGGATACCTTGCCGATCAGATCGATGGCCGCGAGGTAGCGGTCGTTCGGCCCGGTATAGCTGAAGGGAATCTCGCCGATATAGGTCAGGTTGGCACCGCGGGTGGCCCAGTTGATGGTGCCGCCGACGTCGTTGGTCGCCGTGGCGAGTACCTGCGCCTTGACGGGGTCGTTGATTGTCGTCTGCAGCAATCCGGTGGGAACCGCCAGCGCATTGCGCTGCAGCGCGACACCCTTGTAGGTCACCGTCAATGCATTGCTGAAGTCGAAGAACATCGGCGTGAAGCCGTACTGCCCGGCGAAGTTGCTGGCACGGGCGGCCAGTTGCCAGATGTTGTCGTTCATCCACAGCACCGGCTTGGTGGTCGCCAGCACGTCGTCCAGCAGCGCGGTGGGCAGCGGTTCATCGTAAGTCGAGCCGACGTAGATCAGCCCGGTGTAGCCGCCGAGTTCGCCCGCGACGTAGCTCGCCGCCGGATGCAGGGTGTACTGGCTGCCGTGGGTGACCAGGTTGCCGGCCATCACGCCGTAGGCCTCGCCCAGCCAGCCCCATTGGCCGGAGCTGTCGTACAGCACCAGCGTGTTCTGGTTCGGGTTCGCACCGGGTGCGCCGGTGTATTGGTTCACTGCCTGCAGCAGCGCCGGTGCCAGGCGGCTGGCCGATGTCGGGGAAACGGCGGTTGATTTCTTCCTCGGCAGTGCCGCGCCCGGCGGCGGGGGCGGCGCGGGAAGCATGCGGTCGACGGGCCGCACGGCCGGCGCAGGCGTGGAGGTTGGTTGCGTTGCACTGGCGACGGACACCGGACCGGATGCCGCGGCGAACATCAGTGCTGCACTGATGGCGATGGACTTGAGAGTCGTCAGCCCGATAAGCGTTGACTTGACCATGGGAATTCCCCTTGCGCATTGATGGGATGGCGCGCAACTACCGCGCGCATTGCTGGAAATGCAATACACATCCCGAATGCCCAGGCCCCTGTCCCGTGAAAGGGACGCCTCGCCCTCCGTTGGCAAGCTTGCTTGCAACTTGATCGCCGGCTTTCTCGTCGACGCGACTATTATAAATCTACAAATGTGTCAAGTGCAATATCGAGCAAATTCATCAAAAATTGGCATCAATTTAACGTTGAGTTGGCAATATTAAACACCAAGGCGGAATTTCTGACCGCCGATAGGGGCTTGGCCGTGAGCACTCCCCCCGCCCATTCGAGGCGCTTGCGGTCGGCTTTTCGCGACAATGGGGACATGGGCCGGATGCCCGCGTAGCGGGACTGCGTTGCGGTCCCGTGGGGGAAAGCACATGCAGGATGCCCTGATCATCTGTGGTACACGCCCGGAAATCATCAAGCTGGCGCCGCTGTATCACTGCCTGCGTGCCAGCGGCTGGGTACGGCCGCACTGGCTGCATACCGGGCAGCACGACGAGATGGCGTGTCAGATGCTTGCCTGTTTCGACATTGTTCCCGACGTTTCGCTCGAGCGCGCTGGCGATGGGTTGCACGAGTTCAGTGCACGCTGCCGCACCTTGCTCGACGCGGTGATGTCCGGCGGATCATGGTCGCTGGTGGTGGTGCAGGGCGATACCGAAAGCACCTTCCTCGGCGCGCTGTGCGGCTTCCATCACCGTGTCCCCATCGCCCACGTCGAGGCAGGCCTGCGTACCTACGACCTGGAGCGGCCATTCCCCGAAGAAGGCCTGCGCCAGATGGTCAGTCGGATCACCCGCTTCCATTTCGCGCCGACCGAACGTGCGGCGCTGGCGCTGCGCGAAGAGGCGATTCCGCCGGCGCGCATCTTCGTCACCGGGAATACCGTGATCGACGCGCAACGCTGGGTGGTGCGGCATCACCGGATACAGCGCAGGGTGGAGGGTCGCGGCCACCTGCTGGTCACCGCGCATCGCCGCGAGAACTGGGGCAGCGACCTGCGCGAGATCTGCTATGCGATCGCCGAGGTCGCGAGTCGCCATCCGGGGCTGCAAGTGCTGTTTCCGGTGCATCTCAACCCGGTGGTGAGCCAGCCGGTGCATGCCATTCTCGGCGAGTTGGCCAACGTGCACCTGAGTCCGCCGTTCGACTACCTGGAGATGCAGCAGGCGCTGATCGACTCCTGGCTGGTGCTGACCGATTCCGGCGGCCTGCAGGAAGAAGCGCCCACCTTCGGCGTGCCGCTGCTGGTGCTGCGTACGGAAACCGAGCGGCCGGAGGCGATCGAAGCCGGCTGCGCCCGGCTGGCCGGCACGCAGCGTACGTCCATCGTGAAGCAGATCGAGGAGCTTTGGTCGGACCCGGTGGCGTACCAGTCGATGGCGCGCGCGGGCAATCCGTTCGGTGATGGCCAGGCCAGCATCCGGATCGTCGATTTGCTGCAGAACGCGTTGGCGTACGGCGAACGCCTGCGCACAGCGGTCTAGCAATGGAGGTGCGGCATGTGGTGGCTGGATGCATTCTCGACCTATCTCTACGGCTTGAGCGTGGTCGTCACCGCGATCGCCTTGCTGATGCTGGTCAGCGGCCTGGACGATTTGTTCATCGACATCGCCTACTGGGTGCGCCGGTTGTGGAAGTCGCTGGTGATTTACCAAAGGCACGAGCACACCAACTATCACGAGCTGTACCGCCCGGCGGAGAAGCCGTTGGCGATCATGGTGCCGGCGTGGAATGAAACCGGCGTGATCGGCCATATGGCCGAGCTGGCGGCGACCACGCTGGACTACGAGAACTACCACATCTTCGTCGGCACTTATCCGAACGACCCGGATACCCAGCGCGACGTCGACGAGGTATGCGTGCGTTTTCCCAACGTGCACAAGGTGGTGTGCGCGCGGCCGGGGCCGACCAGCAAGGCCGACTGCCTCAACAATGTGCTGGACGCCATCCTGCAGTTCGAGCGGCGCGCCCATATGGCGTTCGAGGGCTTCATCCTGCACGACGCCGAAGACGTCGTGTGTGAGCACGAACTGCGGCTGTTCAACTATCTGGTTGGCCGCAAGGACCTGATCCAGATTCCTGTCTACCCGTTCGCGCGGCAGTGGAACAACTTCACCAGCCTGCATTACCTGGACGAGTTCGCCGAGTTGCACGGTAAGGACGTGCCTGTGCGCGAGGCGCTGGCGGGGCAGGTGCCCAGCGCCGGCGTCGGCACCTGCTTCAGCCGGCGCGCCGTGCTCACGCTGATAGACGCGGGCAACGGCGTCGCGTTCGACGTGCAGAGCCTCACCGAGGACTACGACATCGGCCTGCGCCTGAAGGCCTGGGGCATGGAGGAGATCTTCGTGCGCTTCCCGGTGCTGCGCTACCGGCGCCACCCTTCGCCCGAGAGCTATCTTGGCCAGAGCTGGCGCGAGTCCAACGTGATCTGCGTGCGCGAATATTTTCCCGACCGTCTGGCGACGGCGGTACGGCAGAAGTCGCGCTGGATCATCGGCATCGTCTACCAGGGCTACCGCACCCACGGCTGGAGGCACGGCCTGGTACTCAACTACTTCTTGTGGCGCGACCGCAAGGGCGCGATCAACAACTTCGTCAGTTTCGCCGCGATGCTGATCCTGCTTCATCTGATCGCGATCTGGCTGCTGCAGCAGGTGTGGACGGAGGCGCCGCGCTTCGTCTCGATCTTCGAGGGAAGGCCGTGGTTCAAATACCTGCTGACCGCGAACTTCGTGCTGATGGGCAACCGCATGCTGCAGCGGATCATCTTCGTGTCCGGCTACTACGGCGTGAAGCAGGGTCTGTTGTCGATACCGCGCCTGCTGTGGGGCAACCTGATCAATTTCCTCGCCAACTGGCGTGCGATCCGCCAGATCATCAAGTGCGGCGACCCACGTCGCGTGGCCTGGGACAAGACCACCCACGATTTCCCCAGCCTTGGCGGCGAGAACCATGCCAAGCGGTCGCTTGGCGAGATACTGGTGGCGAACGGTGCGGCATCGGCGCTGGAATTGCGCGAAGCGGAGCTGCAGCGCATCGACGGTCTGCAACTGGGCAGCTCGATGATCCATCAGTGCCGGATCACCGCCACGCAACTGGGCCGCTCGATCGCCGAACAGATTGGCGTCTGTTGCGAATCGGTGGACCTGGCCGGGTTGCCACGCGAACTGCTGGACGTGCTTCCGGCATGCATGGCGCTGCACTATGCGGTGCTGCCACTGCGCTACGAAGGCCACGCGCTGGTTCTCGCCAGCGAGTCTTACATCGATCCGGTGTCGCTGGCCGCGATCGCGCGCCAGCTTGGCCGGCCGGTACGCTACGTGATCGCGCACAAGGGCCAGGTCGCGGTCGGGTTGCGCCGCTGGTACGCGCATCTGTGCGACGGCGATCGCGCCCCGCATCATCTGCTCGACGCCGCAGCGCGCAGCGGGCGCATCCATGGCGACCGGGTGGCGCCATTGTGGGACAGCTATGTGTCGCGCCAGGTCATGCTGGGCGAGATCCTGGTCGCGCAAGGTCATCTGGATGAAGTGGCGTTCAGGTCATTGTTGTTGAACCACGCACGCAGCGCGCAACCGCTGGGGGAGTTCCTGGTCGAGCAGGGCGTGATCAGTCGTGAAACATTGGATCGCATGCTGGTCCTGCAGGCAGTGCTGCAGCCGAACATCGACAGTCTCCTCGAAGAGGAGGCCGCAGTGCCGGCGCAATTGGTGACACCGGCGGGGCGGGCAGCATGAAACGGCCCTGGCCAATCCGCTATGCGATGGCGTTGCTCGTGATCGCACCGGCGTGGCCGCTCCACGTGGCGGGGCAGGAACCGGCCGCTGGCAGCAGCCGCTACCGGCAGTTCATGGTGTATCCGCATCGACAGGCCGGGTACGCGGCGATGCGTGCCGGCAATGAGCGCGTCGCGGTGGCGGAGTTCGAGCGCGCACGTGCGCTGGCACCGCAGGATATCGACACGGCACTGGATTTAGCCGAGGCCTACCGGCATTTCGGCCATGCGACGCAAGCGCAGAAGCTGCTGGACGAACAGCGCCGCTACACGCCGGACGATCCACGGCTGCGTGCCCCACCATCCGTTGCCGCGACGCCTGCGGTCGACTGCAGCCTCGACGGCAGGCCGGCGTGTCGCGCCCAGCGCGGCTTCGACGACTTGCAGGCAGGCAATCTCGCCAAGGCGCAGGCAGAACTCGATGCCCCGGATTTCGCGCGCAGTCCCGAAGGTCGCGCCTTGCGTCATGCGCTGGTCCAGCGCGCGATTTACCTCGGGGACCTTCAGCGCGCCGATACGCAACTGGCCGCACTGGATGCCGGCGACAAGCTCAGTGCCGACGAACGCGGCCAGTGGTTCAACCTGCTGCTTCAGCTCGGCAAGCTGGATGCGGCGCGCCAGCTGCAATCGCGCGGCGGGCTGGACGCGCCGGCGCAGGATCTGGCCATGGCCGGGGCCATCGGCAATCGCGGCAATCGCAGGCGGCTGGCTGCGTACATGGCCGCCCGTCAACCCGCATTCACCAGCGAAAAAGACGAGCGGCGATGGATAAACCTGCTCGCGTCGATGGTGCATGATCGACCGGGGCTGATGGTCCGCTATGCCGCGCGCTATCCCGCCAACGCGGTGCTGCAGGCGCGGCTTTCGGTGCCGCTGGCAATGGCGCGCGGCGACAGCGCGATGGCGCAACGCATGCTGTCGCGACTGCCCGGCGGAAGCCTGCGCGAGGAGCGTTTCAGCCTGGACCTGCAGCAAGGCCGCCATGCCGAGGCACGACAGCAGGCCGAGGCGCTGATCGCCGAGCCGGAGGGTTATCGCCTGCTCGATCCGCTCAGCTATCGCCTGATCGAGGCCGGTGCGCGCGGCGAGGCGAAGCAACTGCTGTTGGGTGCGTATCCGTTTGCCGGCAATCCGGGCCGGGCGGCCCTGTTTTCCCGCCTGGCTGTGCTGGCCGGCGGGCAGCCGACGCTGTTTTCATCGGACGATCGCGCGCGCCTGCGCCTGCCGCTGGAAAGCGTGCCGCTGCGCGTGGCGCAGATCCCCATCCTCGGCGCCCTGCGCGACTGCGACGGGATCCGCCAAGTGATGGCCGACCTCTCTCCGGACTACCCCGCCGGACTGTGGCGGCAGCTCGGCGATTGCTACGGCAACGACCGGCCCGGTCTTGCCGAGTACGCCTACGCCGAGGCCAACAAGCGCAAGCCTGACAGCGACGTCACCCGTGCGCTGGCCTATCAGGCCTATGGCGCGCAGGACTATGCGGCGGCCTTGCAGGCCTGGCGTTCGGTGCCGGCGGCACACATGCAGCCGGCCGATCTGCTGGCTGCCGCGACCGCCGCGCTCACCGTCGACGACCCGGCCGTCGCGCGTTCCTGGCTGGATACGTATGCGGCGCAGGGCGGCCGGCAGGACCACGCCTATTGGTGGCTGCGCGCGCAGGCCGACGAGCCGCGCGATCCGGCGCTGGCCCGTGTCGATCTGGAAAACGCCGCGGCGATGCACGCCGATCCGCGTTACTACGCGCGCCTGGCGGCCCTGCAAAGCCGGGCGGGCGAAGCGCAGCAGGCGCTGATTTCGCTGCAGCGCGCCAGTGCGCTCGCGCCGGACGACAGCCGGCTGGCTGCCTCGCTGGGCTACGCCTATCTGCAGGCGGGTGCGCCGGACGAGGCGGTGGCACAGTTCGAACGCGCGCACCGGGCCAACCCCGACGATCCCGGATTGACCCGGCAGTTGCTGTACGTGCACCAGCAGCTCGGCGACAACGCACAGGCGCGGGCCTATGCGGCGCAGGCGATCGACCAGCTCGATCCCGCTGCTGCCGTCGGCACCGGGAGCAGCGGCACGGCGCAGGAAGGCGAGGACCAGCAGCGCTACACCTTGCGGCGCCTGCACGAGGATCTCGGCCGCAAGTGGCGCTTCAATGCCGACATGACCCTGGGCGATACCGTGTCTTCGGCGGCCAACGCGGCGGCGCCGGGTGTCTCCTATCGCAGCTACCTGCAGCTCGAGGCGCAATACCGCTTCGATCCGCATCTCACCGGCGGCGATGCCAACACGCTGGCCGCCTACGCGCGCGTCTTCGCCGGCAGCGGTGCCAGCGGCTCGGTGTGGCCGGTGCACTCGCCGATGCTCGGCGTGGGGCTGCACTGGAAGCCGCTGCTCGCGCAGAACGTCGTGCTGTCGATCGAGCAGCAGACGCCCGTCGGCAACAGCCGCAATACCCGCAACGACACCATGTTGCGCGCCAGCGGGTCGTGGTCCTTCAGCCCGCGGCTCAGCGACGACTGGCATGCGACCGGGCCGGGCTGGTTCACCCAGAACTTCTACGTCGACATCGCCCGCTACCTGCGTGCCAGGCAAACCGTGTTCACCGCGGACTACCTGCTGGGCTGGCAGCGCAAACTGGTCGACGGCCAGACCATCGAACCCTACGTCCATCTGCAGTACACCGGCATCGACCGTGCGCACGGCGCGGGCTATGCGCGCGACGCCCGTGCCGGTATCGGCCTGCAGTGGAACCTGTGGTACGGCGAGACCCGCTACGACGCCTACCCGCACCGCTTCAGCCTCGCGGTGGAAGGACAGCACGCCTTCACCAGCTATCTGCGCGAGAGCAACGCAGTGTTCCTGATCGTGAGGACGCAGTGGTGAGGCCTGCATGGCGCGGGCTCGCGGGACTGACGTTGCTGCTGGCAGCGCTGCTGGCCGATGCGACCACGGCGATCTTCTACCAGCCCCAACTGCGCGATCGCGAGGTCGCGCAAGCGCAATGGCCGTCTGTGTTTGCGCAAGTGCGCGCGCGCGGCTTCGACACGCTGGTGGTGCAGTGGACCCGGTACGGCGACGCGTTCGGCGACCCCTCCGGGCACGCCTGGTTGCTGCAGCGGGTGCGCGAGGCGCACGCGGCCGGGTTGCGCATCGTGCTGGGACTGGACAGCGATCCCGCGTTTTTTCAGCGCCAGGAAGCGTCGCCGGTGGCGCTGGATACGTACCTGCGCACGCTCTCGCGCCGCAACGCCGAGGCCGCCCGGCGCTGGGTCGACGACCTGGGAAGCGAAGCGATTGCCGGCTGGTATCTGCCGCTCGAGATCGACGACAGGCGCTGGCGCGATCCTGCGGTGCGCCGGCAGCTGCAGGATCATCTTGCCGCGGAACGGCGCCAGCTGGACGGCATTGCGCGGCGGCCGGTCTACGTGACCTCGTTCTTCGCGGGCAACATGACGCCATCGCGCTATGCCGAGCTGCTGACCGACGTACAGCGCAGCGGCGTGCGTGCCTGGGTGCAGGATGGCGCGGGCACGGGGCGCCTTGGCCGGGGAGAACGCGAGCTGTATCTCGGCGCGGCGAGCCAGTGTGCGGGACCGCATGCGCATGGCGTCGTCTACGAGATCTTCCGCCAGACCGGCGAGGACAAGGCGTTCACCGCCTCGGCGTTACCCGCCGCCGAAGCCGGCGCGGCGTTGGCGCAACGGGCGCCGTGCGGGGGCGACAGTGTTTTTTTCGAGCTGCGTTACCTGCCCGAGATGGCGGTGGTGCTGCGGCGCTAGCTCCGCGGGAAAGAAGAACGCCTCCATCCGGAGGCGTTCTTCTTTGCTTTCGAACTACCGATTGCGCAGGGCGATCGGTTCGCCGCACGGCACGGTTGCCGGCTTACTGCGGCGCTTTCAGCGGGGCGATCGTGTCCCTGAGCGTGGTCCAGTACGACTTGGTGTACGGAACCATCTGCTCGGCGTAGTTCCACCAGAAGACACCGCCGACGAACTTTGGGTTCTTGATGGTGTTGACCATCGGGTAGTACGTCTTGATCAGGTTCGTCTGCACCGATACGGGTGCATTGAGGCTCGACGTGCCGATCTCGCCGAAGCCGATCTTTGCATTCGGGAAGATGTTTCCTAGTGCGCTGAAATCGGCCTCCCACGAGGGCGACAATCCGGAGCAGTCCTGGTACGGGTAATAGCTGAAGAACGCGTAATCGGTACTCTGGCGGACGCTGGCCGACAGGAAGGTGGTGGGCCAGGTCTTCCAGTAATCCTGCGGCTTCGCCCAGCAATTGGTGCCCTTGCTGTCGTCGTTGTAATAGAGCGTGATGGCCGTCTTGCCACCAACGCCCTTCACGATCGAGTTGGCGGCGGCGACCATTTGCCCGATGGCGGTTTCCTGGGCGTTGACAGTGGCCTTGCTGCCGTTCGGGTTCTTTCGCAGCCATTCGCCATTGATCTCGTTGGCGATCTCCCACACGTCGACCGTACCGTTCAGACCGTAGACCAGTTCCTTGGTACGCGCCGTGTAGGTGTTGATGTCGGTGGGAAAATAGTACGAGTCCATGATCTCGCCCATCACGTAGGCCACCGTGTGCAGCTTGACCAGCGCGGGGTAGTACTCGGCGGCGCTCGTGCCGGGGTCGAACACCACGCGGACCATGGGCTTGTGCGGCAGCTTGGTCAGCGAGGTGATGATCGCATTGAGGTTGGACAGGTCATCCAGGGTGACGCCGTAGATGGGTGCTTTGATCGTTGTTGCCGCCTGGGCATGGGCCGCTGGTGCGAGCGGTGCCGATGCGGCATAGAGGGCGATGGATACGGCGAGTGGGGCCAGAAAGGTCTTTGCAGCAGTTGCAAGATGGGTCATCGATGAGAGTTCTCGTATGTGGGCGATCCTTTACCCGTTTGGGAGTAGTGGTTGTGACGCGGGGTGTGCCACGGCATGGCGCCGGCACCGTGGGAAAGGCTTGCGGAGTCGGGCCGGGTCGTGCTCGTCCGGGCACCGTGAAAATCGTCCATGCAACAGTCCCCCACCCCGTGCGCCAAGGCAAAGGGATGGCGATGAAGCTACCGTTGGGGGATGCCAGCGAAAACGCCGATACTGCATGGACGGCCGAACCATGTCGGAACCATCCGTCGATGCACCGATCGGGTCAGCCTTGCTTGCTTGAATCAAGGCCGGGCAGTACTGGCCCAAGGGGATCGCGCGCAGACATCGCTGGCGACCCGAGTTTAGCAAAGCGACCTTTAGCGGCATCAAAATTTGGTTAGTACGTGGTAATTTGCCGCGCGGGCAGTGTGTTTTTGTGACGCGGTTGGCAGGCAGGCGGCTTGTCAATGAGCCGAGGGCACCATCCTGCGAGTGCAGTGGGCGCATATCTTGAGCCTGCGTCGTGGCATGAACTTCCGCTCGCGGCGGGGCACCCCGGTGTCCGCCATGTCTGGCCGGGCGGCGGCTTGCCGCGGAAGTTTCCGGCGAGGTTTCGGTCGACGTGCGATCGACGCGCTTCGAGAGCGGTGCCGGCGATACTGCCGGCAATGAGTGGATGCGAGAATGCATGACTTGGCGTTGCGCCAGGCCGATCGCAAAGTTTGAAAACTTATTGAGTAACCCATTGGATACGTCAGGCTACCAAGTGTCCGTCGCGCCGATGATGGACTGGACCGACCGGCACTGCCGCTACTTCCACCGGCTGCTGACGCCGCGGGCGCGGCTGTATACCGAGATGGTGACCAGTGCGGCGCTGGTGCGCGGCAAACAGCTGCGTCTGCTCGAGCACAGCCAGCAGGAGCATCCGCTGGCCTTGCAACTGGGCGGCAGCGAGCCGCGCGAGCTGGCGCAGGCGGCTCGCTTCGGCGCCGAGGCCGGCTATGACGAGATCAATCTCAACGTGGGCTGCCCGTCGGACCGGGTGCAGTCGGGTCGCTTCGGCGCCTGCCTGATGCGCGAGCCGGCGCTGGTCGGCGAATGCGTGAAGGCGATGCGCGATGCGGTCAGCATCCCGGTGACGGTGAAGTGCCGCATCGGCGTGGACGACCAGGACGACTACGCCGGGCTGCAGCATTTCACCGAATTGATGCTGGAAGCCGGTGTCGAGGTGCTGGTGGTGCATGCGCGCAAGGCCTGGCTCAAGGGCCTGTCGCCGAAGGAGAACCGCGAGGTGCCGCCGCTGGACTACGCGCGGGTGTACCGGCTCAAGCGCGAGTTTCCGCAGCTCGTCGTGGTGATCAACGGCGGCATCACCACGGTGGCGCAGGTGCAGGCGCACCTGGCGCAACTGGACGGGGTGATGCTGGGCCGCGCCGCGTACCACGACCCGTACCTGCTGGCGCAGGTCGAGCACGTGCTGCACGGCGAGCCGCTGCCCACGCGCGAAAGCGTGCTGCAGCACCTGCGGCCGTACGTCGAGGCCGAGCTGGCGCGCGGCACCGCGCTGAAGCACATCAGCCGGCACCTGCTCGGCCTGTATCAGGGCGAACCGGGTGCGCGCGCGTTCCGCCGCACGCTCAGCGAAGGCGCGCATCTGCCGGGCGCGGGCTGGGCCTTGCTGGAGCAGGCGCAGGCGCCCCGCGCAACGGCGGCGTGACAGCCGCCGTCCGTCCGGTCAGTATTCAGGCCTGATTGCCTAGGCTGGACGTTTCGGCAGCTGCCAGGCGGGAACTTCACGCATGACAACGCACAAAAACTTCATCCCGGCTCTGTTCATATCGCTGCTCGTCGGCGTGTCCGGGGTGGCCCTGGCGCAGTCGGCCGGGTCGGCGGTGACGCTGGATCAGGCGGTGCTCAGGGTGCAGCAGGACACCGGCGGCAAGGTGTTGTCGGCCGAGCAGCGGGGAGTCGGGCGCCGGCAGGAGTACCGCATCAAGGTGCTCACCCCGGATGGTCACGTCAAGGTGATGGTGGTCTCTTCCGAATCGGGCAAGAATCCATCATCTGCCCAGTCAACCAAGAATTCGCCCGCCAAGCATGCGGGCAGCAAGGAGAAACGCTGATGCGCATCCTGTTGGTGGAGGACGAGGCGCCGTTGCGCGAGACGCTGGCGGCACGCCTGAAACGGGACGGCTTCGCCGTCGATGCGGCACAGGATGGCGAGGAGGGCATCTACCTCGGCCGCGAGGTGCCGTTCGACTTGGCGATCATCGACCTGGGCCTGCCCAAGATGTCCGGCATGGAGCTGGTCAAGGCGCTGCGCGAGCACGGCCAGCGCTACCCGATCCTGATCCTGACCGCGCGCGGCAGCTGGCAGGACAAGGTCGAGGGGCTGAAGTACGGCGCCGACGACTACCTGGTGAAGCCGTTCCACGTCGAGGAACTGCTGGCGCGCATCAACGCGCTGGTGCGCCGGGCCAGCGGCTGGTCGAAGCCGATCCTGGCCTGCGGCATGATCAAGCTGGACACCACCGCGCAGACAGTGACGGTGGAAGGCAAGCTGGTCGACCTCACCAGCTACGAGTACAAGGTGCTGGAATACCTGATGCTGCATGCCGGCGAGCTGGTCTCCAAGGCCGATCTCACCGAACATATCTACCAGCAGGATTTCGACCGCGACTCCAACGTGCTCGAAGTGTTCATCGGGCGGTTGCGGCGCAAGCTCGATCCGGAAGGCACCCTCAAACCCATCGAGACGGTACGTGGACGCGGATACCGCTTTGCCATCCCGCGCACCGACGGCGACGACGAATGAGCGCAGGTCGCCGCGCCGCCCGCTTTCACTGGCGGCGCGCGCGGCGATCGCCACCAGCTTCGTGCTGGCAGGCTTTCTCGGCCTGGTCGGGCTGACCCTGACCCAGACCAACAAGGCACGCGCGTTGCGCACGCTGCATGACCGGCTCGAGAATTTCGCGATTGCGTACATCACCAATACCGACGTCAACCGGTACGGCAAGCTGTTGCCGCCGGAAACGTCGCCGAACCCGAACTTCTCGCGGCCGGGTTCCGGCCTGTACGCCGTGGCGCTGGGCGACCAGGGCTATCACTGGGAGTCGTCCTCGGCGATCGGCCGCGACTTCACCTTCCTGAAGCCGCTGCAGCCCGGTCAGAGCCAGTTCGTGGGGCCGGTCGACACCCGCATGGGCCGGCTGTACTACTACAGCTACGGCGTGGCGCTGGATACGGTGGAGAAGAAATCGGTGCGGCTCACCGTGATGGTGGCGCAGACCGAGGACCAGTTCGAAGGCGAGAACGCGGTGTTCCGCCACACCCTGGTGATCTGGCTGTCGATCCTCGGCGTGATGCTGATCGTGCTGCAGCTGCTGCTGCTGCGCTGGAGCCTGACCCCGCTGCGCAAGGTGGCCAGCGACATGAGCCGGGTCGAGCGCGGCGACAGCGAGCAACTGGACAGCCAGTACCCGCTGGAACTGACCGGCCTGACCGAGCGCATCAATGCGTTCATCACCAACGAGCGCGAACAGCGCACGCGTTACCGGCACACCCTGGCCGACCTGGCGCACAGCCTGAAGACGCCGCTGGCGGTGATCCGCTCGCAGCTGGAGTCGCCGACGGCGGGCGACGAGGCGGCGCGGCGCAGCAGCGTGCTCGACCAGGTGCGGCGGATGAACGAGCTGGTCGCCTACCAGCTGTCGCGCGCGGCCACTTCCGGCCGCCAGACGTTCGCCAGCGCGGTGCCGATCGCCGGCCATGCCGAGGACCTGGTGCAGGGCCTGGAGAAGGTCTACGCCACCAAGAACGTCCTGTGCGAATTCGACATCGAGGACGGCGCGGTGTTCTACGGCGAGCAGGGTGACCTGCTGGAACTGATGGGCAACCTGCTGGAGAACGCGTTCAAGTGGGCCGGCCACCGCGTGCTGCTGGTGGTGAAGATACAGCGCCAGGCTGGCCGCCAGCGGCCCGGCCTGTGGCTGAGCGTGGAGGACGATGGCCCGGGCATCGCCGAGGACAAGATCGAGAAGGTGCTGCAGCGTGGCGTGCGCGGCGACGAGCGCGTGCAGGGCCACGGCATCGGCCTGTCGATCGTGCAGGACATCGTGCATGCCTACCAGGGCGAACTGGTGGTCGACCGTTCGCCGGAGTTCGGCGGCGCACGCTTCAGCGTGAAGCTGGCGGCAAGCTGAGTCTCAGAGCCTGTTCAAAGCCCCGGATACCTCGCGTTGCCATCGAGTGGCCGCTTGGCGGCCACTCGATGGCAACCCTTCGGGCTGGGTCTGTTTGCGCGCATGCCGGCGTCATTGCTCGGTCGTGGACGGACGTCCACTCCTTCGCTCTTCCTTGGCCTGCGCGCAAACAGCTCCCAGTGCGGGGTATCCGGGGGTTTTGAACAGGCTCTCAGCGTGCGCGGCAGAAGCCGGCCGGCTCGCGGCCCTCGGCCGGCGAGCGGCCGTAGAACGCCTCCAGCAATTCGGCGATGGCCGGTTCGGCCTCGTGCAGCAGCGCCGGCTGCGAGTAATGCAGCTCGCTGACCACGGCGAAATACTCGGCGGCGCTTTCGGTGGCGTAGTGGTCGATCGGGCTGTTGCAGCTGTCCTGCGGCATCGCGGCCAGGCGGTCGTAGGCCAGCTGGAATTGCCGGATCCAGCGCCGCCGCGGGATGTTCACCAGCGGCGGCACGCCGTCGGGCGGCCCATCGAGCATGTCCAGCTTGTGCGCCATCTCGTGCACGACCACGTTGTAGCCGTCCCACGGCTGCTCCAGGTCCAGTTGCACGTCGGCCAGCGACAGCACCAGCGGGCCGCGTTCCCACGCCTCGCCGATGCGGATCTCGTCGCCCTCGGTGACCACGCCGGTGCGGTCGTCGTGATGGCTGCGGCGTACCTTGAACTCGCCCGGGTAGATCAGCACCTCGCGCCAGCCGCGCAGGCTGGCGGCGCCCTGCTGCAGCGCCGGCAGGCAGGCCTGCATGGCGATCAGCAGGCGCCAGTAGTCGTCCAGCACGGCGCCAGCCAGTGCATGGAAGCGTTTGCGCGCCAGGAACAGGGCGGACAGCCGGCGCAGGCGTTGTTGCCGTTCGGGGTCGAGCCGGCGCGCCAGTGGGCAGCCGGCCAGCGCGCGTCGCCACAGTGGGTCGGTTATCGGCGCCGGCTCAAAACGCGCCCGCAGCGATTGCCACCAATGCCCCGGCATGACGCCGAACGCTTACTGGATCGACCCAGGCAGCAGCGATTGCCAGCCCAGATGCGGCCGGCGGGTTGGCGTCGGCACAGAGGAAGCGCCGCCGGAGCGACCACTGCCATTGCCGGAGGTGCTGCCGGAGCTGTCGTTGCTGCTGGCCGGCGGACAATCGCGGGTCAACCCCAGCGCATCGCCGCCGCTGCTGGTATTGCCGTCGTGAGGGCTGGCGCTGTCGAGCGCGGCGTGCGAGGGATCCAGGTCCTGGGCGGTGTCCACACTTGTCGCCGCGGCGCCGCCGATCCCGGCAATGCACAAGGCGCAACCGATAAGCCAATGGGTGGCACGCATGGCGATCGAACTCCCTGACCCGCAGCGAAGACCGTGATCGTCTCAGAAACATGGGGGCCATGCCAGTGCTGCCGCCCCGACGACGGTCACGCCACGGGCCAGTGGCGGATGCCGCAGGGCCAGCAGCCCGGGCTAGAATCCGCCGATGCCCAATCTGCCCCACGATTCTTTTTCCAGTTGTCGCCGGCCCGTTGCCGCTGCCGTGCCCGGAGCCTGCTGATGCAGCCGGCGCAGTTGCTGGCCCTGCTTGCCGGAGGCGAAGCGTTGTCCGGCGCCGGTCTTGCCGCGCAGGCCGGAGTGACCCGTGCGGCGATCTGGAAGCAGGTCGAGGCCTTGCGTGCCCGCGGCGTGCCGATCGAGGCACGCGGCGCGGCCGGGTACCGCCTGCCGTGGACGC
This sequence comes from Rhodanobacter sp., assembly GCA_036561785.1. Taxonomy (GTDB): domain Bacteria; phylum Pseudomonadota; class Gammaproteobacteria; order Xanthomonadales; family Rhodanobacteraceae; genus Rhodanobacter. The sequence continues at coordinate 19,670 of DATCUT010000070.1, forward strand.
TGCAGATGCTGGATGCGAAGCAGATCCGCGCCGCCCTGCCAGCACCGCTGGCGCGTTCGCTGGGCGCGCTGGAGGTGCATTGGGAGCTCGATTCCACCTCCAGCGAACTGCAGCGCCGCGGTACCGGCGCGGAGGACTTCAGCATCGTGCTGGCCGAAACCCAGCATGCCGGCCGTGGCCGGCGCGGCCGCGAGTGGTTGTCGCCGCCGGGGCTGAACCTGTATCTGTCCTGCCTCAAGCGTTTCGAGTCGGGCTTTGCCGCGCTGACCGGGTTGTCGCTGGCCGTCGGCGTGATCGTGCTGCGCGCGCTGGAAAATCTGGACATCGCCGGGGCCGGCTTGAAGTGGCCGAACGACGTACTGGCCGTCACTGACGGGAAGGCAGGCGGCAAGCTGGGCGGCATCCTGGTCGAGCTGAGCGGCGAATACCAGGGGCCGTGCGCGGCGATCGTCGGCATCGGCCTCAACCTGCGGCTGACGCCGGCGCTGCACGAACAGGCCGGCCAGCCAGCGAGCGACCTGGCCACCCTGGCCGGCGGCACGCCGCCGGATCGCAACCGCACGGCGGCGGCACTGGTCGTAGAGCTGGTCGAGGGCCTGCGGCAGTTCGAGCGCGACGGCTTCGCCGCATTCAGTGCCGACTACGCGCGCTACGACCTGCTGCGTGACCAGCCGCTGCAATTGAGCGGGGCACTGGGTACGTTCGACGGCGTGGGTGCCGGGGTGGATGCGCACGGCGCGTTGCAGGTGCGCATGGCCGACGGCAGCGTGCGCCGGATCGACAGCGCGGACGTCACGGTGCGCCGCGCATGAGGCTGCTGCTCGATCTCGGCAATACGCGGTTGAAATGGGCGCTGCAGGCGCAGCCGGATGGCTGGCTGGCGCGCGGCGCGGTGGACTGGCAAGAGAATCTTGCAGACGCGTTGGCGGCGGCCTGGACCGGCCTGCCGCGACCGGCGCGAGTGATCGCGGCGT
>DATCUT010000071.1:0-37475 GCA_036561785.1 Rhodanobacter sp.
CGTGACCCGTGCGGCGCGCGCCAGGGCGGCGCCGCACGCATTCAGGGCGCGGCCGACCAGGTCGAGCTCGCGCGTGCTGCAATCCTGCGGCAACACCACCACGCAGGCGACGTTTGCCGCCATGTCCGACGCGGCGGTCGCGTATTCCGGCTCGCCTGCCGTAACAGCGGCAGGCGCCGCACGCCGCTGCCATGGCGTCACACCCAGCGCACGCAATACGCGGGCGCGATGGTCGGCGCTGACGTGCTGGCGTGGCAGGGCGCTCATGCCGCGCTGCGCCGTGCCCGGCGCCGATGCGTGGCCAGGCTCCAGATGGTCCATACCGGGCCGGACAACAGATAGATCGTGAATCCGACAAACAGCACGCGCGGCGTGTCCAGGATCAGCAAGGCCAGCAGCAGCACCGCGACCACCATCCACACGAACGGCACGCGCTGGCGGTCGCCCATCGGCAGCGACTTGAAGCTGAAATAGCGGAAACGGCTGACCATCAGCAGGCCGACCACGATCGCGATCGCCGGCGTGATGAAGCAGAAATCGCTGCCGGCCAGGCCGAACTTGTCCACGCTCCACACGAACGACATGCACACCGCCGCCGCAGCCGGGCTGGCCAACCCCTGGAAATAGCGTTTGTCGGCCACGCCGACCTGGGTATTGAAGCGCGCCAGCCGCAACGCGGCGCAGGCGGCGTAGATGAACGCGGCGGCCCAGCCCAGCTTGCCCCACAGCGGGCCGAAATCGCGCAGCGCCGACAGTGACCACGTATACATCACCAGCGCCGGCGCCAGACCGAAGCTGACCAGGTCGGACAGCGAGTCGTACTGCACGCCGAACTCGGTCTGGGTGCCGGTCATCCGCGCCACGCGGCCGTCCATGCCGTCCAGCAGCGCAGCGATGAACACCGCGACCGCCGCCTCGGTATAACGGCCGCCGATGCTGGCGATGATCGCGTAGAAGCCCGCAAACATCGCCCCCGTGGTGAACAGGTTCGGCAGCAGGTAGATACCCCGGTGGCGGGGCGGTGGGACGGGCGATGACTCGCTCATGCATCAAGACCGTGACAGGATGCGCGCAGTGTAAACCATCGGCTGCTTGAGTCCGGCACGCCGGAGTGATAACAAGGTGAACCGTAATTTCCCTGCGAAATGGAGAACACCATGCATCGTTCGCTGATTGCCGTGGCGCTGCTGTTGCTGGCCCCGCTGGCCGCCGCCCAGGTCTACAAATGGACGGACGCCAGCGGCACCGTGCACTACTCGGAAGCGCCGCCGGCACAGGGCACGAAGTATGTGAAGGTGACCACCACCGGCACCGTGGAACCGCTGGCCGCACCCGCGCCCAGCGAAACGGCGCAAAGCAGGGACGCCCCGGCCGAGCCCGCAAAACCGGTGGCCGACACGCCGGAAAACCGCAGCAAGATGTGCGATACGCTGAAGGCCAACCTCACCGCACTGCAGGGCGGCGGTCCGGTGGTGATGCAGCAGGACGGCAAGACCGTCGCGCTCGACGACGCCCAGCGCAAGCAGCAGACCGCCGCGGCGCAGACGCAGTACGACCAGTTCTGCCAGCAGGTCCGCTAAGCCATCACCCACGCTGCGGCACCGGCGGCATCGGACCGGCCGGTGCCGGCCATGGTCTGCGACGGTGACGGCAGCCCGCTACAATGGGCGTCTTCATTCACGCCGGAACCGCCCGCATGCGCCTCAGCCAATTCCACCTGGCCACTGTCAAGGAAGTCCCTGCCGACGCCGAAATCGCCAGCCACCAGCTGATGCTGCGCGCCGGCATGATCCGCAAGCTCGCTTCCGGCCTGTACACCTGGAGTCCGCTGGGCCTGCGCGTGCTGCGCAAGGTGGAGAACATCGTGCGCGAGGAAATGGACCGCGCCGGCGCGATCGAAATGCTGATGCCGTCGGTGCAGCCGAAGGAATTGTGGGAGGAAACCGGCCGCTGGGAAAAATTCGGCGGCCAGTTGCTGAAAATCAAGGATCGCAAGGGCCAGGAATTCTGCTATGGCCCGACCCACGAAGAAGTGGTCACCGACTTTGCCCGCAACGAGCTGAAAAGCTACAAGCAGCTGCCGATCAACTTCTACCAGATCCAGACCAAGTTCCGCGACGAGATCCGCCCGCGTTTCGGCGTGATGCGCGCGCGCGAATTCCTGATGAAGGATGCCTATTCGTTCCACCTGACCCAGGAATCGCTGGCCGAGACCTACGCGGTGATGTACCAGGCTTATTCGCGCATTTTCACCCGCCTCGGCCTGACCTTCCGCGCGGTGCAGGCCGACACCGGCGCCATTGGCGGCAACGCCAGCCATGAATTCCAGGTATTGGCCGATTCCGGTGAGGATGCCATCGTGTTTTCCGACGGCTCCGATTACGCCGCGAATATCGAGAAGGCCGAGGCTCTGGCGCCAGCCGCCGGACGCCCTGCTCCTGCCGCCGCCCTGCAGCGGGTCGACACGCCCACCCAGAGGACCATCGACGACATCGCCAGCTTCCTCGAGGTCAGCCCGCAGCAGTGCGTGAAGACCCTGCTGGTGCGCGGTCGCGACGGCCTGGTCGCGCTGTGCCTGCGCGGCGACCACGAGATCAACGCGGTCAAGGCCGGCAAGCTGGCCGAGCTGCCGGACGAATCGGTGCTCGCCAGCGAAGAGGAGATCCTCGCCGCCACCGGCACGCGTCCCGGTTTCATCGGCCCGGTCGGCCTGCCGGCGTCGATCCCGGTGATCGTCGATCGCGACGCCGCCGTGCTCGCCGACTTCGTCTGCGGCGGCAATGTCGACCGCACGCACTGCATCGGCGCGAACTGGGATCGCGATGCGCGCATCACCCGCGTCGCCGACCTGCGCAACGTGGTCGAAGGCGACCTTTCCCCTGACGGCAAGGGCGTGCTGCACCTCGCCCGCGGCATCGAGGTCGGCCACGTGTTCCAGCTGGGCACGAAGTACGCCGAGACGCTTGGCGCCACCGTGGTGGACGAAACCGGCAAGCCGCAGGTGATGACCATGGGCTGCTACGGCATCGGCGTCAGCCGCATCGTCGCCGCCGCGATCGAGCAGCGTCACGACGAAGCCGGCATCCTCTGGCCGGAAGCGATGGCGCCGTGGCGCGTGGCGGTGTGCGTGATCAACCCGAAGCACTCGCCCGCCGTCAGCGCGGCGGCCGAGGCGCTGTACCAGGCGCTGAACCAGCGCGGCATCGAGGCCTTGCTGGACGATCGCGGCGTACGCGCCGGCAGCATGTTCGCCGACATGGAACTGATCGGCATTCCGCACCGCGTCGTGGTCAGCGAGCGCGGGTTGGCCGCGGGCACCCTGGAATATCGTGCCCGCGAAGACAGCGAAAGCCGGTCACTCGGCGAAGACGAACTGTTCGCCCTGCTTGGCTGAACCGGCCAGTCGCCGCATTAATCAAAACGGCCGCCCGGTGCGGCCGTTTTTGCATTTGCCGTGATGGAATCACCGAACGCGCCTAATTCAAAACCGGTCACACTATTAATTACTTTTAATGTGAAAGCACATTTCACACAGTGCACCGCGCTTTACAAGGATTCTGCAAATCAGCGAGAATCCGCATGGCAACAGCTTCCAGTGCGTCAGGCCCTGTTCCCCATAATGGCCGGACCATAGCCAAATCATTTATTCGCCGATACTCACCCGGGAGTCCATCATGGCCGTCGACATCAAGAACCTCAATCACAACCAGCTCAACGACCTGATCAGCAAGGCACAGGTTCGCCAGAATGAACTGCGCAAGGAAAAGGTGGTCAAGCTGCGCGAGAAAGTGCATGCGTTGATCAAGGCCGAGGGTTATGCCTTCGAGGACATTTTCGGCAGCGCGCGCGGCAAGGCCAAGCGCAGCACCGGAACGGTCGCGCCGAAATACCGCAATCCGGCCAATCCGGCACAGACCTGGTCCGGCCGCGGCAAGCGTCCGCACTGGTTCAACGATGCGTTGAAGGCCGGCAAGAAGGAAAAGGATCTGGCGATCTGATCGCTGTTCCGGTAACCGCTTCAATGAAAAGCGCCGGCTTGATGCCGGCGCTTTTTTGTTGGTTTCAAGGCAATGCTGCATTCGTTTGAGGCAGGCACACGCTTGACCCCTCCCCTCTGCATAGCAGGGGGAGGTCAGGAGGGGGCGGCTTTTGATCTTGCCTTGGCCAAGAGCAACCCCTCCCCTGCTTTGCAGGGAGGGCGCGAAGGTGCCGTGCAATCTCGTTATCTTGACGTGCAAGGCAAACGACATCGCCAGCGTCTTCGGCCACTTTTGATTCAAAGAGATCTTCGGGGCGAAACCAGCAGGTCGCCGAACATCAGCCCCGCCACCAGCGACACCAGCAGGGTTACCAGCAGCAGGCCGGTATCCACGCTCAGCGTGGTATCGCGTTCGAGCAGGAAAGACACGCTGCGAAAACCCACGCTGCCCGGCACCAGCAGCAGGATGCCCGGCTCGCGGATGACCGCACCCGGCCGATGCGCGAAGCGCGCGTAGACGTTGGCCAGCGCGCCCAGCAGCAGGCCGCCCAGGAACACGCCCACCGGCGCGCCCGGCAGCGAGCCAGAGATCGCCCCGCCCCAGCGCGTGGCCAGGTAGCCGACCACCACCGCCACGATCACCACCGGCCAGTCGCGCCGGGCCGCGCGGAACAGGATCGCGAACGCGATCGCCGCGACCAGCAGGGCCGGGTAGTCGGTCCAGACCGGCAGCGCCGGCAGCGCGAAATCGCGGGCCGTGATGCCCACCGCGGCGCACAGCTGGGTCGCCGCGATGGTGCCGAAGGTAAGCTTGAGCAGGGTCGACATCGCGCCGCCCATGCGCGCCATGCCGGAAACCAGGTGCAGGCTGGAAATCTCGCGCACCGCGTTGGTCAGCGACATGCCCGGCACCAGGATGATCAGGCTGGCCAGCACCACCGACTTGATCGCCAGCGGCACCACGAACGCGCTCACCACGATCGCCACCGTGGTCGCCACCAGCGCGCAGATCGCATCGCTGGCCACCGCCAGCTGCGGCCGGCTGGCCGCGAGCAGGGTGATGCAGCCGATGATCACCCCGATCACTCCTGCCACCACCAGGTCCACCCAGGAACTGTGCAGGAACAACGCCGCGATGCTGGCGGCGGACAGGCCGTAACTGGCGATCGAGCCGATCTTCTCGCGCCGCGTGTCCGGCCGGCCCAGTTCGCGCAGCAGGCGGAAGCCCTCGCGCAGGCCAAGCTCCCCGGCGATCGCACGATCGGCAATGTCGTCGGCCTGGCACAGCCGCTCGAGATTCACCTCGCCCGGCGCCAGCCGCATCACCTGCGTGGTCTGCGCCACGCCTTCATCGCCCTGGGCCAGGTCGGCGAACGAGATGATGATCGCGGTGGGGCTGGACCAGACATCGGCGGACAGCCCCAGCCGCTGCGCCGCACCGGCGATCGCCATCTCCAGCCGCGGCGCCGAGGTGCCGTACTGGTGCAACCGCCGCGCCAGCTCCAGCACGAACGCGATGCGCGTGGTCGGCGCCGTGGTGGCGAACTGCTGTGGACTGATGGCGTCGCCTGCGCTCATGCCGCGGCGCGCACCTGCAGCGTGGTGCCTTCCACCGCGACCACTTCCACCGTGGTGCCCAGTGGCAGGTCCGGCCCGCTGACCAGCCACTGGCCGTCGCCCACGCGGGCCTTGCCGCGGCCGTTGACGATCGGCTCGATCAACTCGTAACGCTGGCCGATCAACTGCTCGCCGCGACGGTTCAGGCGCTCGTCACCGGGCACGCGACGCTCCAGCCTGGGCCGCAGCCAGCGTGCATAGCCGACGCAGAAGGCGAACGCGAGCAAGCCGAACAGCACCGCCTGCACCAGCAGGCCCAGCGTCGGATCGACCCACAGCACCACGCCCATCGCGGCGGCGCCCAGGCCGATCCACAGCAGGAAATAGCCGGGCAGCAGCAACTCGCCGGCGATCAGCAGCAGCGCCAGGATCCACCACAGGTAATGCGTCGAAAGCTCCCACATCATCGTGCCCTCAACGCAGCGGCGGCTGGATGGCGGCCGGCTTCTGCTGCTGGCCGAGCGATTCCTTCGCCAGCTCGGCGATGCCGGCCAGCGAGCCGAGGATGCCGGTGGCCTCGATCGGCAGCAGCAGCATCTTCTGGTTCGGCGACTTGGCCATTTCCTTCAGCGCCTCGACGTAGTTGTTGGCGACGAAGTAGTTCAATGCATTGACGTTGCCGTTGGCGATCGCGTCGGACACCATCGTGGTCGCCTTGGCTTCGGCCTCAGCCGAACGCTCGCGCGCCTCGGCGGTGCGGAACGCCGCCTCCTTCTCGCCTTCGGCGGCCAGGATCACCGACTGCTTCTCGCCCTCGGCCTTGAGGATCGCCGCCTGACGGAAACCCTCCGCATCGAGGATGTTCGCGCGCTTCTCGCGCTCGGCCTTCATCTGCCGTGCCATCGCGTCGACCAGGTCGCGCGGCGGCGAGATGTCCTTGATCTCGATGCGGTTGACCTTGACGCCCCACGGGTGGGTCGCCTCGTCGACCACGCCGAGCAGCTTCGCGTTGATCGCGTCGCGCTGGCTCAGGCTTTCGTCCAGGTCCATCGAGCCGAGCACGGTGCGGATGTTGGTCATGATCAGCGCCAACGCGGCGCCTTCGAGGTTGGCCACCTCATACGCCGCCTTGGCCGCGTCCAGCACCTGGTAGAACACCACGCCGTCGACGCGCACCACCGCGTTGTCCTTGGTGATCACGTCCTGGCTGGGCACGTCCAGCACCTGTTCCATCATGTTGATCTTGCGCCCGACCGCCTGGTAGATCGGGATCAGGAAATGCAGCCCGGGACTCAGCGTGCGGGTGTACTTGCCGAACGTTTCCACCGTCCACTCGAAGCCCTGCGGCACGATGCGCACCAGCTTGGCCACGCCGATGACGACGACGGCCACGATAACCAACGCGAGTAGCTGTCCCATTGCCCACCCCATGTCCTGAAGAAGACTTGAGTATAGGCGAGGCGGTGCCGCTTCGAGCGCTATCGGGCAGCTGCCTGCGGCAGGCGCAGGCTCACCCGCAGGCCGCCGCCTTCGCGGTTGGCCAGCAGCACGCGGCCACCGTGCGCCTCGGTGATCTCGCGCGCCAGTGCCAGGCCCAGCCCGGTGCCGGAACGCTTGGTCGAATAGAACGGCAGCAGCGCCTGCGCCAGCACGGTCTCGCTCATGCCGGGGCCGCGATCGGCCACCTCGATGCGCAGTTCGTTGCCGACATCCAGGATCGACAGCGTGACCTCGTCGTCCGGCCCGCCCGACTCATGCGCGTTCTTGATCAGGTTGATCAGCACCTGCTCGATCTGCACCGCATCGAAATGCCCCGGCCGCGCCGGCACCGGTGTCGCCAGGCGGTACTGGCAATGCAGCGCCAGCCCGTCGAGGAACGGCTTCCACTCGATGTCCACCAGCTGCGGCGTGGGCAGCTTGGCGAAACTGGCGTAGCCGGCGATGAAGCGGTGCAAATGCAGCGCGCGTTCGCCGATGGTGGCGAACACGCCGGGCAGCCGCTCGATCTGGCCGCGGCGGGCCAGCTCCGCGCCGGAGTGCGCCAGCGAAGTGATCGGCGCCAGCGAATTGTTCAGCTCGTGGCTGATCACCCGGATCACCCGCTTCCAGGTCGCCACCTCCTGCCGCGACAGCTCGCGCGTCATGCGCCGGAACAGGTGCAGCCGATGCGGCCGGCCCTGCAGGCGGAACGCGCGCTGCGACAGGTGGAAGGTTTCCTCGCCGCCGTCCATCTCCACGCTGAGCAGGGCATCCTCGCCGCTGTCCACCGCCTTGCGCAGCGCTTCGGGCGCATCGGCCAGCAACTCGGCGAAGTCCAGCCCGACCAGGGTGCGGCCTTCGTTGAACAGGTGCCGCGAAGCGATGTTCGCGTAGGCGACCCGGCCGATCGCATCGGTCAGCACCAGCGCCACGGGAGTGTTCTGTACCACCGTGTCCAGCAGCAGTTCGCGCTGCACCAGGTGCTGGCGCTGCTCGCGCAAGGTGTGCCCCAGCGCGTTGTGCATGCGTATCAGTTCGCCCAGCTCGTCGCGCCGATCGACCGCGATCGAGAAGCTGAAATCGCCGTCGCGATAACTGGCCACCGCGCCTTCCAGCGCGCGCAGCAGCCGGCTCACCGGCGCCATCACCCGGCCGGCCAGCCAGAACGCCAGCGGCAGCAGCACGACCACGCTGGCCAGCAGGCCGCCGTAGATGCCCAGCTGCATCGGCGCGCGTATCGACAACGCCAGATCCTTGCGCAGCCACACCAGCAACTGCGGCAACGGCCACTGGGTGACGCCGGCATAGATCAGCGCACCGGCCAGGCCGGCCACGGCCAGCAGCAGGGTCAGGCGCCCCTGCAGCGAATTCAGGCGGCGCCACATCGGCTGTTCTCCTCGACGGGGGAAAGCCGGCTCTGAGCCTGTGAAAAATTGCGCGTCCTGCGCAATTTTTCGGCCGCGAGTCCGGCGCATGTGTGCATGCCATCCATGGCATGCACCCTGCGGGCCAGCCTGCGGCTGTTCAAATCCGTTCCTGACGGATTTGTCCGGACTCGCTCACGCGAATCAGGCACTTGCGTGCCCGATTCGCGCCCGGCCATCGGGCAACTGCTCCTGCGTTGCCTCAACTCGGGCATCCAATGCCCTCGCCATGGCCTGGCTGAGTCACAGCCTCTCAATGGCACCTGGCGTCCACCGGGGTCATCGCGCAGTCGAGCGGCGGCCGCCCGCCCAGCCAGGCGCGCTCGGTACCGAGTACCGCGGCGCGGTCCATCGGACGCGGCGGCGGCTTGTTCAGCACACCGCCCTCGCGGCCATCGCTGAACCTGAACGGACTTTTCTTCGATTCCGCCAGCACCGTCGGCGAACCGAGCCGATACTCGACCGGGCTGGCGGCAGCGGTCCGCAGCGCCCAGTCTTCGTGGGAACCCGATGGCGCCTGTGCCAAAGCCGCACCGGCCGTCAGCCAGGCGGAAACAAGCATGATCCGGCGATATCGCATGACGCCTCCTCTGCTGGATACATGCAGTCATCTTTCTACGCCTTCGGGGTCAAGGACAAGCATCGCCGTCACATATCGATCAAGCCGTGGTCGCCAAGCCATAGCGCTCCATCCGCCGATACAACGCCTGGCGCGACAGGCCCAGGCTTTGCGCGGCGCGGCTGACCACGCCATCGGCCTTGTGCAGCGCGGTCTCCACCGCCTCGCGGCTGGGTTCGTCGAGGTTGCGCGCGGCGGCCGTTGCCGCATGCTGCGGCAGGTTCAGCAGCTCGGGGGTGATCGGATGGCCGTCAGCCAGCAGTGCAGCGCGCTCGATCGCATTCTTCAGCTCGCGCACGTTGCCCGGCCACGGGTAGCCCAGCAGTGTCTCGCGCGCAGCGTCGCCGAGTTCGGCACGGCCACTCAGGAAGAATTCCGCCAGCGGCAGGATGTCGTCGTTGCGCTCGCTCAGCGGCGGCAGGTTCACCTCGATCACATTGAGCCGGTAATACAGATCCTCACGGAACGTGCCGACCTGGATCATCGCCTTGAGGTCGGCATTGGTCGCCGACAGCACGCGCACCTTGGCCTGGCGCGTACGGCCGGAACCGAGCCGTTCGAACTGACCGGTCTCCAGCACGCGCAGCAGCTTCATCTGGCCGGGCAGCGGCAGGTTGCCGATCTCGTCCAGGAACAGGGTGCCGCCGTCGGCCAGTTCGAAGCGGCCCTCGCGCGCCTTGTTCGCGCCGGTGTACGCGCCGGCCTCGGCACCGAACAGCTCGGCCTCGATCAGTTCGCCCGGCAACGCGCCGCAGTTCACCGCGATGAACGGGCCACGCTTCACCGCCGAGTTTGCGTGCACGATCGCCGCGATGCGCTCCTTGCCGGTGCCGTTCGGCCCGGTGATCAGCACCGGCACCTCCGAGCGGGCGATCTGACAGGCCAGGTTGAGCGTGCGCCCCATCGCCTCGGAAGCGAACACCAGCCCGTCCAGATCGTATTTGCTCTGCAACAACTCGCGGCGCTGGCGCCGCTCGCGCCGACTGCGGGTGATCTCGCGGGTGGACTCGGACAACTCCAGCAGGTTCTCCACCGTAGCCAGCAGCTTGTTGTCGTCCCACGGCTTGGCTAGGTAATCCGCGGCACCAGCCTTGACCAGTTCCACCGCGGTTTCCAGATGCGTCCACGCGGTGAGCAGGATGAGCGGCAGATCGGGATGTTGCTCGCGGATCGCCCGGAACAGCGCCACGCCCTCCTCGCCCGAGGTGGTGTCGGCGGTGAAGTTCATGTCCTGGATCACCACGTCGACCGCCTCGCGCTGCAACAGCGCCAGCCCCTCGTCGGGCGTCAGCGCGGTGAGCGGACGGATCTCGTTGAGCGAAAGCGCCAGCGACAGCGCCTCGCCCACGGCCGGGTTGTCGTCGATGATCAGGACAGTTCGCATCTTTCTTCTGCACATGCGGACATGGATGCCGCTCCGACCTGAAAGGTTGCCATGACTATGGTCATGCGTATACCCGCAGATCCACTTTTCATACCGATCTCGTCGCCACCACCGGCGGTACCGCCGCCGCGCGCAACGCGGGGCCGAGTACCGCCAACTGGCCGAGCGCCCACAACACCAGCGCGGCGATCGGCAGGTAGCCCAGCGGCAATCGCGGTAGTTCGTAGTGCTTCATCAACAGCAGGTTGAGCGCGACAGCCAGCAGCAGGCCTAGTGCAATGCCGCCACTGACGATCAGAAAATTCTCGGTCTGGAAGTAACGCAGGATGTCGCGCCGGGTGGCGCCAACCGCGCGGCGGATGCCGATCTGGTGGGTGCGTTGCTGCACCCAGAAGCTGGACAGCCCGACCACGCCCAGCGCAGTCAACGCCAGCAGGCAGCCGATCACCACCAGCAGCAGCCAGATCAGTGCGCGATCGTCGTGGAAATAGTCCTTCACGGTCTGCGCGTAGCTGTGGTTGTCGGTGATGATGCGTTGGTCGTCCACGCCGTCCAGTACTTTGGGCAAGTCACGCTGCACGGCGTCGCGGGCACCCGGTGAGGTGCGCAGAACATACATGCCGCCCATGATCGAGCGCACCGGCAACAGGAATCCGGATTCGGCGCCCTGATACTTGTTGATGGCGGGATTGAGCAGGTGCCCAACCACGCCGACCACACGCACGACATGTTCGCCTTTATCGCCGAAGAAAACCGGCTGGTCGATCGGCGACTGGCCCGGCCACAGCCGGTCGGCCAGCGCCTGCGTGACGATCATGGCCTGTGGCGGCGCGTCGTTGAAGCCCGTGTAGTCGGCATATTCCGTGGTGATAAAATCGCGCCCCGCGGAAAGCTGCATGCCCAGCGTGCGCACGTAATCCTGGGTGCCGGTGTACTCGACGAGGTTGCAGACTTTGGCTGCCTTGTCACCGCCGGGGCGGGTGTTGAGGCACGTGCTCCAGTAATTGCGACCGAGCGGCAGCGAATTGACCATGGCCGCCGATTTGACGCCCGGCATCGCTCGCAGCGCGGACAGGTCAGCGGCCACCAGGCTCGCCCGGGTGGTCGGCGTCGCATCGTCGTCCAGCCCGCTGCTTCGGGCCCAGACCAGTTCGCTGTCGGCCACGCCCGTGGTCACCTGCATGGCGCCGAGGCGATCGCCGATCAGGAACAAGGCGTTGGTGACGATGGCGCAGGTCAGTGCGATCTCCAGCACCACCAGGATCACGGTGGTCTTGTGGTGCTTCAGTGCGGAAGCGATCGGATGCATGGTCATGCCCTCACTGGATCTTCAACAGGCGGGCCGGCATCAGGCGACAGGCGCGCCAGGCCGGGAACACTGCGGCCACTACCGTCGCACAGACCGCCAGCACGAATGTCGCCAGCAGCATCGGCATGTCCAGATGCGCCAGTCCGGCATATTGCGCCGGCTGTTGCCGCACGATCCAAAGACCGAACGACGCCAGCAGCAGGCCGGCCACGCCACCGCTCAAACCGACCAGCGAGGCTTCCACCAGCAGTTGCGCGAAAACCGCCCGCTTCGAAGCGCCCATCGCTCGACGCACGCTCAATTCGCTGCCGCGGCGCAGGAACTTCACCAGCAGCAGTGCCACGGTGTTGAGCAGGCATACCAACATGAAGCCCACTGCCAGCAGCCCTTGCAACTGCACGCTGCCAGGCACCACGTGGTTGTAGTCCAGCCAGGCCATGACGTCGTGCAGGCGCGTGTTCGGTGGCCGCTGGAAGCGCCCCAGCTTCTTCTGTTCCTGCGAGTAGTGGACGAGGAACTCGCGATAAGCCTTGACCTGTGCCGGCGAATCCAGTTGCGCCCAGAACTGCATCCATGTGCAGTCGGCATTGCGCATGTCGTGGTCCTCGGGCATCCGGCCCCAGCAGTTGATGCTTCCGGAAGTGTCCTGCTTGAGTGTTATTGCTGTTTCCAGCGGCAGGAATACGTCTTCGGAATGACCGTAACTGCCGTGCGTCAAGTCGTAATAGTGCGGTACCGGGTCCCACGGCTCGATCACGCCGACGACACGGAAGCCGTCCTTGCCCAGGCGCAATGTCTGGCCAACCGCATGCTCTGCGCCGTACAGCTTGTCGGCCAGCTTGCGCGAGATCACCGCGACGCGCGCCTGCCTGTCGTCGTCCTCGGCGGTCCAGCCGCCGCCGTAGGCGAACGGCGCGTCGAACATGGCGAAGAAATCGGCCGAAGCGTAGCGCGCGTCGGCAAAGAAGGCGCGAGCCTTGCCTTGCACCGGCCGCACCGTCACCTGGCCACCGGTCATCGCCACCTGGCGCGCGCCCTTGCGGGCATGCAACAGGTTGATGGCATCGATCCAGGTCAGCTGGTCGGGCGGATCCTCACCGTCCTTGTAACCTTCCATGCTTTGTGGGTCGACCTGCGGATAGAACAACTGTCCGCTACGGTCAGGTATCGGGTCGGCAGTCATCACGTGCAGGATGGTGATCATCGTCATGCTCGCACCGATGCCCAGGCCGATCGCCAGCACCATCAGCGCCGTGAGCACCGGGTTGCGCCTGAGACTGCGCTGTGCCAGATCGAAGTAATAGCCGAACATTCCGTGTACCCCCATCAATCATTGAAGCCACATGCCACCCTGTAGGAGCGCACCCGGTGCGCGATGCTTTCCCCGCGCCAGCAAAGAGCATCGCGCACCGGGTGCGCTCCTACATGTTCTCGTTCATCACACCGACCGCGTCGCCACCACCGGCGGCACCGCCGCCGCGCGCAGCGCGGGGCCGAGCACGGCGAGCTGGCCCAGCCCCCACAGCAGCAGCGCGCCGACAGGCAGGTAGTACAGCGGCAGGCGCGGCAGTTCGTAGTGCTGCATCAAGACGAGGTTCAGCGCAAACGCGAGCACCATGCCGAGTGCGATGCCGCCACTGACGATCAAGAAATTCTCGGCCTGGAAGTAGCGCAGGATATCGCCGCGGGTGGCACCCAGCGCGCGCCGGATGCCGATCTGCCGACGCCGTTGCTGCACCCAGAAACTGGCCAGGCCGACGATGCCGAGTGCGGTGACCAGCAGCAGCGCGGCGATCACGCCGACAAGAATGCCGGCCATGACGCGATCCTGTCGAAAATAATTTTCACGCAGGCTGCCGATGGTCTGGCTTGCCTTGCTGTCGAGCACCGCATCGGGCGCGATGGTGGCCATCGCGGCCCGCGCATCGCGCAGCACCCGCGGCAATTGCGCGGGATCGGCGCGCAGCAGGTACACGGCCGCAAGCTGAGCGCCCGGCTGCGCTGGCACATACACCGACCATTCGATCGTGCTCGGGCCGCCCTCGCCGCCGTAGGGACGCACCAGGTGCGCCAGCACGCCGGCCACCCGAAAGTGGAATTTTCCGGTCCAGAATTCCTTGCCCAGCGGATCGGCGCCCGGCCACAGATGTTCGGCCAGCGCACGGGTCACCCACACAACGGAGTCATCCGGCACGAAAAAATCGACGGGTTGGTAATCGTCGGGCTGCGGCACGCGGCCAGCGACCACCTGCACGCCAAGCGCCTTGAAGCTGCCCGGGCCGCCGACAAAGAAATCCACCACGCCGCCGAAGTGCTTGCCCTCGGGATCGGTGGTGATGCCGGCGGTACCGGCGTGGTCGCCGAACGGCACCTGGTTGATCGCGCTGACCGACTGCACGCCGGGAAGCTTGGCGAGGCCGCTGAGTACGCGCGCGTTGAGGTCGACGCCCCTTGTTGGGTCATAGCCGGTCAGTTTCAGCGCAGCCAGTGCGTTCTCGTCGACACCGCTGACGACCTGGGTCTGCTGGACGCGGTTGACGATCAGGAAACAGGCATTGCACAGCACCGCGCAGGCCAGCGCGATTTCCAGTGCGATCAGGATGCTGGCCAGGCGATGGCGACGCAGGGCGGCGAGGATGGGCTTGATCTGCATGGTGCTCTCCTCAGAGCGTTTTCAGTTGCAGGCTGGGCACCATGCGGCTGGCGCGTAGCGCCGGCAGCACACCGGCCAGAAGGCTGGCAGTGATGGCCAGGACGAACGTGGCCAGGAACATCGTCGTATCCAGATGCACCAGATCGGCATATTCGACCGGCTGGCTGCGTACCAGCCACAGACCGAACAGGGTCAGCAACAGACCGCCTGCGCCGCCAAGCAAACCGATCAGACCGGCTTCGACCAGACATTGCGCAAACACTGCCGCACGACTCGCCCCTAGCGCACGGCGCACGCCGATCTCGCCCGCGCGACGCAGGAACTTCGCCAGCAACAGGCCCACCGTGTTAAACAGGCAGATCAGCAGGAAGGCAAACGCCAGCCACGTCTGCAGGCGCACATCGCTGGGCACCACCTGGTTGAAGTCGAGCCACGCCATCAGGCTGCGCAACTGCGTGTTGTCAGCATGCACAAAGCGACCGAGGGCTTTCTGCTGCGCTGCATAGTCGGCCACGTAGCGTCGGTAGCTGCCGACCTTTGCCGCGCTGTTCAGCTGTACCCACAATGCCACCCACACGCAGGGCGCGTTCTGCAGGTGCGCCGGATCGGGCATGCTCCAGCAGGTGAATGGTTGGAAGCCACCGGCATTGATTTCCAGCGAACTCTGGAACGGCACGAAAACATCCTCGGGCTTGCTGTAGAAGCCTGCTGTATCGCCGTTGGAAAAGCGCCCGCCCGCCACGTCGTAGAACTGTGGCGATGGTCGCCACGGCGCCAGCACGCCGATGATGCGCACATCCGCATCCTTCAGTCGCAGCGTGCGACCCACACTGTTGGCACCGTTGAACAGCTTGTTGTTGAGATCTGACGAGATCACCGCGACCCGAGCATGATTCTCGTCGTCCTGCGCCGTCCAGCCGCCGCCGTAGCGGAACGGCACGTCGAACATCGGAAAGAAATCGCTGGTAGTCGACAGCATCTGCGCCATCAGCGGCGGCAGGTTCACTTGTGGCGCGGTCAGCCGCAGCTGACTGCTGGTCACCATCGCCTGGCGGTCCGCGCGGTGCGCGCTCCACAGATCCAGTGCGGAGCGGTAATCCATCACATCGTAGGGCTGGTGGTTGGTGGCCGGGCTCGGATCCGGATCAACCTGCGGGTAGAACAGTGTGCCACTGCGGGTCGGTACCGGGTCGCCCGACA
Source organism: Rhodanobacter sp. (assembly GCA_036561785.1). Lineage (GTDB taxonomy): Bacteria > Pseudomonadota > Gammaproteobacteria > Xanthomonadales > Rhodanobacteraceae > Rhodanobacter. The sequence goes on from DATCUT010000071.1 coordinate 15,605, forward strand.
ACAAGTGCATCACCGTCAGTGTGGTCATGCTGGCGCCGATACCCACCGCAATGGCGATCACCATCAGCGCGGTCAACACCTTGTTGCGCTTCAGGCTGCGCCATGCGAGATCAATGTAATAGCCGAACATTGCATCACTCCGTGAATTGGAAAACGCCCTCCTCCGACGATGGAATCGTCGGAGGAGGGGGCTTCAAGCAATCACACCGATCTCGTCGCCACCACCGGCGGCACCGCGGCCGCGCGCAGCGCGGGGCCGAGCACCGCCGCCTGCCCGATCAGCCACAGCACGATCGCGCCGACCGGGAAATAGGCGGCCGGCAGTCGCGGTAATTCGTAGTGCAGCATCAGGAACAGGTTGATGCCGTAGGCCAGCACCATGCCAAGCGCAATGCCGATGGTGGCGAGCAGGAAGTTCTCGGTCTGGAAGTAATGCAGGATGTTGGCGCGGGTCGCGCCCAGCGCGCGGCGCACGCCGATCGAGCGACGCCGTTGCGCCACCCAGAAGCTGCCCAGTCCCACGATGCCCAGTGCGGTGACTGCCAGCAGCGCGATGCATACGCCGACCAGCAGACCGGCCATCGAGCGGTCGTTCTGGAAGAATTCCCGGCGGATCTCATCCAATGTCTTCTTGTCGGTGATGACCCGGCGCGAGTCGACCGCCTTGAGCTTCGCGACGGCTCCAGCTATCACCCGCTCGCGCTCGCCCGGCGCCGTGCGCAGGACGTAGCGGTTGGCGCTGCTGGCGGACATGCGCAGCGGGAACACGATCGTCCACTGCGCGCTGGCGTCGCCATTGAACAGCGAGGGCCGGATCAGCCCGTCGACCACGCCGACCACGCGTACCGGGTCCTCGCCCATGTAGATCGTCTTGCCGAGCGCGCTGACTCCGGGCCACAGCCGCTGGCCCAGCTCGCGCGTGATCACCACCACCTGCGGGCGCAGCTTCAGGTCGCGCTGCACCTCGTCGAATTCCAGGTAGTCGCCGGCATTGAAATAGCGCCCTTCCAGCAGTTTCGTGCCGAAGGTCTGCAGCAGGTTCTCGCCGAAATAGGTGGTGGCGTTCAGCGTGGCCTGCTTCTGCGTGGGATCGAGCTTGACGCTGCTGTTCCACGAGCTGTTGGTGAACGGCACCTGGTTGACCAGAGCCGCGCCGGTCACGCCGGGAATCTGCCGCAACTGTGCAAGATCCTCCTGCGCACGGGCCTTGCCGTTCACCTGCCTGCCGATGCCGACGGCCTGCACCTGCACCAGTTCGTGCTCGGCCACGCCGCTGGGCATGTCCATGCGCTGCAGCCGCTGGCTGACCAGGAACACCGCGTTGCAGACGATCGCGCAGGTCAGCGCGACCTCCAGGATCACCAGCAGGGCGGTGACCTTGTGCCGGCGCAGGGTGGTAAGGATCGGCAGGATATCCATGTCAGTTGCTCTTCAATTGCAGGGCGGGAGTGACCTGGCATGCACGCCAGGCCGGCAGCAAGCCGGCGATCAGGCTGGCGCCGACGGCGAGCAGGAAGGTGAGCGCCAGCATCGGCAGGTCCAGATGGGCCAGCGCCGCATAATCCGCCGGCTGCCGACGCACCAGCCACAGCCCGGCCAGCGCCAGCAGCAGGCCGCCGATACCGCCGCTCAGACCAATCGCCCCGGCCTCGACCAGCAGTTGTGCGAATACCGCACGCTTCGATGCACCCAGCGCACGGCGCACGCCAAGCTCGGCACTGCGCCGCATGAACTTCGCCAGCATCAGGCCGACCGTATTGACCAGGCACACCAGCAGGAAACCGAACGCCAGCCACACCTGCAGACGCACGTCGCCGGGCACCACCTTGTTGTAGTCGAGCCAGCCCATCAGGTCGTTCAGGCGCACGTTCGGTGGACGCTGGAAGCGGCCCATCGCCTTCTGCTCCTGCGAGTAATGGACCAGGTACTGCTTGTACGCGGCGGCCTTGGCCGGGCTGTCCAGCTGCGCCCAGAACTGCAGCCAGACGCAGTTCGCCACCTCCATGTTGTCCTCGTTGTTCGGGGTGTTGCCCCAGCAATCGGTGGAGCCGTTGCGGCGCAGCCTGAGCTCGCGCGCCGTGGTCAACGGCACGAACACGCCCTCGCCCTCCGAATAGTTGCCGTTGTTGAGATCGTAGAAGTGCGGATTCGGCCGCCAGTCGTCCAGCACGCCGACGACGCGGAACGCGGTGTCGTCCACGCGCAGGGTCTGGCCGGTGCTGTCCTTGCCGCCGAACAGCTTGTCGTTGAGCTTGCGGGTGACCACCGCCACCCGCGCCTTGCCGTCGTCGTCGGTGGCGTTCCAAGCACGGCCGTACAGGAACGGCACGTCGAACATCGCAAAGAAGTCCGCCGTGGTGTAGCGAGCGTCCTCGAAGAACGGGTCGATGTTCGCCTGCGCCGGCTGGATCGGCACCGCACCACCGGTCATCAGCGCCTGCCGGTCGGCACGCTTCGCCTTCAGCAGGTTCATGCCGTCGATCCAGGTGACCTGCTTCGGCGGGTCGCCGCCTTCGCGATAGCCGTCCATGTCCTGCGGATCAAGCTGCGGGTAGTACAGCTGGCTGCTGCGTCCCGGCAACGGATCGCCCGACAGCACGTGCAGCACGGTCAGCGTCGTCATCGACGCGCCGATGCCCAGCGCGATCGCCACCACCATCAAGGCAGTGAGCGACTTGTTGCGCCTGAGGCTGCGCATGGCCAGGTCGAGGTAATAGCCAAACATGTGCATCACTCCATCAAGTTCCGCAGGAGCGCACCCTGTGCGCGATGTTCTGCGCGCGCGGTGCGGGCCAAAACGATCGCGCTACAGGTATCGCGCTCATCAAACCGACCTCGTCGCCACGACCGGCGGCACCGCCGCTGCGCGCAGCGCGGGGCCGAGCACTGCCGCCTGCCCGATCAGCCACAGCACGATCGCGCCGACCGGGAAATAGACGGCTGGAAGTCTAGGCAATTCGTAGTGCAGCATCAGGAACAGGTTGATGCCGTAGGCCAGCACCATGCCCAGCGCAATGCCGATGGTGGCAAGCAGGAAGTTCTCGGTCTGGAAGTAATGCAGGATGTTGGCGCGGGTGGCGCCAAGCGCGCGACGCACGCCGATGGTGCGGCGGCGCTGCGCCACCCAGAAACTGGCGAGCCCCACGATGCCCAGCGCGGTGACAATCAACAACGCTGCGATCACGCCGACCAGCATGCCGGCCATCGCACGGTCGTCCTGGAAAAACTTCCGGCGCACTTCGTCGAAGCTGCGCTGGGTGGTCACCACCCGTTGCGGGTCGGCCTTCTTCAGTGCGGCGAGCGCAGCCGCCAGCACGCTTGCGCGATCCTCCGGCCGGGTGCGGATCAGGTAGCTCTGGTCCTTGTTCGCGCCCATGCGCAGCGGCACGACGATGGTGTACTGCGCCTTGGCCGCGTCGTAGGCATTCGCCCGCGCCAGACTGTCCAGCACGCCGACCACGCGCAGGCCCACGACGGGGGTGAGATAAATGGTGCGGCCCAGCGGGTTCTGTCCCGGCCACAGGCGCTCGGCCAGGGTCTGGGTGATCAGCGTGACGTGCGGCAGGCTCTTGCTGTCGCCGGTGCCGAGCGCTTTCATCACCGCATCCGCGTCGACAAAGTCATCGGGTTGCAGATCACGCCCGGACACCAGCCGCGTGCCCAGCGTCTGCGCCAGGTTTTCGCCGAAGTAGGTGGCGGCGTTGAGCGTGCGTTCGGGCTGTGCCGGATCGAGCCGGATGTTGCCGTTCGACGACGAACTGCCGAACGGCACCTGGTTGGAGGAAGCCACCGACAGCACGCCGGGCACCTGCCTGAGCACGGCGAGATCCTCCGCGAGGCGGGCATACGGATTGGACGGAGCCGTCACGTCGGCCACCTGGATCTGCAGCAGCTCGTGTTCGGCCACGCCGCTGGGCATGTCCATGCGCTGCAGGCGCTGGCCGATCAGGAACACCGCGTTGCACACGATGGCGCAGGTCAACGCGATTTCCACGATCAGCAGCCAGGACGTGAGCTTGTGCCGGCGCAGCGTGGAAAGGATCGGCAGAATGTCCATGGCCGCCTCAGTTGCTCTTCAGTTGCAGGGCCGGCGCGATCTGGCAGGCGCGCCAGGCGGGCAGCAGGCCGGCCAGCAGGGTCGCGCACAGCGCCAGCACGAAGGTGGTGAACAGCATGCTCAGATCCAGGTGTGCCAGCGCGGCGTAGTCCGAGGGCCGCTGCCGCACCAGCCACAAGCCGAGCAGTGCGAGCAGCAGGCCGCCGATGCCGCCGACCAGACCGACCACGCCGGATTCGACCAGCAGTTGCGCGAACAGCGCGCGCCGCGACGCGCCCAGCGCACGGCGCACACCCAGCTCGGCCGCACGGCGCATGAACTTGGCCAACATCAGCCCCACCGTATTGACCAGGCAGACCAGCAGGAAGCCGAACGCCAGCCCGGTCTGCAGGCGCACGTCGTCGGGTACCACCATGTTGAAGTCCAGCCACTGCATGACATTGCGCAGGCGCACGTTTGGCGCACGCTGGAAACGACCCAAGGCCTTCTGCTCCTGCGAGTAGTGCACCAGGAAATCCTTGTACGCCGTCACCTTCGCCGGGCTATCCAACTGCACCCAGAACTGCAGCCACACACAGCTCGCCATCGGCAATATGTTGCCGACGCCACCGCCGCCATTGCCCCAGCAATCGGACGATCCATTGCGATCCAGCCGCAGCTCCAGCATGGTCTGCAGCGGCAGGAACACCTGCTCGCCATAGGCGTAGGAACCCGTGTTGAGATCGTAGAAGTGCGGATTCGGCTGCCAGCTGTCCAGCACGCCCACGATGCGGAAGGAAGTGCCCGCCATGCGCAGCGTGCGGCCCACGCTGTCGGCTCCGGCAAACAGCTTGTCGTTGAGCGACTTCGCGATCACCGCCTCGCGCACCTTGGCCTCGCCGTCCGCGGCGGTCCAGCCGTGGCCGTACAGGAACGGTGCGTCGAACATCGCGAAGAAATCCGCCGTGGTGTAACGCGCCTCCACGTAAAACGGGTCGAGCGAGGACTGTTCGGGCTGAATCGGCACCGAGCCGCCGGTCATCAGCGCCTGATGGTCCGCCCGCTTCGCATGCAACAGATTCATGCCGTCGATCAGGGTGACCTGCTCCGGTGGCTCCTTGTTCGGCATCATGCCCTTGATGTCCTGCGGATCGATTTGCGGGTAGTACAGCTGTGCGCTGCGCCCCGGCAGCGGGTCGCCCGACAGCACGTGCAACACGGTCAGCGTGGTCATGCTGGCACCGATGCCCAGCGCGATCGCCAGCACCATCAACGCGGTGAGCGCCTTGTTGCGCTTCAGGCTGCGCAGAGCCAGGTCGAGGTAATAGCCGAACATCAGGGTCCCCTTTGTAGCCGGGAATCGGGATTGGGGATTGGGGATTCGGAAAAGCCAAGGCTCGCGTCGTCGCCGCTCTTCCGAATCCCCAATCCCCAATCCCGATTCCCGGCTTTCATCACACTGCCCGCGTCGCCACCACCGGCGGCACGTTGGACGCGCGCCGCGCCGGCACGAACACCGCGGCCTGGCCGATCGCCAGCATCGCCAGCACGCCGGTCAGCACGTACGGCAGCGGGATGCGGGCCATCTCGTAGTGGCTCATCAGCCACAGGTTCAGGCCCAGCGCCAGCAATACCCCGATCACCACGCCGACGCCGGCGATCAGCAGGTTCTCGATCTGGAAGTAGTGCAGGATGTCGATCTTGCGCGCGCCCAGCGCGCGCCGCACGCCGATCTGCCGATGCCGCTGGCCGACCCAGAAGCTGGTCAGGCCGACGATGCCGGCGGCGGTGACGCAGAGCAGGATCAGGCAGATCACGCCCATCAGGATCGCCATGCCCACGTCGGCCCGATAGGCCCTGGCGCGGATGTCGGAGAACGGCTTGACGCTGTCGTCGTCGAGTACGCGCATCGGGTTCACCTTGTACAGCGTGGGCGCCACCGCGCGCATCGCGGCGTCCAGCCGGCCAGGCTTGGCGCGCACGGCATAGCGCGCGAAGTTCGCGTCCAGCCGGGTCGGTATCAGCGTCGAGTACCACGCGAAGTCGTTGCCCCAGCTGCCGGCGGCGGGAATCTGCAGGCGTGCCACCACTCCGATGATGGTGGTGGGCGCGTTGCTGCCGTCGGTGTACATCACCTTGCCGACCGCATCGCCCTTCGGGAACAGCTTGTCCGCCAGCTGCTGGGTGATGATCGCGACCGGGCGATCGCGCCGGTCGCGGGAACCCTGGTGCTGCACGTCGCCGGCATTGAAGGCGCGGCCGGCCACCAGGCGTGCCCCCAGCGTGGACAGCATCTGCTCGTCGGTGAAGTAGTACGCCGTACGGGTATTGTCCTTGCCGCCCAGCTGGGCGCCCGGCTTGTGCGAAACCGAACCGGTCCAGGAGGAGTTGAGCAAGGGCAGCGAGTTGATCGGCGCCACCGAAGCCACGTCCGGCAGCTGGCGCAGTGCAACGAGATCCTCGCGCTGCATGGCGTCCAGTTTTTCCACGCCGTCGGCGCTGTCGGCGTTGGGTGCGCCCACCCATTGCTGGCTGACCAGGAACAGGTCGCTCTCGTCCAGACCGGTGGTGCGGCTCACCCGGTCGATGCGCTGGCCGATGATGAAGACCGCATTGCACACGATTGCCAGCGTCAGCGCGATCTGCAGCGCGATCAGCACGGTGCCGGCCTTGTGCTTGCGCAGTGCTGCGAGGATGGGATGCAGTTTCATGAGCTTTGTACCTTGCGTAGGTCTGACGGTTGAACCGGCTTTGTCTGAGGAGTGCGGCCACGGATGGCCGCTTTCACGCGCAGGGACAGCGCACTAATTGCTCTTCAATTGCCATGCGGGCTGCACACGCGAGGCACGGAAAGTGGGATACAGGCCGGCCAGCATCGTGGCGACCACGGCCACCAGCAGGGTGAGCAGCAGCAGCGACACGTCCACCCGCGCCAGCGCGGCGATGTCCCTGGGCAACACCCAGCCCACGCTGGCCACCCCCGCGCCGGTGAGCAACAGGCCCAGTACGCCACCCGCCAGTCCGACGATGCCGGCCTCGGTGAGGAACTGCGCGTAGATCGCGGCACGCTGCGCGCCCAGTGCGCGGCGCACGCCGATCTCGCCGCTGCGGCGCAGGAACTTCGCCAGCAGCAGGCCCACCGTGTTCACCAGGCACACCAGCAGCAGCCCCAGCGCCACCAGCAGCGACACCTTGGTATCGCTGGGCACCACGTGCTGGTTGTCCAGCCACGCCGGCAGGTTGCGCAGACGGCTGTTCGGCGCCCAGCGGAAACGCCCGGCCTGCTGCTGCTCGCGCGCATAGTCGTTGAGGTAATTGCGATAGGCAGTCGCCGCCGCCGCACCGTCCAGCTCGGCCATGTAGGCGATCCACACGCACTCGGAATGCTGCAGGCCGACGAAACCCGACTCCTCGGGCACCGCGTTGCAATTCGTGTTGCCGTCGTTCGGCATGGCCGCCTGGATGGCGGTGAGGAACGGCAGGAACACGTCGTCGCCGGTGGTGGAGAACCCGCCGGTGTTGACCACGTCGTAGAAGCGCGGCTGCGGGTTCCAGTCGTCGAGAACGCCGACCACGCGGTAATCCTTGCCCTCGATGTTGACCGTCTTGCCCACGCTGCTGGCACCGCCGAACAGTTTCTGGTTGAGCTTGCCGCTGATCACCGCCACCGTCGCGCGATTGGTGTCATCGCTTGCGCTCCAGCCGCTGCCGTACTTGAACGGCACATCCAGCATCGGGAAGAACTCGCCGTATACCGCATGGCCGCTGACGTTGAGCGGGTGCTTGCCGGCCTCCGCCGGCACCACCGACGGCGAGATCTGGTACATCGCCGACTGCCGCTTCGCGCGATGGTCGCGCATCAGCGCCATCGCGTCGGTGTAATCCATCGCGTTCGGCGGCTCGCCGTCGTCGCTGCGGCCGTTCGGCCCCCAGTTGTCGATCTGCGGCACGAACAGCTGCGACGACTTCCACGGGATCGGATCGCCCGACACCGCGCGGAACACCGACCAGGTCGTCATCGACGCGGCCACGCCGAAGCCGATCGCCAGCACCATCAGCGCGGTCAGGCCGGGACTGCGCCTGAGGCTGCGCAACGCCAATTCGAGGTAGTAGCTGAACATGCGCATCTCCAGAGTTGGCCTTTCCCCGGCGGGAGAGGCGGTATTTGTCACACCGAGCGTGTCGCCTCCACCGGTGACACGCGTGAAGCGCGCAGCGCCGGTGCGAGCACCGCGCCCTGGCCGAGCAACAGCAACACCACCACGCCAATGCCCACGTAGGCCATCGACATGTGGCTCATCTCGAAACGGGCCACCGTCCACAGATTGAAGGCGATCGCCAGCACGGTGCCCAGCACCACGCCCGTCGTGCTGATCAGGAAGTTCTCGGTGAGGAAGTAGGCGAGGATGTCGCGCTGCCGCGCGCCCAGTGCACGGCGCACGCCGATCTGCTTGCGTCGCTGGCCAACCCAGAAGCTGGTGAGGCCCACGATGCCCGCGGCGGTGATTGCCAGCAGTACGGTGCAGATGATGCCCATCAGGATCGCCATGCCGCGGTCGCTGTCGTACACCTTGTGACGGATGGTGGCGTAGTCCTGGATGCCGTCCTTCGGGTCGATGATGCGCATGCGGCTTTGTGCAATCAGCGCCTTGGGCGCTTCGCGCATCGCATCGGCCAGCTGGCCGGGCTTGGCGCGCACGATGTAGTAGATGCCGCGCGAATCATCTGCCCGCATCGGCCAGATCAGCGCCTGCCCGGCATAGGTGTTGCTCCATTGATCCACGCCTTGGCGGTGCAGAGGATCGACGATGCCGACGATGGTGCTGGGTGTGGCGCCCATCGCGTAGAAGCTCTTGCCCAGCGCGTTGCCATCGGGAAACAGACGGTCGGCCAGCGCCTTGCTCACGATCGCCGTCGGCGGGGTGATGGCCTGCTGGGTGCCCATCATCATCACCTCGTCGGGGCGAAAATTGCGTCCCGCGACGAGCTTCAGGCCCAGCGCACCGATGAAATGTTCGTCGCCGGTGTACACCGCTGCATCAGTGGTCGGCCTGGTCTGGTCGGGCGTCATGGTGACGAAGTTGTCCCAGCCGCCGCCCCTCAGCGGATAACCGCTGGCGGGCGTGGCATCGCGCACGGCAGGCAGCTGCCGCAGCGCCAGCAGGTCGGCGCGCACCTGCGCATCGACCCGCGCCGTCGACTGGCCGACGTCGGCCCACATGTTGGCGATGACGAACACATTGGCCTCGTCCACGCCGCTGGCAGCGGACAGGTTGGCCAGTCGCTGGTGGATGATGAACAACGCGTTGCACACGATGGCCAGCGTCAACGCGATTTGCAGCGCGATCAGCAAGGTGCCTGCCTTGTGCCGGCGCAGCGCGGTGAGGATGGGCCTGATCTGGATATTCATGGCGATCTCCTCAGCTCGACTTCAACTGCCAGGCGGGCTGCACGTGTGCCGCGCGCCACGCCGGGTAGAACGCCGCCAGCACCGTGGCGACGATCGCAACGACAAACGTCAGGCCCACCAGCGAGAAATCGAGCTGCGCCAGCTTGGCGATCTCCGGCTGGAACAGGATGCCCACGCCGGACACGCCCAGCGCAGTGAGCAGCAGGCCCAGCACGCCGCCCGCGAGACCCACCGTGCCGGCCTCGATCAGGTATTGCGTGTAGATCTCGCCCCGCGTGGCGCCCAGCGCGCGGCGCACGCCGATCTCGCCGGCGCGGCGCATGAACTTCGCCAGCAGCAGGCCGATGGTGTTGACCAGGCAGATCAGGAAGAAACCCAGCGCCACAACGAGCGAGATGCGGCTTTCCGGCGGCACCACGCGCTGGTGATCCAGCCATTGCGCCACGTCGCGCAGGCGCACGTTGGGTGCCCAGTTGAAGCGGCCCGCGCTTTGCTGCTCGGCGGCGTAGTTGGTGAGGAAACTGCGGTAGCGCGCAACTTCGGCTGGGCTGTCCAATTCCACCCACGGCGTGATCCACACGCAGTTGCTCTGCACGTAGTCCGCCCAGTTGGTGAAACTGAGCTGGCCACGGCAACTGTTGCGACCACCGGTGTACATCTTCAGGTCCATGGCGCGGGTGAACGGCATGTAGAAGTCCGGCTCGTCGGCGAAGCCGCTGGTGCTGAACAGGTCGTAGAAACGCGGACGCGGGTTCCAGTGGCTGGTGACGCCAACCACGCGGTAATCGTGACCGCCGAGATTGACCGTGCGGCCCATGCTGTTCGCGCCGCCAAACAGCTTCTGGTTGAGTTCGCTGCCGATGACCACGCTGGCGGTGCGCGCCTCGTCGTCCTGTGCGCTCCAGCCACTGCCGTAGCGGAACAGCACCTCGAACATCGGGAAGAAGTCGCTGCCCACGGCGTAGCCACTCGCGTTCAATGGCAGGTCGCGGCTTCCATCGGGCATCACCGCAAGCTGCACCGGGTACAGCATGGTCTGGCGCTTCGCCTCGTGCGCACGCATCAACGCCATCGCGTCGATGTAGCCCAGCGCTTCCGCCGGCTCGCCCTTCAGGTTCTGCTGCGGCCCCCAGCTGTCGACCTGCGGGGTGAACAGTTGCGCCGACTTGTCCGGGATCGGGTTGCCCGACACCGCGCGGAACACCGACCAGGTGATCATCGACGCCGCCACGCCAAAACCGATCGCCATCACCATCAACGCCGTCAGCGCCGGATTGCGGCGCAGGCTGCGAAGACCGAGTTGGAAATAGTAGGCGAACATGCGTCGGTACCTGTGAACGATGGTGTTGGCAGTCGCGAATGCGCGTGTTTTTTTCTGTTGTAGGAGCCCGCTTGCGGGCGATGCACTTGCTTCAGATATCAGCTTCGGCATCAAGGCAACCGCATCGCCCGCAAGCGGGCTCCTGCACAAGCCCACACGCGTGTGGGCTCAGCCGTGCGCTTCGTCGGCGCCGACGGCATGCACGGTGTGGAAGCGCGGGTCTTCCGACAGGTCCACCACCTGGCCGTCGATGATGTGCACGTTACGCTGGGCGCGCGCGGCCAGTTCCGGGTCATGCGTGACCATCACGATGGTGGCGCCCTCGCGGTGGATGTCCTCGAGCAGTTCGAGCACGCTGCGCGCCATCTGGGTGTCCAGGTTGCCGGTCGGTTCGTCCGCCAGCAGCAGGCGCGGCGAGCCGGCCAGCGCGCGGGCGATCGCCACGCGCTGCTGCTGACCGCCGGAGAGCTCGGCCGGGTAGTGCTTGGCGCGCGAGGCCAGGCCCACGCGTTCCAGCGAGTCCATGATGCGCTGCTTGCGCTCGGCCGCCTTCATGCCGCGGTAGCGCAGCGGCACCTCGATGTTGTCGAACACGTTGAGGTCGGGGATCAGGTTGAACGCCTGGAAGATGAAGCCGATCTTCTCGTTGCGGATCTTCGAGCGGGCGTTGTCGTTGAGGTTGCTCACCTCGATGCCGTCCAGGTGGTACTCGCCGCCGCTGAAGGTTTCCAGCAGGCCGGCGATGGTCAGGAAGGTGGTCTTGCCGGAACCGGACGGGCCGGTGACGGCGACGAACTCGCCCTCTTTCACGTCGATGTTGAAATCGCGCAACGCATAGGTCTCCACCACTTCGGTGCGGTAGACCTTGGACAGGTGGGTCATCTTCAGCATGGTTGTTCCTCGGTGGTTGGAGCTGGGATTCGGGATTCGGGATTCGGAAAAGCGGGATCGGGCGTCGTGCTGCTCTTGACGAATCCCCAATCCTGAATCCCGAATCCCTTTCTCAATTGCTGATCGCGACGGTGGCCGCGCCCTTGAAGCTGTCGGTGCCGGAGATCACGATGCGGTCGCCTTCCTTCAGGCCGTCGAGGATCTCCACCTTGTCGATGCTGGAGGCGCCGACGCGGATCGGGGTTTTCTTGGCGATGCCGTCGCGCACCAGGTAGGCATAGCTGCCGCCGGATTCGTCGACGAATGAACCACGCTGCACGGTCAGCACGTTGTCGCGCTTGTCCAGCAGCACGCGCACCGACAGGCGCTGGTTCTGCCGCAGCTGCTTCGGCGTGTCGCCCTCGAAGCGCAGCCGCGCGGCGACCTGGCCGTTGACCACTTCCGGCGAGATCGCGCTGACCAGGCCCTTCCAGGTGTGGCCGTTGCCGCTGATCTCGCCGGCCATGCCGATGCCGAGGTCGCGGGCGAAGCTTTCCGGCACCTGCATCTCCACCTGCAGCGCGGACAGGTCGATCACGCTGAGCAGCTGCGCGTCCTTGGCCACGGTGGCGCGCTCGGCGATGAACAGCTGGCCGACCTGGCCGTCCACCGGCGACTTCACGTCGAGGTCGTCGACCTGGCGCTGCAGGTCCTTCACCAGCAGCAGTTGGCGCTCGTGCGCGAGCTTCTTCGACTGGATGTCGAAGCTTAGGCTGTCGTTGTCGAGGCCGAGGTTGGCCTTGGCATGCGTGGTGGCGATTTTCGCCTTGTCCACCGCGTCCTTGGCCTTGTCCACATCCATGTTGGACACCGCGCCCTTGGCATATGCCTTCTGGTAACGGTCGAGGTTGCGCTCGGCGGTGGTCTGGTCGATGGTGGCGTTGTCGTAGGTTTCCTGCAGCGCGGAACGCTGCTTGCGCGCGTCGATCTGCGCGCGTCGGTATTCCACTTCCATCGCGTCGGCGTTGCTCTGTTCCTGCGCCAGCTTGTTGGTCAGCTCCGGGCTGACGATGGTGGCCAGCACCTGGCCGATCTTCACCGTGTCGCCGGCATGCACCTTCAGCGTCACCGCGCCGCCGGAGGTGGCGTACAGGGTGGGGCTGACCGCGGCGACCACCTTGCCCTCGGCGGCGATGTCGCGCACGAACGGGCCGCGTTCCACGGTGGCGAAGGCCAGCCGCGAACTGCTGACCGATTCGGACGCCGAGAACAGCCGGCCGATGCCCGGCGCCAGCCAGGCCAGCAGCGCCAGCACGAGTACGCCGGCACCAAGCAGGATCAGCTGGCGCTTGCGGTTGGGTTTGACCTCGACCAGTCGGTCTTGTGCGGAAGTGTCGCGGATCATCAATGCCGTTCCTGACCGCGGACAGCGCGGTTGCATGGGTACGTCAGCAATCCGCGTGCCACTCGGCAGCAACAACATAACAAGATGCCTTTCAACGACTTGCGTCGTATGCACGGCATCGGCCGAGTGTCCGCGGACACCATGCGGACAATCGGACGAACGCAGCCCGGTCAACCGCCATCGCCATTCCGGAAACGCGAAGGGCTCCGGTTCGCACCGGAGCCCTTCATTCCGAACAACCAGCGTCTCCCTCCTAGAAATCCTGCTTGAAACGGATCCCGAACGTGCGCGGCTGGCTGAAGCCGGTATAGACCTGCCCATTCGGATACTGCGCAACGACACCGTGTGCTGCACAAACACCGACGCCGCACTCGGTGTATTTGTACTGCGCCGCGCGTTTATCGAACACATTGGTGACGAAAACGTCGGCCGACCAACTGCCCCTTTGCACGCCGGCAGACAGATCGAGCGAGTTGTAGGCAGGAAGGTCGCCGAGCAGTGCACGCTCGCTCAACCGCAAGTCGGTCGTGCGACTGCCGACATGGACAAGCGCCGCCTGGACGAAGGCGTCGTTGCCGCCAAGGTTGAAGGTGTAGTGCGCAATGAGGTTGCCTTTGAACCTGGGCGTGATCGGCAGCTGCGTACCCTTCGGAGCGAGCGGCCCGGCCACGACACTGCCGTCCTGCGGGTTGATCGAGCCGGCCGGGCAATCTGTGATCGGGCGACCGTTCGCATCGGTGAACCCGCAATAGTTCGCGCTCAGCTTGGCGTGATACACCGCGACCCCCGCCGTCAGCTGCAGGTTGTATGTGGCCTGCCAGTTCAGTTGCGACTCGAGGCCGTCGATGCGGGCGGAGTTCGCGTTCTTGATTTCAGTCAGACCGTTCGCACCGAGGATCGGGAACTGGAAGTCGTTCCATGTCTCACGGAACACCGCGCCGTTGAACGACACCCGATTGTCCAACCACGAAGTCTTCCAGCCCAGCTCTTCGTTGATCAGGAAATCGGCCTGATACGGCAACAATGTGCCGCGCCGGTTGACACCGCCAGGGCGGAAGCCCTCGGAGCGGGTGGCATAGATCATCTTGGTGTCGTTGATATTCCAGGTCAGGTTGTACTTGGTGAGATTTCCGCTTTCCTTCACTCTCTTGTTGAAGTCGGAACACGGCGCACCCATGAACGGTTCGGGCGACACGCAGGCAGCCTCACCCTGGCTCGATGAAAAACCTGCGGCGTAGCCAAAGAAACCATACAGTTGATTGCTGGTGCGGTAATAGCGCTCACCAAACGTGCCTGTGAGCACGTCGGGAATGAAGTCCCAGGACAGTTCGCCGAACACGGCCTTGTCGCGGTCGTAGCGCATTTGTCGAGTCAGCCAGATCGTGTCTTTCCAGCCCGTGACGGACAGCGCGTCGGCCAGGCCATCGACCTGGTAATCCTGCATGATGTCGTGCTTCTGCTTCTGCCAGAACACGCCCGTGACAAGGCGCAGCCGTTCGTCTGCCGGTGAGACAAGACGCAGTTCGTGACTATTGTTGGTGTAGCGATCCCGGTCGCTGATGTGCTGCGAGGGATTGATCAGCGCGCCGTTGTTGTCATAGAAGGATGCCCCGGAGCCATACAAGGCGTCGTACCAGAACCCGTAGTCAGTGTAATCGGTCTGCTCTTCCTGATTGCGTTTGAGGTGCGCATAGGCATAGGTCAAGTCAAAATTGCCGATCTTGCCTTGCACGGTCAGCGCGCCTTGCCACCAGCGATCATTGACACGCTCGGGATAGAAGTGGGTAACAGCCAGATCACCAACGACTGGATCGCTGGCAAAGTTGCCATGCGAGATCGTCTGCTGCCCCATCAGCATCGGGGTGATTGACCAGTTGTCGTTGAGATCAACTTTCAGCGCTGCCCGTGCACCGCTGGTATTGGCATCGTTGTAATTGTCCCTGGCATGTCCAACACACTGGAACGCCGAGGACGGCGAGGTTCCGCTCGGCGAGCAATTCGGTGCATTGCTGATGGTGATGCCCGAAGTGGGGAACGTGCGCGAGCCGGCCTTGTTGTCGATGTAGCCGGCATCATGCTCGCGCCAGCCGACGATGCGTATCGCCGCATTCTTGCTGATCGGGATATTGAGCATGCCTTCGGCCGTATAGCCGATGCCGCCGTGCGCCACAGTGTCCACGCCCAGGCTGTAACTTGCCGCGTAACCGCTCGGATCGGGCTTGTTGGTGATGATGCGCAAGGCACCGGCTTGGGCACTGGCGCCATACAGCGTGCCCTGTGGCCCGGCCAGCACCTCGATGCGGGCGATGTCGTACATGTGGATGTCGAGCGGGCCCTGGATCGTGGTGACCGGCTGGTCGTCGAGATACACGCCCACGCTCGGCTGCGATCCGGAATGGTTGGTGTTGCCGCCGCTGGCCACGCCGCGCATGTAGATGCTGGCGAAGCCGGGGCCGGTGGCGATGCCGCCGCCGCCCTGCTGGAAGGTGACGCTGGGCAGGTACTTCACGTAGTCGTTGAAGTTCTGCACGTGCAGCGCCTCGAGCTGGTCCGTCTCCAGCACGTTGATGCTGATCGGCACCTTCTGCAGATTCTCGGTGCGCTTCTGCGCCGTCACGTTCACCACGCTCAGCGTCGTGGTCTTCGGTTTTGCTGCCGGTACCGCGGTCGATGCTTCGGTCTGCCCCGCATTCTGGGCGAAGGCCGGCGTGGCCATGGCCAGACAGATCGCCGCCGCGAGCGGCAACCTGACCAGCCTGACCCGCTGCGCCCCCGTGGTCTGTTTGAATCTACTCGTGTGCATAAGTCCTCCCCTCCCAAGTCCACGACAATCCATCGGATTCAGCCATTACTCCAATACCGGCACTTCCGGGTAGCTCCCCAGCACCGTCCCCAACGCCGACGCCAGAGGTCCCAACCATGTTTCGTAGTGGCGCCAGTGATCCACTCCTTCGCGATAGATCGGCTGGCGCACCTGTTCCGAGCTGGCCGTGCGTACCGGCCGCGGATTCTGGAAAAACTGCAGGCACGATGCCTCGAACGGCAGGCCGCAATACTCGAGCAGGCGACGCACCTGCCCCTCGGTGTCGTCGACCATGCGCTCGTACGCGACGCGATGGATGCGCCCGGGCAGCACCGCATCGAAATGCGCCATCAGCGCGACGTAGTCGCGGTAGTAGCGCCCCACGTCCTGCAGGTCGTAGCTGAAGCTCTGCCCGCGCGCGAAATGCTGCTTGAAGGCCGAGAAGCAGCAGGCCAGCGGGTGCCTGCGCGCATCGATGATCTTCGCGTTCGGCAGCATCAGGTGGATCAGGCCGATGTGCATGAAGTTGTTCGGCATCTTGTCGATGAACAGCGGTGCCGCGGTCTTGCGCTGGATCCGGGTGTGCGCGAGGTAGCGCTCGCCGAGCGCGCGCAGGGCATCGGCATCGAGTGCCGCCAGTGCGCCGTGGTAGGGCATCACGCTGTCGGCATCGCCCTGCATGCGCAGCAGACGCGTGATCGAGGTGACCTCGGGCAGCTCCATCGTGCCTTCGACCTGGCTGTGGCTGGACAGGATCTGCTCGATCAACGTGGAGCCGGCACGCGGCAGCCCGACGACGAAGATCGGGTCATGCGCCGGACTGCCGGCGCCCGCGCGCGCGGCGAAGAAGTCGCGGGTGTAGTGCTCGCGGATGTAGCGCACCCGCGCGCTGGTGTCGTCGGCGCTGTAGTGCACCTGCGCGCGGCGGATCGCATTGCCCTGCGCGTAGTGCCGGAAGGACGGCTCGTACTCGCCGGCGTCTTCCAGCGCCTTGCCGACGGCGAACTCCAGGTGCAGGCGGTCATCTTCGGCAAGATCCGCGCGCGCCAGCTGCCCGCGCATCGCGGCCAGCTCGTCGGCGCTGAAGCGGAAGGTCTTCAGGTTGGCCAGGCTCCACCAGACTTCGCCGAATGACGGCTCGAGCTCCAGGCTGCGGCGATAGGCGGCGATGGCGCGCTCGGTGTGCCCGGCGGTTTTCAGCGCATGGCCGTAGCTCACCCACACTTTCGCATGGCGCGGGTAGTGCTCCAGCAGGTCGGCATAGATGCGGATGGCGGGCTCGTAGTCGCCGATCCGGCACAGCACCACCGCCTTGAGATTGCGGTTGCCCAGATGCCCCGGATCGGCTGCCAGCAGTTGTTCGATCTGGACCAGCGCCTGTTCCGGCTGGTTGCTGCGATGCAGGACCAGCGCATAGTTCTGGCGCGCTTCCTGGAAGCTGGGCGCCAGCTCCAGGCAGCGCTCGAGCAAGTGCAGGGCGTCCTCGTTGCGGCCCAGCCGGGCAGCGACCTCGGCGAACATGCGGATCGCCGCCACGTCGGTCGGCGCCTGCTTCAGGTGCTCGCGCAACAAGGCCTCGGCCTCGGGGATGCGGTTCTCGACCAGGGCGACGGCGGCAGTCAACAGGTGCGGATCGCGGGTGGAATGACGCACGTGGCTGGCGTACGCCGCGTCCGCCGCATCCTGTTCGCCCGCCGCCATCAGATGGTCGCCAAGTGCACGCCAGGCTTGCGGCAGGTCGGGCTTCAGCGCCAACGCACGGCGCAACGCCTGGATCGCTTCCTGCCCGCTCCCGCGGTGACCAAGGGCCAGTCCCAGGTCGAAATGGATCATGGCCCAGTTCGGCTGGGCCTGCGCCAGGGGAATGAGGATGTCGAGCGCGCCTTGCGCGTCTCCCTGCAGCGAGCGCGCGGCGGCCAGCAACTGCAGTGCGACCGGATGACCGGCGGCCACCTGCAGAATTTCGTCGAGCTGCTCGACGGCCAGTGCCGGGGCCCGCTCCAGCAGGCGCGCTGCGTGGGCCAGGGCCTGTTCCAGCGTACCGGTGGCCGGCGCGCCCGTCACGGCCGACCCCGCCGTGACAATGCGCCCTGCCCGTGCGGGTCGAGTCTCGCGCGGCAGCACAGCCGGGACACAGCGCGTTGCATGGACGGCAGCAGCTCCTCACGGGTATCGCTGCAATCTACAACTGAACCCGGCCGGTAGATAGTAGGTGCCGGCAAACATGTCAGGCTTCGGTATCCCGCCCCGTGGCAGGCCGGAACCGGTTGCCCCCGGTTCGACAGAGGCGCTAGGCTGGATCGGGCAAACACTGCGGCGGACGCGAGACGGCATGCGGGACATGGAGGCTCCGGAAGACGACCGCTCGCCGCGCCCATCCATCCGGGGACCGCACCTGCTCATGCCTACCGACACCATGGTCGAGGAACTCAACCGCGCGCACGCCCTGCCCGCCCGCTACTACGCCGGCGACGCGATGCTCGCGATGGAACAGCGTGCGGTATTCGCGCGCAGCTGGCAGCTGGTGGCACACCAGGAGCAACTGGCCGAACCGGGCGACCATGTCGTCGAGCAGATTGCCGGGGTGCCCATCCTGCTGGTGCGCGGACCGGACGGCGTGCTGCGCGCCTTCCCCAATGTCTGCCGCCACCGAGCGGGGCCGCTGGCGCTGTGCAATGGCAAGGGCGCCAAAGCGCTGCACTGCAAGTACCACGGCTGGACCTACACCCTCGAAGGCCAACTGCGCAGTGCGCCGGAAATGCAGGACGCCTGCGATTTCCGGGTCGAGGACATCCGCCTGCCGCCGCTGCGCGTGCGCGAATGGCAGGGTCTGGTGTTCGTCGCGCTGGCGCAGGATGTGCCGCCGTTCGACGAGGTCTATGCCGGCATCGCCGAGCGCATCGCGCCGATCGACCTGTCAGCCATGCGCTACCTGCGCCGCGACAACTACGACATCGACTGCAACTGGAAGGTCTACGTCGACAATTTCCTCGAGGGCTACCACCTGCCACACGTGCACCCGGGCCTGTCCAGGGTGCTCGACTACCGCGCCTACGACACCGAGTTGTTCCCGTGGCATTCGCTGCAATCCTCGCCGCTGCGCAACAGCACCGAGCTCTACGGCGACGGCCAGGCGTACTACTACTTCATCTACCCCAACGTGATGCTCAACATCATGCCCGGACGGCTGCAGACCAACCGCATCCTGCCGCTGGGACCGGACCGCTGCCGCATCGTGTTCGACTACTACTACGCACAGGACGCCGGCGCCCAGGCACGCATCGCCGCCGACCAGGCATTCAGCGACGAAGTGCAGAACGAGGACATCGCGATCTGCGAAGCGGTGCAGAAGGGACTGGCGTCCGGATTTTATGTCCCCGGCCGGCTGAACCCGAAACGCGAGGGCGGCGTCTGGCATTTCCAGAACCTGCTGCGCGCGGCCTATGCCGGCCCCGCCGGCGAATCCGCATGAGCATGCGCCGCTCCGGCCGACTGCTCCTCCTCAACTGACCCCAAGCGGAAGCCGGCATGCGCAACAGCAACAAGATCGGCTTCTGGACCTGCACCGCACTGATCGTGGGCAACGTCATCGGCATGGGCATCTTCGTGCTGCCGGCGTCGCTGGCGCCATACGGTTTCAACGCGCTGATCGGCTGGGGCATCACCCTGTTCGGCTGCCTTACCCTGGCCCGGGTGTTCGCGCATCTTTCCTCCGCCCTGCCCGGCGCCGACGGGCCCTACGGTTACATCCACAGCACGCTCGGCGAACTGCCCGCCTACATGGCGATGTGGGCGTACTGGGTTTCGTTGTGGCTGACCAACGCGGCGCTGGCCACCGGCGTGGTCGGCTACATCACCGTGGTGATGCCTCAACTCGCGGTGATCCCGCCGGTGTGGTTCGCACTCGGCCTGCTGTGGCTGTTCACGCTGATCAACCTGTTCGGCGTACGCGCCGGCGGCACGGTGCAGATCGTGACTTCAGCATTGAAGTTGCTGCCCATGCTGGCGATCGGCCTGCTCGGCGGCTGGGTGCTGCTGACCGCACCGGCCAGTTACGTGGCGCACCCGCCCGCTACGCCGCTCAGCCTGGGCGGCGTGATGGCCGCCTCCACCATCGCGCTGTTTGCGATGCTCGGCATCGAGTCGGCCAGCATCCCGGCCGCGCGGGTGAACGATCCGGGCCGTACTATCCCGCGCGCCACGATGACCGGGACGGTGCTCGTTGCCGTGATCTACGTGATCGTCTCGGCCGTGCCGCTGCTCTTGTTGCGGCAGGATGTGCTGGCCAACGCCAGCGCGCCGTTCGCCCTGCTGATGGACACTTTCGGTCGTGCCGGCTTCGGCCGCTGGCTGGCGCTGTTCGTGGTGATCAGCGGACTGGGCGCGCTCAACGGCTGGACCCTGCTGGCCGGTCAACTGACCCGCACCATGGCTGACAACGGCGTGCTGCCACCGCGGCTCGCAAGCAACAACCGTCATGGCACTCCGGCCATCGCACTGGTGATCACCGCCGCGTTGGCCTCGGTCATGGTGTGGATGAGCTACAGCCGCTCGCTGGTGGCTGCATTCACTTTCCTCACCCGCGTGGTGACCGCGGCCAACCTGCCGTTGTATCTGTGCAGCGCGCTGGCGCTGATCGTGTTGTGGCGACGCGGCACGCCGGGCTGCAGTGGACGCAGCGTGCTGCTTGTGGCCAGTGTCGGCGCGGCGTACGTGGTATTCGCCTTCGTCGGCATCGGCGGCGAGCCGTTCGTGTACGCACTCGGCCTGATCGCGGCCGGCCTGCCGCTGTATGTCTTCATGCGACTGCGCCGCAAGCCGGTCGCGCCCGTCGAGGCCTGAGCACCATGCGCGACCCCCGCTACGACATCCTGTTTACCCCGCTCAAGATCGGCCCGGTCACCGCGAAGAACCGCTTCTTCCAGGTGCCGCACTGCAACGGCATGGGCCACGCGATGCCGCTGGCGCATGCGGCGATGCGCGAGACCAAGGCCGAGGGTGGCTGGGCGGTGGTCTCCACCGAGGAGTGCGAGATCCATCCCAGCGGCGACCTCACGCCCTACGTCGAGGCGCGGCTGTGGGATGACCGCGACATTCCCGCGCTGGCGCTGATGTGCGACAAGGTGCACGCGCACGGCGCGCTCGCCGCGCTGGAGTTGTCGCACAACGGCCCCACCGCGTCGAACCTGTATTCGCGCGAGGTGCTGCTGGCGCCGTCGCACCAGCCGTCCAAATACGGCTACCCGTCGCAGGCGCGCGCGATGACCCTGCACGACATCCGCGAGTACCGGCGCTGGCATCGCGAGGCGGCGATCCGCGGCAAGCGCGCAGGCATGGACATCATCTACGTCTACGCCGCGCACGACCTGTCGCTGGCGATGCATTTCCTGCAACGCCGGCGCAACCAGCGCAGCGACGCCTACGGCGGCCCGCTGGAGAACCGCGTGCGCCTGCTGCGCGAGGTCCTGCAGGACACCAAGGACGCGGTCGGCGACACCTGCGCGGTGGCACTCCGCTTCGCCACCGAGGAACTGCTCGGCCCCGGCGGCGTCGAGCTGGCCGAGGCGAAGGAGATCGTGGGCATGCTGGCCGAGCTGCCGGACTTGTGGGACGTGAACGTGGCCGCCTGGTACAACGACTCGGTGCCCTCGCGCTTCGTCGCCGAGGGCGCGCAGGAACCGTTCATCGACTTCGTCAAGAAAACCACCAGCAAGCCGGTGGTGGGTGTGGGCCGCTTCACCTCGCCGGACACCATGGTGTCGCAGCTCAAGCGCGGTGTGCTGGACATGATCGGCTGCGCGCGTCCGTCGATCGCCGACCCGTTCCTGCCGCGCAAGATCGAGGAAGGCCGCGTCGACGACATCCGCGAATGCATCGGCTGCAACATCTGCGTCTCCGGCGACATGACCATCTCGCCGATCCGCTGCACGCAGAACCCGACCATGGGTGAGGAATGGCGCAAGGGCTGGCACCCGGAACGCATCGCGCCGGCGCGCACGCCGGCCCGCGTACTGGTGGTCGGCGCC